>JBILHF010000044.1:0-14440 GCA_044350605.1 Opitutales bacterium
GAGACGGATCTCCGGCGAGGTGCCGGCGGACTTCGGCAGGGCCGAATTAGAGGGCATCTTCTCCGGCACCGGCTGGGCCGCGGTCTGATTGCGGGCGGAAGTGAACGGCGCCGTCTTCGGCACGGCCTGGTTGGCCAGCGGGTTGGTCTCGGCGAAACGCAACTTGGGTGGTAGCCGCGCTTCGTCGATCTTCACCGGAGCGGTCAGGACTTCCACCGGCCGGACGAACGCGACCGCCTGCCGGAACGTATCCGGCAGGAGCCAGAGCAGGAGGAGGTGCAGGCCGAACGACGCCACCGCCGCGAAGGCCGCGGCGCGCAGGTCGATGGGATCATCAGGGTGCACGCCCCGAAGTTAGGGGCGACCCGGGCGACTTCAAGCGTAGGACAGCGTGATTATCGGCCGCCGAACTCCTGCGTCAGCGCCGCAAGGGTCCGCCTGCAGTCCTCACGCGTGCCGATGACCACGTAAAGCTTGTAGGCATGGTGGAGATGCCTTGGCGAGTCCGGCCGGAGGCGGAAGACACAGTTCCACTTCACGACTTTATCGTACTCGAACTTGAACCGCCCGTAGCCCGGGGCAGGATTACCTGACAAAGATCTCGTCGGCGTGAAGACCCCCATGGCATGGGAACCGGAAGGGGTCGAAAGGACCACCGGATCGGATTGCTCGCCATTCTGGCGCGGCAAGGGGACGAGCGTCGAAGTCTTGGCATCGAAACGGAGTTCCTCGCTGAACGACCAAGGCATGTAGCCCGTCAGGGCCTCGACCTGCAGATACTGGTGCGGGCGACCTTCGGGAACTTTGAAGGTCACGTCGTAATCGAGCACATGATCCATGTCCGGCCGGCCGATGCGCACCTTCTTGTTGAGGACGAAATCCGAGAGCAGAGTGGTGTTCTGCGCTACATATCCGTGGGATGACATGCCCGGCGCGAGCCAGAAGGCCATCCGCGTGCGCGTCCATAAAGTCCCGTCTTGGACCGAGATGGCCTCGAGGCGGCTGGTCGACTTCGGGCCGAGCGCGTCGACGACCGAACCGGCTTCGGTCGGGTTGTAGCATTCGACGTGAAAGACGCCGTTGACGTCGGCGTTGATCGCCGACTGCAGCTGGCGACCGTGGTCGTGCGAGTCGATGAACTCCACGCCGTCCCACCTCACCGAATCGATGGCGCCGGCCAGGCGGCTCGTGGTGCGGATGACGAGCGGCTTGCCGCCGATGAGGCCCGTCAGCTCGGCGTCGCCACTGACGACAGGCGTCTGCGCACCGACCGTAGCAGCTAACAGAAGCAGCCAGGTTTTCATGATTTAAGTCTCTCCAAGACACCCAGCGCGGCAAGGCGGGCTTTGACGAATTCGACCGGCAGGCCCATGATCGTCGCGATGGGACGCTGGTAATCGGCGATGATGATCTCCCGGCCTTCCTGGATGCCGTAAGCGCCGGCCTTGTCCAAAGTGTTCACCAGTCCTTGATAGCGGGTGATGTCGGCTTCGGACAAAACATTGAAGCGGACCCAAGCCGTGACGTCATGCGATTCGTCGATGCCCAGCGACGGACAGAGCAGGCAGACGCCGGTGTGCACGGTGTGCTCGCGGCCGGAAAGACTGCGCAGCATCGCACGGGATTCGGCGAGGTCGGCCGGCTTATTCAACGCTTGGTCGCCGAGGGCTACGGTGGTGTCCGATCCGAGGACCAGCGCGTCGGGATGGAGGCGGGAGACCGCCGCGGCCTTCAAGCGGGCGTTATGCAGGACCATCTTCGCCGGATCGGTCGACGGATCCTCGTGCTCGGTCACCGCCGCGACGACGACGCGGTGCGGCAGACCCGCATCACGCAGAAGCTCGGTGCGACGCGGCGAAGCGGAAGCGAGGATGAACGGCAGCGGAGATGGCACTCCCAGAACAAAGCGGATTAATCTGCCTAAGACAACCGCAACAGCCCTCCCCCGCTTTCCTTCATTTACTCCCCCACCCCTAACCCTATCCCTACCCCTACCCCAAATTCATCATGCGCCCCACCCTGCTCCTCCTCGCGGTCCTGGCCATGCTACCTCGCCTCGCGGCCGACGACAGCGCCCGACGCTACTTGGGCAAAGCCGACGCCTGGTTCGCGTCCGCGGAGGCCAAGAAGGTCGCCGACATCATCCTTACCTATCAGGCCGATGCCGGCGGCTGGCCGAAGAACACCGATACGGTCAGCCAGCCCTACGACGGAGACCGGGCGAAACTCCAGCCGACCTTCGATAACAAAGGCACCGTCGACGAACTCCGCTTCATGGCGCGCATGGTCAACGCGACGCAGGCCGAGGCCTATCGCAACTCCTTTGACCGCGGCTTGGCTTACGTACTCAAAGCCCAATACGCGAACGGTGGCTGGCCGCAGTTCTTCCCGCTGCGCAAAGGTTATTACGACCGGATCACCTACAACGATGGAGCGATGGTACGCGTCTTGGAATTCGTCCGCGAGGTCGGGCGCGACGCCCGCTACGCCTTCCTCGACGCCAAGGTTCGCGCATCCTGCCGCCAAGCCTTCGACCGCGGTATCGCCTGCATCCTGAAGTGCCAGATCATCGTCGACGGCCAGCCGACCGTCTGGTGCGCGCAGCACGACGAGAAGACCTTCGCTCCGGCCAAAGCACGTTCTTACGAACTCCCATCGTTCAGTGGCAGCGAGTCCGTCGGTATCGTACGGCTGCTGATGAGCCTCGATAACCCTTCGGCCGAGATCCGTGCTGCGATCGAGGGCGCCGTCGCCTGGTTCGAAGCCCATCGTGTCAAAGGCCAGCGGCTCGAGACCACGAAGACCCTGCTCGGCGGCAAGGACCTCGTGATGGCGCCGGATCCGGCCGCCCCTGACCTCTGGGCCCGTTTCTACGACCTGAAGACCGGCCAGCCCTATGTCTGCGACCGTGACGGCATCCCGAAGCCCAAGTTGGCGGACATCGGCCACGAGCGCCGTAACGGCTACAGCTGGTTCGGGGAATATGCCCGGGACCTGCTCGCCAAAGACTATCCCGCCTGGAAAAAGGGGCTTCGCTAGGAACCAGCGGCGGCGGCTTGCAGTCTCAATCGAAAGCCCTCATAAAGAGGGCTCCCCCGATGTCTTTGCGACTGCTCAGCCTGTCTGCCTGCCTCTTGGCCTCGTCCGGCGCCGCCCTTTCGGCCGCTTCCGACGACTTGGCGGAGAAGGCCGTGACCCTGCTCGACGAGCGTTGCTTCAAGTGTCACAGCCATTCCGCCGGCAAGAACAAGGGCGGACTGGTCATGGACAGCCTCGCCGGCCTGACCACGGGCGGAGACGGCGGCGCCGCCCTCGTCCCCGGCGACCCGGACGCCAGCCTCTTCCTCAAAAACATCCTGTCGTCCGATCCCGACGAGATGATGCCCCCCAAGGGCGACCGCCTGACGAAGGACGAGGTCTCCCTCCTCCAAGACTGGGTGAAGTCCGGCGCCGCCTGGCCGAAGAGCCGCACCAAGGCGCCCGTCGCCGGTCGCTACTTGCCCGGCACCATCGGCGCGAAGGAGAAGGCCTGGTGGGCCTACCAGCCGATCAAGCGCGCCGAACTCCCCGCCGGCGCTGCCGCGCACCCGGTCGATCGTTTCATCGACGCGCGCCTCGCCCAGGAAGGCCTCACGCCCTCCGGCGAAGCCGAGCGCGCCGTGCTCATCCGCCGCGTCACCTTCGACCTGACCGGCCTCCCGCCCTCGCCCGAAGAGGTCGCCGCGTTCGTCCAAGACCAGGATCCAGCGGCCTACTTCAAACTTGTCGACCGCTTGCTCGCCTCCCCTGCCTACGGCCAGCGCATGGCCCGCGCGTGGCTCGACCTCGTGCGCTATGCCGACAGCGACGGCTTCCGCATCGACGACTTCCGTCCGACCGCCTGGCGCTACCGCGACTACGTCATCAAGGCCTACAACGAGAACAAGCCTTACGACCGCTTCGTGCAGGAGCAGATCGCCGGCGACGAACTCTTCCCCGGCGACCCCGACGCGCTCACGGCCCTCGGCTACCTCCGCCACTGGATCTACGAATACAACAACCGCGACGCCCGCGGCCAGTGGGAGAACATCCTCAACGACATCACCGACACCACCGGCGACGTCTTCCTCGGCGCCGGCATGCAGTGCGCCCGCTGCCACGACCACAAGTTCGACCCCATCCTGCAGCGCGACTACTACGCGCTGCGTAGTTTCTTCAATAACACAGTGCCGGTCGAAGACCGCATCGCGTGGACCGAAGCCCAGGCCGCCGAGCACGGCCGCCAGCGGGCGAAGTGGGAAGCGGAGACCAAGGCGATCCGCGACGAGATCGATGCCCTTGAGCTGAAATACCGCGAGACGGCGACCCGCAAGGCCGTGGTGATGTTCCCGGACGACATCCAGGCGATGATCGCCAAGCCGGAAGCGCAGCGTACCCCTTACGAGCAGCAGATCGCCGCCCTCGCCTGGCGCCAAGTCGACTACGAGTACGCGCGCCTCGACCGCTTCATCAAGGGTGAAGACAGCGTCAAGCACGCCGACCTGAAGCGCAAGCTGGCCGAACACGACAAGCTCAAGCCCGCCGAACCGCCTTACGTCCTGGCCGTCCGCGAGACCGGCGTAGCGGGCTTCGACGCCGTCATCCCGAAGAAAGGCACGGTCGTCCCGCCGGCCTTCCTCACCGTCCTGAGCACGCAATACCCCGCTCCGCCCGCGTCGATCACGCCCGTCGCCGACGGCAGCTCCACCGGCCGTCGTGCCACGCTCGCGCGCTGGCTGACCGACAAGTCCAACCCCTTCACCGCGCGCCTGGCGATGAATCGCCTCTGGCAGCTCTGCTTCCGCCGCGGCCTCACGCCCTACGCCAGCGACTTCGGCAACCTCGGCGAACCGCCCACGCACCCCGAGCTCCTTGACTGGCTCGCGGATGAGTTCATGGCCAAGGGCTGGGATCAGAAGGCGATGACGCGCCTGCTCGTGACGAGCGCCGCCTACCGCCGCTCGAGCCAGCCTGCCGACGTCGTGCGCGGCCAGCTCAAGGACCCGCAGAACACCCTGCTCTGGCGCTTCCAGCCTCAGCGCCTCGAAGCCGAGCAGATCCGCGACGCGCTCTACGTCGCCTGCGGCGACCTCAAGACCGATAAGCAGGCCGGACCCAGCGTGATCTACGGCGAGCCCGTGCGCAGCATCTTCACGCGCATCATGCGCAATAACCGCGACCCACTCGCCGACATCTTCGACGCCCCGCAGTGGTTCAGCAGCGCCTCCTCGCGCGATGTGACCACGACGCCGATCCAGTCGCTCCTGCTGCTCAACAGTCCGTTCATGCTGAAGCGCAGCGAGACCCTCGCCCGCCGCGTGACCGCCGACGCCCCGGGCGACGAGACCGCACAGGTCCGCCGTCTCTACCAGCTCCTCTACGCCCGCGCGCCTTCCGCCGCCGAAGCCAAGCGCGCCGCCGCCTTCCTCGACGAAGTGCGCGGCCAACGCACCACCGCCGTGGTCACCGCGGCCATCGCCCGTGACTTCCAGCCGGAGAAGGTCCCCTTCCGCGACGGTCAGGGCGCCCAGTTCGCCGCCGGTCACCGCCGCCCCTTCCTGGCCCCGGGCGCCAAGGAGGCCGACCTCGCCGCCGGCTTCACCATCGAAGCGGTCATCGTGCCGCGTTCGATCAGCGACAGCGGCTCCGTCCGCGTGATCGCCGCACAGATGGGCAAAGGTAAGAGCGATGGCTACTGGCAATTCGGCGTCACGGGTCAGAAATCCCGACGCGCCCCCAAGGTGCTCGTGCTTCAGGCCCACGGTCCGCTCCTCGGCGGGACCTTCGGCGAAGCCGTCGCGTTCTCCAACCTGCGGGTCGACCTGAACAAGCCTTACTACGTCGCCGCTTCCGTCCGCTACGCCACGCCGGAACGTCCGGGTGAGGTCGCCTTCACCCTCAAGGACCTCTCCAATGACGACGAGCCCTTGCTGCATGACAATGTGAAGTATGCCCTCACCAGCGTGAAGACCGCGACGGCGCCGCTGCAGCTGGGCGGCAAGAACGCCGACACCGACGGCTCCTTCCACGGCGTCGTCGACGAAGTGCGCTTCAGCTCCGGCGCCCTCCCCGAAGACCAGCTCCTCTACTCCACCGAGGAAGTCCGCCCCTCCACGCTGGGTTTCTGGCGCTTCGAAGCCAAGACCGGCACGATGAGCGACTCCTCCGGTCAAGGTCGCGAACTCTCCGTCGGCGCCCTCAAGGAGGAAGCCTCGCCCAAGGCCGAGCACGTGCCGCTGGCCGCGCTGTGCCACGCCCTCCTCAACTCTTCCGAATTCCTTTACGTCGAATGAACGACCCACGCTGCCATCGCATAGAAGCCTCGTCGTCTCGCCGCGACTTCCTCTTCAACGCCGGCCTCGGCCTGGGCGCCATGGCCTTCAGTGACCTGCTCGCCAAGGAGATCGTCGTCCCCGCCGACGGCACGCCTCTCCAGCCTGGCGTCGGCCAGATCAAGCCCCGCGCCAAGAGCGTGATCTTCCTCTTCATGGAAGGCGGTCCGTCGCAGATGGACCTCCTCGATCCTAAGCCGCTCCTGAATAAGTTGGCCGGTCAGCGCCTCCCCGACAGTTTCGGCTCCGTCATCACCGCGATGGGTGAATCGAAGTCGCCCCTGCTCGCCTCGAAGCGCGAGTGGAAGCAGCACGGCCAGTCCGGCCAGTGGTTCTCCGACTGGATCCCGCACATCGCCTCCTGTGCGGACGACCTCGCGGTCATCCGCTCGTGCAAGGCCGATGGCATCAACCACTCCGCCGGCGTCTGCCAGATGAACACTGGCTCGATCCTCGCCGGCAAGCCGTCGCTGGGCTCGTGGATCAACTACGGCATCGGTTCCGAGAACCGTAACCTGCCCGCGTTCATCGTGATGCAGGACAACCAGAACACGGTCATCAACGGACCCCGTAACTGGGGCGCCGGCTTCATGCCCGCCGGCTACCAAGGCGTGCGCATCCAGGGCGGCGCCGAGCCGATCCCGAATCTCAACACGCCCGAAGCGGTCGCGGCCGACCTGCAGGCCAGCAAGCTCCGCCTGATCAACAGCGTGAACAAGGACTTCGCCGCCCGCTACCCGGACCGCTCCGAACTCGGCGCCCGCCTGGCAGGTTACGAGATGGCCGCCCGCATGCAGGCCGAAGCCCCGGGCGTCGTCGACCTCACCGGCGAGACCGAAGCCACGCGCAAACTCTACGGCCTCGACGACAAGACGACCGAGGGCATGGGACGACTCTGCCTGCTCTCCCGCCGCATGGTCGAACGCGGCGTCCGCTTCGTCCAGATCTACCACGGCGCCGGCTCGAAGTGGGACGCCCACACGAAGATCGAAAGCAACCACGCCGGTCTCTGCGCCGCAATGGACAAGCCCGTCGCCGGCCTGCTCAAGGACCTGAAGGCCCGCGGCCTGCTTGAAGACACGCTCGTCGTCTGGGGCGGAGAATTCGGCCGCACTCCGATGTCCGAGAAAGGCGATGGTCGCGACCACAACCCTACCGGCTTCTCGATGTGGATGGCCGGCGGCGGCGTGAAGGGCGGCCAGACCATCGGCACCACCGACGACCTCGGCCTGCGCGCCGCGGAGACCCCTCTGCACGTCCACGACCTCCACGCGACCATCCTCTGGCTGCTCGGCATCGACAACATGGGCCTGACCTATCGCTATAAAGGCCGCCCGGAACGCCCGACGCAGAACGAAGGCGAGCCGTATAAGAAGATCGTCGGGTAGCGCAGGGCGCTAACCGACGATCAGGGGTAGGGGTAGGGGTAGGTAATGTTGGTAGGGTCAGCACTGCGTGCTGACCTAGCGTCTGTCGTGGGAGATGCAGCTAGGTCGGCACGCAGTGCCGACCCTACCCGATGACAAGGTCTACCCCTACCCCTGCCCCTACCCCTTCTTCAGCTTCGCCAATTTCTCCCCGGCCGCCTTCAGCGTCTCCTCCTTCTTAGCGAAGTGGAAGCGGACGTAGCGGTGCTCGGGTTCGCGGAAGAACGATGAGCCAGGGACGCCGGCGACGCCGATCTCCTTGATCATCCATTCGGCGGCTTCGGTGTCGGTCTTGAAACCGAGCGGCGAGACATCGAGGAGCGAGTAATAGGCGCCCTGCGGTTCGGTGAACTTCAGTCCGGTCGTGGCGAGGATCGACGTGAATAGCATCCGCTTGGCGGCGTAGAGTTCGCCGAGGCCGGCGTAATAGGAGTCCGGCAGCTCGAGTCCCGCGACGGCGGCCTCCTGCAACGGCGCGGCCGCGCCGACAGTCAGGAAGTCGTGCACCTTGCGGGCCTGGGCGATGACGTGCGGGGCGGCCTGCACGTAACCGAGGCGCCAGCCGGTGATGGAATAGGTCTTCGACAGCGAGTTGCAGGTGATGGTGCGCTCGAACGCGCCCGGCAGGGCGGCGAAATACACATGCTCGTGCGGGGCGTAAACGATGTGCTCGTAAGGTTCGTCGGTGATGACGAACGCGTCGTGCTGCTCGGCCAGCCGCAGGATCGTCATCAGCTCGTCGCGCGTGAAGACCTTGCCGCAGGGGTTCGACGGATTGCAGACGATGATCGCCTTGGGCTTCTGCGCGAAAGCCTTGGCGAGCTCATCGGGGTCGAAGGCGAAATCAGGCGCGCGCAGGGGCACGTAGATCGGCTCGGCGCCGGAGAGGATCGCATCGGCGGCGTAGTTTTCGTAGAACGGCGAGAAGACGATCACCTTGTCGCCCGGATTGCAGGCGGTCATCATCGCGACCATCATCGCTTCGGTGCTGCCGCAGGTGACGACGAGGTGCTGATCGGGGTCGATCGCCAGGCCGCTGAAACGGTGGATCTTCTTGGCCAGGGCCTGACGGAAACGCGGGGCGCCCCAGGTCACGGCGTATTGGTGGAGCGGACCACGCGTGGCCCGCTCCAAAGCCGCCAAGAGCTCTTCGGGCGGGGAGAAGTCAGGAAATCCCTGCGAGAGGTTGATGGCCCCGTGCTGGTTGGCCAGGCGGGTCATGCCTCGGATGACGGATTCGGTGAAACCGGCGAGGCGACGGGCGGTCGAAGGCATGGGCGCAAATTAGGCCCCGAGTTCGGGCAGGCAATCCTGCGAAAGGGTTGACCCCGCCAGGACGGCCCATGGAATATTCCTACGGTGACGGAACCCCCTTCGCCCCTCCCCTGTCCCCTTTATCAGATGCGTCGTCTTCTGCCCCTTTTCCTGAGCCTCACCGCCCTCGCCGCCGCCGACACGGTCCCGGCTTGGACCTTCGACGGCTCCCTGCCGGAAGGCGCTTCCGCCGTAGGAGGCGTCGCGCTCAAGCAGGCCGGCCCGCGCCGTCCGGACTATCCCCGTTTCGACACCCAGAACGCCGCAACGAAGTTCGACGGACTAGGCGCGCGCCTCGAGATCAAGGACCCGGGCGCAGGCAGTCACTTCGACTTCCAGAACGGCGATGCCTTCACGCTCGAGGCCTGGGTCCGCCCGGACGGACTGCGCAAGGGCGAGAACGCCACGATCATCGGCAAGGGTCGCACGGATCCGAAGGCGCCCAACCCGAGCAACCAGAACTGGGCCATGCGACTGCGCGTCCTCTACGACACCGCCTGCCTCAACTTCCTCTTCGCCTCTCCGACCGACAAGGGCGTGAAGTGGCACCGCTGGACGACTCCGACCGGCTTCCCCAATGACGGACGCTGGCATCATGTGGCGATCCGCTACGAGTTCGGCAAACCCGACAGCATCCGCGGCTGGATCGACGGCAAGGAGATCAAGGGTTCGTGGGACATGGACGGCGCGACCACCGAGGGTCCGATCGTCGACGATGCGCCTGTCTGGATCGGCTCCTCGCAGGGCGGCCTGCCCAACAGCAGCTTCCGAGGCGCGATCGACGAAATCCGCCTTTACCGTTCGCTCGTGCCTTCGCAGGAGATCGCCGGCCGCTTCGCCACCACCCTGCCTCCGGTCGCCAAGACGGAGATCGCCCAGGTCGGCCCGAGCCCGAACGCCGGCAACGATAGCGCCAGCGGCGTGAAAGCCCCGAAGGCGCCGGAAGTCGTCCGCAGGGCCCCGAAGATCGACTGGACCACCGTCACGAACGGACAGGTGCGCGTCGAACTCGGCGAAGCCTGGAAGCCGACCGCCAACGTCTGGCCAGACAAAGCGCCGGAGGCCACCGATAGCTACGTCGCTCCGGCCTTCGGCTTCGCCCGCGTGCCCGAGAAATACGTCGACACCGGCGTGCGCGCCGAACGCGGCCATCCTTACCTGCTCCGCGCCCTCGGCGTCGTGAAGCTTCCCGCCGGCAAGCATCGCCTGCTGCTCCGAGGCCGCGGCGCTTCCGCCCTCTTCATCGACGGCAAGCTCCAGCTTCAGACCCCCTTCCCTCCGCCCGGCACCGACAATAAGCCGGTCAAGGACCAGGACAAGTACCTCGATCTCGGCGGCGACTTCCGCTTCGCCCCTCCGGGCAACCGCGACGCCTGGGTCGAATTCGAATCCAAGGGCGGCGAACACCGCGTGATCCTCGAGTCCGTCGTCGGCTATGTGATCAACGCCAAAGGAGCGCGCCGTCGCCCGGAACTCGGCGAAACCGTCGCCGCCATCTCGCTCGCCGGCCGCACCGACTGGCAGCTGCTGACCCCCTCGGCCGACGCCCCGACCTACAACGATGCCGGCTGGGCCGCTTACTCCGCGCTGGAGGAGACTCGGCTGAGTAAGGTCGACGCCGCCGCCCGCGCGGCCGCCCGCGCCCGCCAAGGCGAATACTGGCAGAAGCGCCGTGAGGCCGCGAAGCAGTGGCTCGCAGCGACGCCCGAGACAACCGTCCCAGCCCTAGCCGCCGGCTTCCCGGCGAAGAACCCGATCGACCATTTCCTAGCAGAGAAGATCGTCGCCTACCAAGGCCAGGTGAAGGCCGTGAAGACGGGCGGCATCGAATTCTACGCCAAGATCCAGCCGATCCTCGAAGCCAGCTGCCTTGAATGCCACCAAGGCGGCAAGCCCAAGGGCGGCCTGCACCTCGACACCCTCGCCGGCGCCCTCAAGGGCGGCAAGAGCGACGGCGCCGCCATCGTGCCCGGCGACCCCGCCAAGAGCTCGCTCCTCGCGCGCATCCGCTCCGAAGACCCCGATGAGATGATGCCGCCGAAAGGCCATCGCCTCGCCGCCACGGACATCGCGCTGATCGAACAGTGGATCAAGGAAGGCGCCGCCTGGCCGGAATACCGCCCCCTCTCCACGCGCCTGACGCCGCTGACCGACGACCTCGCCTTCCTCCGTCGCGTGACGCTCGATACAGTCGGCGTGCCGCCCTCGCCCGACGAGATCGCCGCGTTCGCTGCTGATACTTCCTCCGACAAACGCGCCAAGGCCATCGACCGCCTGCTCGCCGACCCGCGCGCCGCCGACCACCAGATGGGCTACTGGCAGGACGTGCTCGCGGAGAACCCGAACATCCTCAACCCGACGCTCAACAACTCCGGTCCCTTCCGCTGGTGGATCTACGAATCGCTCGTCGACCGTAAGCCGCTCGACCTGATGGTCACCGAACTCCTGCGCCTCAAGGGCAGCTCCGCCGCCGGCGGCCCGGCCGGCTTCGGCATCGCCTCGCAGAACGACGTTCCGATGGCTGCCAAGGCCACCATCGTCACGACCGCCTTCCTCGGCGTGGAGACCAAGTGCGCGCGTTGCCACGACGCGCCCGCCCACACTTCGAAGCAGGAGCAGGTCTTCGCCCTCGCCGCGCTCCTCCAGACCAAGGCCGTCAAGGTCCCGGCCACCAGCAGCGTCTCGATGGCCAAGCTCCGCGAAGGTGGCCGCAAGCCGCTCATCGAGGTAACCCTCGAGCCCGGCGCGTCCGTCGAACCGCACTGGCCGTTCCCGGAATTCTCCCAGGAGAGCATCGCCGACGACCTCGCGCTCGACCCCAAGGACCCGCGCGACCGCCTCGCGACGCTGATCACCGCGCCGCAGAACGAGCGCTTCGCGCAGGTGATGGCCAACCGCATCTGGGCCCGCCTGATGGGTCGCGGCCTCGTCGAACAGCCCTGGGACTGGGAACGCTCCAAGCACTCGCATCCCGACCTGCTTCGCTGGCTCGGCCGCGAGCTCGTGCGCAGCGGCTATGACGCCGACCACCTCCGCCGCCTGATCCTGAATTCGCACGCCTACCAGCGCGCGACGGACCTGACACAGAAATTGACCAACCCGCTCTACGTCGCCCCGGCACCTCGTCGCCTCTCCGCCGAGCAGGTCGTGGATTCCATGTTCGCGACGACCGGCAAGCCCTTCCGCACGGAGGAGGCCAGCCTCGATATCGACAGCATCCGCGAACAGGCGAACTCCGTCACGCTGGGCCAGCCGCGCCGCGCCTGGATGCTGACCTCGACCTCCAACGAACGCGACCGACCCGCCCTCGCCCTGCCCCGCATCCAGGCCGTCTGCGACGTCATGGCCGCCTTCGGCTGGCGCGCGAGCCGACCAGATCCGGTGACCGAGCGCGAGAGCTCCGCGAACTCGTTGCAGCCGGCGATCCTGAGCAACGGCACCATGGGCACCTGGATCACGCGCCTGAGCGATGACCACGGCGTGACCCCCCTCGCCTTCGACTCTAAGTCACCGACGGACTTCGTCGACGCCCTCTTCGTACGCGTGCTCACGCGCCACCCGACCGCCGCCGAGAAGGCCAAGTATGAGGCCTACCTCGCCGACGGCTTTGCGGACCGCGTACTGCCCCCGCCGCTCTACGCCCCGCCCGGCAAGCGCAAGCCGGCCTATTACGTCTCGTGGTCCAACCACCTCAACGACCTGGCCACCACCGTGCGCATGCAGGAGGAAGCCGCCGCTCGCAAGGGCGACCCGGCCACGCCTCGCCTGACCGATGCCTGGCGTCGCCGCGCTGAAGACGTGGTCTGGGCGCTCGTCAATTCTCCCGAATTCCTTTACTACTAACCCCATGGACCGCCGCTCCTTCGTCACCGCCCTCGGCCTCGCGCCGTTCGCCGCCTCACCGCTCTTCGCCAACGCCGGCGTCGCCGGCCCCAAGGGCAAGGCCGAGCACTGCATCTTCATCTGGCTCGGCGGCGGCATGGGCCAGGCCGACACGTTCGATCCGAAGGCCCTCGGCGACAACAAGGCCACGAAGAAGAAGCCCGGCTCCCTGTACCCGTCCATCGAGACCTCCGTCCCCGGCGTACGCCTGTGCGAACACCTGCCGCGCACGGCCAAGCTGATGGAGCACGTCACCGCGGTCCGCTCGGTGAACCACAAGGTCATCGACGAGCACGCGTTCGCGACGAACCTCGTGCACACCGGCCGCATGATCAGCGGCAACGCCGTCTACCCTTCCATCGGCTCGATTGTCGCGCACCGCCGCGGCGCCGCCGACCCGTCCGTCCCCGCCTACATGCTCATCGGCTACCCGAACGTGAGCCGCGGCCCGGGCTTCCTCGGCATCAAGGACGGCTACATCTACCTCGTCGACACCGAGACCGGCCCGAACGGCTTCACCACTCCGGGCGAAGTCTCGTCCGAACGTAAGGACGCCCGCATGGCCTTGCTCGAAGCCCTCGGCGAACGCGCCCCGGGCGGTTCGGCCGTCGAGGAATACGCGGCCGCCCAGCAGGAGGCCTTCCGTCTGGCAGGCCCTTCGTTCATGCGCCACTTCGACCTCAAGCAGGAGTCGCCCGCCGTGCGCGCTTCCTACGGCGGCGAATTCGGCCAGCGCTGCCTGCTCGCCCGACGTCTCGTCCAGGGCGGCGTCCGCTTCGTCGAAGTCTCGCACAACCTGAACTTCATCAACGGCGCCGGCTGGGACGTGCATAACGAAGGCATCGACAACCAGCACGTGCTCATCCGCGAGCTCGACCACGCCCTCGCGGGCCTCATCGAAGACCTCAAGCGAACCGGCATGCTCGACAAGACGCTCGTCGTCATCGGCACCGAGTTCGGACGTCCGCCGGAATTCGACGGCAAGGGCGGACGCGGCCACCAAGGCACCGCCTTCTCGATGATCCTCGCCGGCGGCGGACTGAAGCACTGCGGCGCCTACGGCCAGACCGACGACCTCTCCAGGAAGGTCGTGGAGAATCCCGTCAGCATCCCGGACTTCCACGCCACGATCCTCGCCGCCTTGAACGTCGACACCTCGCGCGACCTCATGGCCGGCTCCCGTCCGGTCCCCGTGACCGACGGCGGAGTACCGATCGCGAAGTTGTTCTGAGAGTAAGTTGAAGCGGTTGGCGGTTAGCGGTTGGCGGATGGGAAAGACAACGCGCCAAAGGGAAACCGGAGACCGGATGATTGGCTGGGGTGGATGATTCACTTTCGGGTCTCAGGTCTCAGCCGTCGGGCACCTGGTTCAGGTGTTCAGGTTCGGGTGCAGGTCCCGGAACTGGCTCCCGAACCTGATAGCCCGTACCTGGGACCTGATGGCTGAGACCCGAGACCTGAGAATGA
>JBILHF010000083.1:0-5858 GCA_044350605.1 Opitutales bacterium
TGGCGAACAGCCGCAGGCCGACGCGGGTCCCGCCCCTGATGCCCCTGAAGGCAAGAAGAAGTCCCAGGACGGCAAGGTGGTCGACGGTGACTTCGAGGTCGTCGACGACGGCAAGAAGTAAGCGCGAAGTAAACGCGCAGGGCTTGGGCTAGAGAGTGGGCTAGTCCGTTAAGCAAAGGGCCGGAGTCATGCGACTCCGGCCCTTTTGTTTACGGAGCCTTCACGACGGCGTTGATGCCGTTGGGCGGCATCGCCGGGGACGCCTTCCAGGTTTTACCGTCTGCGGAGAAGGACATCTTGCCGGGCCAGGAACTGGTGATGTAGCGGGTACCGTCGGTCCAAAGAATGCGTCCAGGTGGGCGCAGCGTCGAAGGCTGCCAGTGCTTGCCGTCGGTCGAAGTGATTACGGTTTTGCCGCCCCCAGCGATGAACGCTTTGCCGGTCCACTGGAGCCAATCGAGTTTCTCGTCGGCCGAGCGTTCCTGTTTCTGCCAGGTCTTTCCGTCCGCAGAGGTCATAATTACGCCATTACCGACCGCGACGAAGGTGCTCCCGCCGAAGGCGAGGGCGCGGAGCTGGGGCAGGTCGGAGCGGAAATCAACCTGTGTGCCGTCGGCCGTAGTCATGCACCAGTAGAACTCTTTCTTCGATCCCGCCTCGCCCATGAACACGGTGACGCCGTTACCAAAAGCGGCATGGCGGAACCAGAGGGCCCAGCTGGGGAATCCGGTCGTCTGCGCCTGTGCGCCTTGGGTCCAGCTGACGCCATCGTCGGAGAACCAGAGCGTACGATTTGGTCCACCTGCAATGAAGCGTTGGCCTGATCTGATCACGGGATTAACGCGAAAGGGTAGTTTCTTCACCTCGTCCCACTTTACCCCATCAGTTGAGTTGAGGATATGCCCCACCTGAGCTCCGCCGACCACGACGAATTTCCCGGCACCGAACGCCGCCGACATGAGGTTATTGCTGTCATCCTTGCCCTCGGGTGCCCACTCGGCGGTGATCTCCCAGTTGAGACCATCGTGCGATACCATGCGCCGTCCACCGTAGCCGACGGCAAGCCAGGTCTCGGCGGCGAAGGCCTGCAGCGCCGATAGTCCGAGCAGCAGGGCGAGTCGCATACTCAGGCGAGTTCGAAGCCCTTGACGCTACGTCCGTTGCTACTGCCGAACTTTTCGAGACCAACGTCCATGCGGTGCGCGATCTGGACGAAGAGGTTCGCGAAGCGGGCGTTATCGTTGCCCTTACCGCCCGCGACGACGTGCTTGCCGTGACGGAAGCCACCGCCAGCCACGATGAGCGGGATGTCGCGGGTGCTATGGGCGCTGGCGTTGCCGAGATTGCTACCCGCCATGACGATCGTGTTATCGAGCAGGGTGCCGCGGCCTTCCCTGACGCCTTTGAGCAGGCCGAGGAGGCGGCCAATCTCCGCGAATTCCGCGCGCTCGATGATCCGCAGCTCCTCGATCTTAGCCTCGTCTTGGCCGTGGTGCGAGAGGTTATGCCAGTCCTGGCTGACGCCCTCGATCTTGGGCGTCGCGTTCATGCCGCCGGCGCTGTAGGTGATGAAGCGGGTCGAGTCGGTCTGGAAAGCCAGCGTGATCATCTCGTGCATCAGCCTGGTCTTGGCGATGATGTCGGTGCGGTCCGCGACATCCTTCGGCGCTGCGGAGGAGACCTTGGGCTTGGGACGAGTCGCCCAGGCGGCGGATGAAAGCAGCCGCGCTTCCAATTCGCGGACGCTCGTGAAATATTGGTCCACTTTCTCCCGATCCCTCGG
Organism: Opitutales bacterium; assembly: GCA_044350605.1. Taxonomy (GTDB): domain Bacteria; phylum Verrucomicrobiota; class Verrucomicrobiia; order Opitutales; family UBA953; genus UBA953. The sequence continues at coordinate 1,784 of JBILHF010000083.1, forward strand.
GCCTAGGTTGGCATTCATCTTCTTGGCCTCTTCGCCGACGGTATCGAGGATGCTGCGCCCGCGGCGTAGCTCATCCAGCTGACGTCTCACTTCCGTCGGGCTGCCTTCCACGAACAGGAGCTGGAAGACCTTAGACGGAGAAGGTTCCGCGGGGAGGCAGACCCCGTTCATCGTCCAGGACATCGTGGCATGGTTACCTGCCGAAAGCACGAGGGAGGTGAAACGGGTGTCGGGGTTGAGTTTCTGGACCAGCAGCTGGTCCAGTGAGATCGAGTTGCGAAAACCTGGTAGACCCGGGTGCCTGGCGGAAGTCAGCCAGGTGAGTTCGGAGGTGTGTCCGTCGGAGCCGTTCTGTTCATCGTGGGAGAGTCCCGAGAAGACCGTGAAGTCTTTGCGGTGCGCTTGGAGCGGTTCGAGGTAGTACGAAGGCGTGTAGTCGGCGCCTTCTTCCTTCGGCACGAGCAGGGGGACGTGGAAGCCGAGGCTGTAGTTCATCGCCAGGAGTCGGCGAGGCTGCGTGGTGGCGGCGCGGGATTCCGCGGCATTCGCGAAGCTGGGGACCATGGCCTCGAGCCAGGGCAACGTCAGCAGCAGGCCGGTGCTGCGCAGGAAGGCTCGGCGGTCGATACGGGTCTTGGTGGCGATGTGCGGGGCGTTCATTTGGTCAGGAAGATTTCGCTCTGGATGAGGTTGTGGAGGAGGTCGCGAAGTCCGTTGCCCTGCGTGAAGGTCTGGCGGGCGAGGCGCTGGAGTTCGGTACGATCCGAGAAGCCCATCGCGCGGCCGCTGCCGTAGGCAGCCAGTTTGCGGGTGAGTGCGAGCGTGAAAGCCTCCGGGTCGGCGAGCAGGACCTTCTGCTTAAACTCCTTGAGGTCGGCGAAGGCCTTACCGTCGGCGGTCGTGCCGGAGGCATCGACCGGTGGCCCGACGCGCCATTGCACGCGCTTGAGGTTAGGCGGGGACTTGAACTGGCGGCCGAGGCTACGGTAATTCGCCTGCCAGCCCCCGGCGACGTCGTAGCTCTCGAGGGCGAAGCCGGGCGGGTCAATCTTGGAGTGACAGGAGTTGCAACTCTCGGTGGATCGGTGCTTTTCAAGCATCTGGCGGAGGGTGACCGCGCCACGGATATCGGGTTCGACGCCAGGGGTTCCGGGTGGCGGCGGGGACGGCGGGGTGCCGAGGATGCGGTCGAGCACCCAAGCTCCGCGCATGACGGGTGAGGTATTACTGCCGTTGGCGGAGACCTTGAGGATGCTGGCGTGGGTGAGTAGTCCGCCGCGGTGGTACTCAGGCTTCAGCACGACCTTGCGGAAAGCGACGCCTTCGACGTCGGGGATGTCGTAATGGCGGGCGAGGCGGTTGTTCAGCATCGTCCAGTCGGAATCGAGGAAGTCGGTTACACTGAGGTTTTTTGCGAGGACTTCGGCAAAGAAGCCGCGGGTCTCATCGAGCATGGCGGCCTTGAGGGCATCGTCGTACTCGGGGTAGAGCTGCTTGTCCGGCGTGGTGGCGTCGATGTTGCGGAGCGAGAGCCACTGATCGGTGAAGTCGCGTACGAAGCGCTGCGCGCGCCGATCCGAGAGCAGACGGTCCGTCTGGGCGCGCAGGGTCGCAGGCTTCAGCAGCGCACCGGTCTCGGCGTGCTTGCGGAGTTCGTCATCGGGCGCCGTGCCCCAGAACATGTAGCTCAGCCGTGAAGCCACGGCCCAGGCATCGAGGCGCCCGGACTGCTCATGGAAGTAAAGGTTGGCGGGGGAGCAGAGGACGGCCGTGTAGGCGGTCATTAACGATTCCTCGAAGGTGGACCCGTTCTTGAGCTCGGCTTCGAAAAGGCGCACGTATGCGTCGGCCTGCGTCGGCTGGCTCTTCTCGCGGACGACCTTGGCCACGAAGGCCTTGATAAGCTTCGGTCCGTCGACGGCCGTCTGGGTGCTCGTGACCTCATACATCTGCTGGGTACGGCGTTTCTCGTATTTCATTCGCTTGGCGGCCTCGGCGGTCGGAGCGTTCGGCAGGTCGCCGAACATGAGCTTATGTCCTTTGCCCGGCCACTGCGGAAGCAGCGGGCCCTCGACGCGCATGGGCTTGATCGCTAGTCCGGGGCCGGGGTATTTGGCCGGGCCGGTCTTTTGGTTCAGGTTATAGTCAAAGGTGCGGAGGTCGGGGAATAGGCGGACCTTGTCGCGCACCTTCAGTTGTACTTCGATCTGGACCTCGTTGCCGTCCGGGAGGAATTCCTGGACGGATTGGAAGCGGGTGGGGCTTCCTGTGAAGAAGGGTCCGGAGAAGATTGTCACCATCACAGGCTTCTCGCTCTGATAGGCGCGGCCGCCGAGCGTGACGCGGTAGAGGCCGGCGATCGGCGCCTCGAATTCTGCCATGAGTGCCGGATAGGTGGCCTCGTTGAAGGTCACGACGCTACCGTCAGCGAGCTTGTGCCAGCTCTTGCCGATGTGCGTGGCGTTACGGCCGTCCCCGAAGCCAATCGTCTTATCGATTTTCTCGGGAGCATCGCCTTTGTTCATCGCCGCGTTCAGTGCCTGTCGGGCTGCATCCATGGTGCGCTGCAGGTGGACCGACGAGAGGTCGAGTACTTCGCCGACTTTGTCGAAGCCCTGCGCGCGCCCGTCTTCGGGTAGCAGCGGGGCGAGCTCTTCGTTGATGCCAAGGAGGTCGTTCAGCGTCTGCTCAAGTTCGTTGCGATTTAGGCGACGTAGGACGGTGGCCTTGTTCGCTTGATCTGCGGTGGCCAAGCTCGTGGCCAGTGTCTTCGTGAATTTGGCCTTCTCGCTGGCTTCTGGCCGGGCCTTCTTCTTCGGCGGCATCTCGCCTTGGTCGACCCGATCGAAGATGTGGACCCATTTGGCAAGCGCCTCGGGCCGGTTCAGGTCGGAGGGCAGTTTGCCGAAATCGAGTCCGCCTTTGGCGTCGTCGGCATCATGGCAATCGACGCAATGTTTCTCGATGAACGGGCGCAGCTCCTTCGGCGGTTCGGCGTAGAGGTGAGCGGTCCCGAGCAGGCAAGGGATGAGCAAGAGGGTCAGGGCGGTGCGACGGCGCATCGGGGGTAGTCGCAGGCTAGGCTGAGGCCAGAGGTTGAACAGGCTTTTGTAGGGTTTGGGTTCGGACCTAGCCCGGCTGACTCAGCCCTTGCCCCGGGGCGGGGTTTCTTCATCAGATTGGCCTGTGAATACCTCGGAGCAGCTTTTCCAACGCGCCCTCTCGATGATCCCGGGTGGCGTCAATTCCCCGGTCCGCGCCTTTCGCTCGGTCGGCGGCACCCCCTTCTTCACGAAGTCGGCCAACGGCGCCCGGCTGACGACGGCCGACGACCAGGAGCTCGTGGACTTCGTGCTGACCTGGGGTCCGGCCATCCACGGCCACAACGATCCGGATATCCGCGCGGCGGTCCGCGAGGCCCTCGACCGCGGCACGAGCTTCGGCACGCCGAACCCGCTCGAGGTCGAGATGGCCGAGCTGATTCTTTCCTGCGTCCCGGCGGTGAAGAAGGTCCGCATGACCAACAGCGGCACCGAGGCCACGATGTCCGCCATCCGCCTCGCCCGCGGTTACACTGGCCGCAATAAGATCATCAAGTTCTCCGGCTGTTACCACGGCCACGTCGACTCGCTCCTCGTGAAGGCCGGCTCCGGCGCGCTGACGCAGGGCAACCCCGACTCCGCCGGCGTCACGCCTGGCACCGCGGCCGATACGCTCGTCGCCGAGTATAACAATCTCCCGGCGCTCTCTGCGCTCTTCGACGCCAATGCCGGCCAGGTCGCCGGCCTGATCGTCGAGCCGTTCCCGGCGAACGTCGGCCTGATCCTTCCGGACGCGGGCTTCCTCGCCGGCCTCCGCGAGCTGTGCACGAAGCACGGCACGGTGCTCATCTTCGACGAAGTGATGACGGGCTTCCGTCTCTCCCTCGCGGGCACGCAGGGCCTGCACGACGTCGTCCCCGATCTCGTCTGCATGGGTAAGATCATCGGCGGCGGCCTCCCGGTCGGCGCCTTCGGCGGCAAGGTCGAGATCATGGACAAGCTCGCCCCGCTCGGCCCGGTCTACCAGGCCGGCA
>JBILHF010000002.1:0-85097 GCA_044350605.1 Opitutales bacterium
TGGCTGCCGCCGTCGGCCCGATCAGCCCCGCCGTCGAACGTTGCGTCGAGATCTTCGCCGCCGCCGGTGTCGACTGCCAAGCCGAAGCCTCGTTGGAAAGCGTACTCTGGAAGAAGCTCTGCTGGAATATCCCGTTCAACGGACTCGCCATCGCCGGCGGGAGCATCACGACGGACCTCATCCTCGCCGACCCCGCGCTCAACGAGCGTGCTTACTTGCTGATGAAAGAAGTCCAAGCAGCGGCCGGCGCCCGCGGACATGGTTTCGAAGATACCCATATCAAGCGTCAGTTCGTGGTCACCGTCGGCATGGGACCTTATCGCCCGTCGAGCCTGATCGACTTCGTGGAAGGTCGGGACGTCGAGGTCGAAGGCATCTGGGGCGAACCCTTGCGACGCGGACAAGCGGCCGGCTTGAAGATGCCCGAGACCGAGAAACTGGTGGCCGAGATCAAGGCCCGGATCGCCGCACGCAAGTAAGGCGTCAACGTCCGAGCTTCCCTAGCTGATCACGAACAAGGTCGGAGATGCGCTCCCTGGAGAGGAAACTGGCTTGCTGATCCGAGATCACGTCAAACGAGTCCAGCACTCTGCCGCTCCGGTCCGCCAAGGTCAGGCGAAGCGAAACCTTGCCGACGGGCATGCCGGAGCTCACCGGACGCGAGTACCATGCGGCATACAAGATCGCATCCGCTCCAGCGGGCTCAGTGGCCGCCACATATCCGCGGGATCGGAGCACCCGGACCGATGTATCATGGATGACATCGCCGCAGAGGGCGAGGGCGGGAGAGGGGGCGCCGACGGCTTCTTCGACATAGACGCTTCGCACCAGGACAGGCGGGGCGTCCGGACCGGCGCACCCGGCCAGACCGAGCGCAAGGTAGCCCAGAAAACGGAGGGTCGCCTGCCTGAATCGGTGCATAACTTGTTTATTACCCGTTCTCGCCCCGCGTCCAGCAGGGACATGATGGGACGGGTTGACCTTTGCGCTTCGCGGAGGTCCCCTCTCCCCATGGCCCGAGTCCAAGCCGTCACGTTCGACCTCGCAGGCACCCTGCTCTTCCCGCACCCCTCGGTAGGTGCGGTCTACGCCGCGTGCGCCAAAACCCATGGCGTCGAGATCGAAGCCGCCGTCCTCGATGCGGCCTTCCCGCTGGCGTTCAAAGGCGGACCGAAGAACGCCAGACCCGAGGTCTTCTGGCGAGAAGTCGTCCAACGGTGCTTCGGCCCGGCCTTACCCTCTTCAAAGACCGAGTTGGTCTTCCATTCCTGCTGGGAGGCCTTCGCCAAACCCGAAGCCTGGCGGCTCGCACCGGGCACCCTGCAGGCGATCTCGGCGATCCGCTTCCTCGGCGTCCGGGTCGGCGTGCTTTCGAACGCGGACGCGCGGATGCGCAAGGTCCTCGAAGGACACGGACTCTTGAAGCATCTCGACGGCATCTTCCTTTCAGAGGAAACCGGTTACACGAAGCCTGACGCCCGCGCGTTCGGCCAGGCCGCGCGCTCCTTGGGCGGCGCGGTCTCCGGCCTGGTGCATTTCGGAGACAGCCCGACCGAGGACGGCGAAGGCGCCCGCGACGCCGGCGCGACCGGCGTAGTCGTAGGCGGTGCGCATGCTCCTGAACGCTGCCTGCGCAACGAACGCATCTCCGAGGCTCCTTACGCCGTACGCGCCCTGCTCACGGAAGGAAAGCTCAAGGGTAAGTTCTCTCGCACCGTCCAGAACCTCCTCGCCAACCTGCGCGGCCTGCCGGAAGACCGCGGACGTTCCAGCGACCGACCGCTCAAGACCATCGACGATGCGGTGCAGGATGCCTTCAAGAAGCTGCGCCTGGACAAGCCCGTGCCCGAGACGGCCATCGTCGCGCACTGGCTGGAGCTGCTACCGCTGAAGCTGGCGAAACGGTCTGCCCCGCTCCGCGTGCTCGAAGGCGGTAAGCTCGTCGTGCAATGCGAGAACTCCGTCATCAAGTCCGAGATCCGCTTTCACGAACGCGCCATGCTGGCGAAGATCCGACTCCTGCGCGGCTGCCAGGAGGTCCGCGCGATCAGCTTCGTCAACGCCTGATCAGTTCGCCTTCGGCTCGTATGGACGCTGGAAGACGTCCTTGAAGTCGTAGACGTCCTTGAAGTCCTCGAGATTATCCTCCTCGGAGCGGCCGAAAAGCCCGGTCTCGATGATATTGAAGACTACGTTGCCGACATCGACGGACTTGCGCAGGCCCCAGTTATGGAGCAAAGGATACGACATCGGGCCGTAGGTCTCGAGCACGTGCTGACGGAAACCCTCGAGCAGCTGCGGACCCGAGACATGGCGGTTCACAATGCTCTTCCCCTTCTTGGGTTCGCCGTGGACGATCTTCTGGGCGTGGTCGAGACCGAGACGCACGACGTCATAGGCCTGCGGCTGATAACGGGGATCCTTCAGGCGGATGAGACGTACGGCTTCGTCGAAATCCATGTTCAGGACAGTTTGGCGAGTTCGGCGAGCAGCCGGGCGTTCTGGACTTCGGTGCCGACGGTGAGGCGGAGCCAACCCGTCATGCCGTAGCCGCGGAGCGGACGGACGATGACGCCGGCCTTCTGCAACGTGGTGAAAGCCTCTTCAGCCTTAGGTATCTGGGCCGCCAGGAAGTTGGCCTTGCCGTCGATGAAGGCGAAGCCGAGCTGCTTGAGACCAGCGGAGAGCTGGGCGATGCCAGCCGCATTGACCTCACGGGTGCGACGCACGAAAGCGTCGTCGTCTAGGGCGGCCTCGGCGGCGGCCAAGGCCGGCAGGTTGACGTTGAAGGGCTGGCGGACGCGGTTGAGCAGTCCGCAGACTTCGGTCGAACCCATCAGGTAGCCGACGCGCAGGCCGGCGAGACCATAGGCCTTGGAGAAAGTGCGTGACAGGACGACCTTACGGCCGGACTTCATCAGCGGGCGCAGATCAGCCGACGCCTCGAGGTATTCCGTGTAGGCTTCGTCGAGACAGAAGATGACGTCCTCCGGCAACGAAGCCGCGAAGGCGAGAATATCGGCCGGTTCGTCGGTGCCACCCGTCGGATTGTTGGGGCTGGCCAGGAAGACAATCCGGGTCTTGGGCGTGACCGCGGCGCGCATGGCCTTCAGGTCATGACGGTAGCCGGGCATCGGCACTTCCACCGGGGTGGCGCCGAAGAGCATCGTGGCGAGCTTGTAGACGATGAACGCCTGCGAGCCGAAGACGACCTCGTCGCCGGGACGAAGGAAAGCCTGCGCGAGCAGGATCATCACCTCGTTGGAACCGTTGCCGATGACGAAATTTGCGGGCTCGAGCGCCCACTTCTTCGCGAGCTTCTCCCGGAGGAAGGTGCAGCCGCCGTCGGGATAAAGATGACAGTTGTCGAGGGCCTTGCGTGCGGCGGCCAAGCCCAGCGGCGAAGGGCCGAGGGGGTTCTCGTTCGAGGCCAGCTTGATCACGGCGGACGGGTCGAGCCCGAACTCCCGGGCGACGACTTCGATGGGCCGGCCAGCCTCGTAGACGGGCTGAGTCAGCACAGGGCGATTGGCGAGGTCGGCGTAGGTGGCCATGCGTGGAACACTCATGAGGGAGAATCCCTTCAAGGCAAGCGTCCGCATGCCGCCTCCCCGCTTGCCAGCGAGGGGGGCGGCAGGTAGACGAACGCACATGAAGATCATCGTCACAGGAGCCTCCGGATTCCTTGGCCGCGAAGTCTGCCTCGCCGCCTTGCGCCGCGGCCATGAGGTGCTGGCGCTAGGTGGCTCCCGCGCGCCCGTGGTGCCGGGCGTGGCGCAGGCCCGCGCCTTCGATCTCTGCACCGAGGCCGCGCTCGAAGCCCTCGTGCTCGAAGAGTTCCCGCACGCCGTCGTCCATTGCGCCGCCTTTCCGACGATCGAAGCCTGCCAGGCCGACCCCGTCCGCGCCCAAGTGCTCAACGCCGAAGTCCCGAAGAAGCTGGCGCAGCTCTGCTTCCACCTGGGTGCGAAGCTCGTCCACCTTTCCACCGACACCGTCTTCGACGGCGTCACCGGCAGTTATCAGCACACCGACCACCCCAAGCCGCTCAACCTATACGGCGAGACCAAGGCCGCCGCCGAGGTCGAAGTCCTGCGCTACGGCCGCGAGCACGCCGCCGTCCTGCGCACCTCGCCGATCATCGGCAACTCCGTGAGCGGCGACCGGGGTCTCCATGAAAGGCTCTTCGTCTCCTGGAAAGAAGGCCGGGCCGTCTCCCTCTTCACCGATGAGATCCGTCAGCCGGTCGAAGTCTCGAATCTCGCGGACGTGACGATCGAGCTTTGCGAACGGAACAACCTATCGGGCCTTTATCACTGGGCCGGCACCGAAGCCATGAGCCGCCACGAGATCGGCGCCCGCATCGCCCGTCACTTCGGATTGGATGCCGACAGCCTGGTGCGGCCGATCACCCGGGCCGAAGTCCCGGCCGCGGCCGCTCGGCCGCGCGACCTCAGCCTCAGGCTTCATCCCCTCGTCGGCAAGCTGCGCACTCCCGCCCAGTCATTCGAAGATCAATTGGCGCAGCTGCGCGTCCCTCGGGGCAGCGAAAACTGGTATGAACAGGTCACCGGCCGAAAGGTCGTGCGTCGGCTCGAAAAGGGCATAGACTTCTGAACATGGACGTTCTGCCCCGCCAAGCCGCCGACGCCATCGTGAACATGGCGGCGGACCAGATGCTGCTGGAGCATTACCCTGCCCCTGATCGCGTACGCTTTCGCCCGTTCGCGTGGTCCGAGCCGAGCTACACCTTCGGCGTTTCGCAGGCATGGGCCAAATACCGCGCCCTGATCCCGGCGCATTTCCCGTTGGTACGACGTTGCACCGGCGGGGGACTCGTCTCGCACCTCGACGACTGGACCTTCGCCCTGGTCATCCCGCCCGCCCATCCGCTCTTCAAGGCCGATGCGATGGCGACTTACGCCGCGGTCCATGAAGCGCTCTTGGCCGCGTTGGTCGCCCAAGGACAACCGGTGAAGCTATCCCCCGTCCCGGAAGGCCAGCGGGAGTTCCAAGCTCCCGACGCCTGCGCGCAACGTGCCGAACCCAACGATCTCGTCCGCTCCGACGATGGCCGCAAGGTCGCGGGCGCCGCGCAGAAGCGCAATCGGCACGGCTTGCTCATCGAAGGTTATGTCTGGAAGCCGTTCCTCACCGGCTGCGACTGGCTGCGCTTCGAAAAGGATTTCGTCACGCAGCTGGGACGCGTCCTCCAGAGCGTGCCGGTTGAGGTCGCGGAACCGACCTACGATCAGTTCGACCACGAAGGCACTTGGGCCAAGTTCGCCTCGAAGGAGTGGAACCAGCGGATTTAAGCGAACAGGTCTAATTCCGGACCGGCTTGCTTGCCCGTCGGCTTGGTCGCTGGCGCCTTCTTGGGCGCAGCTGATGGCGAGGCCTGCGCTGAGGCTCCCGGGGCCCTGGCGGGCAAGCCAGACCCGGCCTCGAGGCCGCCCAGGATCTCGCGGGCGCGCTGGACCACTGCCGGAGGCATGCCCGCGAGGCGGGCGACCTGGATACCGTAGGAACGGTCCGCGGCGCCGGGCACGACCCGGCGGACGAAGACGATCTCGTCCTGCCATTCCTTGACCGCGACGGACCAGTTCCGCAGACGAGGACGGTCCGCGGCCAGCTTGGTAAGTTCGTGGTAATGGGTGGCGAAGAGCGTACGCGGTCCGGCGGAGCCGTCTCCGTGAAGATGTTCGGCGACCGCCCAGGCGATGCTGATGCCGTCGTAAGTGCTCGTGCCGCGGCCGATCTCATCCAGGACGACGAGCGAACGGTCGGTCGCGTTATTGAGGATGTTGGCGGTCTCGTTCATCTCGACCATGAACGTCGAGTTGCCGCGCGAGAGTTCATCGGACGCCCCGACGCGGCAGAAGATACGATCGACGAGACCGATGCGGGCCTTGGTGGCGGGGACCCAGCAGCCGAGATGCGCCAGCAAGGCGATGAGCGCCACCTGCCGGATATAGGTCGACTTACCTGCCATGTTGGGGCCGGTCAGCAAGGCGATCTGCTCGCCGGAACCGGCGAGGCGGGTGTCGTTCGGCACGAAAGAGCCGGCACCGGGACGAGCCTGCAGCATGCGTTCGACGACAGGATGACGACCTTGCTCGATCTCCAGGACGTCGGAATCGTCGACGACCGGCTGGCACCAGTTGGCTTCGCGGGCCAGGTCCGCCCAGCCGCGCAGGACATCGACTTCGGCCACGACGAGGGCCGTGGCGAGCAACGCTTCGGTGCGGGCGACGACCTCCGCCAGCAAGGCTTGGAAAAGTTCGGTCTCCCGGGCGAGCGCCTGCTCATCGGCGCGGAGGACCTCGCGTTCCTTGGCGCGAAGTTCCTCGGTGGTGAAGCGCTCGGCGTTCACCATGGTCTGCTTACGAATATAATCCGCCGGGACGGCGGCCAAGTTGGCCTTGGTGATCTCGATGGCGTAACCGAAGGCGCCATTGTAGCGGACCTTCAGCGACTTGATGCCGGTGCGGCTCTGCTCATTGCGCTCGAAATCCGCGATCCAGCCCTTGCTGTCCGAAGCGAGCGAGCGAAGGCGGTCGAGCTCCGCGTCATAACCGGTGCGCAAGGCGCCCCCTTCGGTCAGGTCGACCGGGAGTTCGTCGCCAAGGGCGGCTTCCAGGCGAGTCAGCAGCGCCGGCTCGGTCTCGATGCGCGCGGCTAGCGCGGCGAGCGTGCCGCCAGGCAAGGCCTGCAGTTCCTCTCGCAAAGGGGGCAGCGAACGCAAGGTATCACGGATGCCGCCCAGCTCGCGGGGATTGCGCAGACGGTTCTGCAGGCGGGCGAGGATGCGGGCGAGGTCGCGGACGCCGCGCAAGGCCTCGGCGACGCGAGAAGCTGCGCCGGGGTGACGGACGAATTCGCCGACGGCAGCCTGACGACGGCTGATGAGTCCGAGGTCGGTGGATGGTTCGGCGAGCCACAAGGCCAGCAGACGCGCCCCCGCGGGCGTCTCCGTCCGGTCGATGGTCTCCAGCAGTGAACCTTCACGGGCGCCGCCCGAGGCCGCGAAGAGCTCGAGGTTGCGGGATGAAGCGGCATCCAGGAGGACCGAGTCTCCGAGTTTGGCTTCGATCAGGCGGAACAGATTCTTAGGACGATCGCAGAGCGAATCAGTGACGTAGCCTAGCACCGCGCCGGCGACGCCGAGGGCGGCATGTTCGTCGGTCAGACCGAAGCCGGCCAGGCCGTGGACGGAGAGCGTCTGCGCGACGAGGCGGGCGCCGGCGGCACCGTCGAAGTTCCAGCCTGGCAGGCGGGAGACCGCCCTGCCCTGCAGGAAGACTTCAAGAGCTTCGCGGTCGGCCGCGGACGGCTCGAGGCCTTCGGGCAGGATGATTTCGCGGGGCGAGACCGAATGAAGCAACGGGAGCAGACGCGAAGGGCTGCTGTCTGAAGCGAGACGGAAATCGGCCGTCGAGACGTCGAGCCAGGCGGCGTGCCAGCCTTGCTTGTCCCAACAGAGCGCGGCGAGGTAGTTGCCGCGACGGGAGTCGAGTTGAGAATCCTCCAGCGCCGTCCCCGGGGTCAGGATGCGAGTGAGTCCGCGTCGCACGAGCTTACCAGCGACGGGGGCTTCCAACTGGTCGCAGATCGCGACCTTCCAGCCTGCCGCCAGCAGGCGATTCACGTAAGCCGGGGCGGCATGGTGGGGCAGACCGGCCATCGGTGTCTCGTGACGCTTCGTCAGCGTCAGCCCGAGCACCTTGGCGGCGACCTCGGCGTCCTGACCGAAGACTTCGTAGAAGTCACCGAGACGGAAGAGCAGGATCGTGCCTTCCGCGAGTTTATCGCGGAACTCACGGTACTGCCGCTGCATCGGGGTTTCCTTCTCCACGCAAAGGAGCGAAAGCCCCGGGAGGGTCTCCGCAAGTGCGGACTACCGGCCCCGGCCCGGACGGACCGGGAAGTTGCTCACATCAGCTGGGCGGCGAGTTCGGACAAGGCGCTGCGGACCCCGCTGAGGAGTCGCACGTTCGCCGTGATGGCGTGACCCTTCATTCGCTCATGGGTATGGATGAGTCCGTTGGACTTGCCGTCGAGATAAGGCGTGTCGACCTGGTCGAGGTCGCCGATGAGGACGACCTTGGAGCCCTCCCCGATACGGGTGATGACGGTCTTGGCCTCGTGCGGGGTCATGTTCTGGGCTTCGTCCACGATCATGAACGCGTGGCCGATCGAACGGCCACGGATGAACGTCATCGCCTCGATCTCGATCAGCCCTGAGTCGATGAGCCACTGGTAAGGCTTGCGCGGCTGATTGATCGCCTGGAACTGCGAGCCAAAGATCGGCTGAGGCGTCTTCATCGCCTGGGCCTTCTTTTGGCGACGTTGGGTGTCGGTGGCGACGGCCTCCTTCGCGGTCGGCGTCGCGGCGGCGCTGCCGTTCTTCGAGAAGAGCACCTCGAGGTTGTCGAAATACGGCTGGATGTAGGGCGACAGCTTCTCCTCCTTGGAGCCGGGCAAAGCGCCGATGTCCTTGCCGATCTGCACGACCGGACGCGAGACGTAGAGCTTCTTATAAGGAGAGAAGTCGCTGAGCACCTGGGACAGCGCCGCGGCGATCGAGAGGAAGGTCTTGCCCGTGCCGGCACGACCGAAGCAGGTGACCAAGCGGATCTCCGGGTTCAGCAAGGCGTCCAGGAAGATCCACTGCTCGAAGTTCTTGGGGATGACGCGCATGCCCCGGGGCATCTGCAGGCCCTTGCGGGCGCCGCTGTCGGAGGACATGAATTCGCGGTAAAGACCTAGCGGGACGAAGGCGCCGTCGCCGAGGTGGCGGGCGGGCTCGCTCCAGGAGTCCGAAGTGAACATCACGTATTCGTTGATGAGCAGCGGCGGCTCTTCCTTCACCTTTACCTGGACCTGGCCGAGCTCCCGGAAATCGCGCATCGCGGCGGCGGTGACCTTGATCGTGCGGTAGTCGCCGACGTCGCTGGTCTCGACGCGGTCGTTGCGGTAATCTTGGACCTCGAGGCCGAGGGCCTGCGCCTTCAAGGCCATGCAGGCGTCCTTGGTGACGAGGATGACCGCGCCCTTGGAGGTGTCGCGCAGATAGAGCGCGGAGGCGATGATGCGGTGATCGGGGGCGTCGACCTGCATGAAGACCGCGCGGAGGCGTTCGGCCTTCGTACCGCTGAAGTGGTCGCGGATGAGCGCCTCGTTGATCACGATGCGCAGTTCGCCGCCGTCGCGGAGATCGGCGTGCAGCGAACCCGGCTTCGAGGGATCGCCGTCGACGATGTCCTTCAAGGGGCGATTCTCGAAGAGCGCCCGGATGGCCCGGTTCACGCGGCGCGCGCTGGCGCCGAGCTGACCTTGCTGGGTCTTCAGACGATCGAGCTCCGACAAGACCTCGACGGGCACGGCGACGATGTGCTCATCGAACTTGAACAGGGACTCGGGATCGTGAATCAGTACGTTGGTGTCCAGGACGTAAGTCTTTTTCACGTCCTTGATGGTGTCCCATCCCCGAGGGCGGGCAACCCGTAAAAATTTATTTCGGCGGAGCGATTGCGCGGAGGTAATCCCAACTATAGATACCGGTCCGGTGTCCGTCGCTGAACTCGAAGCTCACCGCATAGTTACCCACGCGACTCATCCCTGTCACCGTCACGCCGGGGAACCGACGGGGTCCGTCGCCGCCCCAGCGCTGGCCAAGGATGTCCACCTCACCCATGTTCTCGGCGCTCGGGGAAAGTTCCCGCAGGAGCTCCGCCCGCAGGCACTGCTCATGTCCGTCCTCCCAGGTGAGGGCGACGAAGTCCCCGATGATCTGAAGGTCGCGTGGCGGCCGCATGGGACGAAAGTGGACGGGCCGAGGGCGGGCGCAAGCGGGTACGTATCGGACGACCTTGACTCCGAGCCGCCGCTGGAGACCCTGCCCTCTCATATGGCAGGCGTAGGCAAACTCCTCAAACAGGCCCAGAAGATGCAGCGTGGCATCGCCGAGGCTCAGCAGCAGCTCGCAGCCGAAAGGCTCGAAGTCTCCCACGGCGGCGGCGCGATCCGCGTGACGGTCGACGGCCATGGGCTCGTCCACGGGCTAAGCATCGACCCGGAGTTCCTCAAAGAGGAGAAGAGCGTGGTCGAACAGGCCCTCGTGCTCGCCCTCCAAGAAGCCTCGGCCAAGGCCCGCGCCCTGCACGAGGCCACGATGTCGAAGGCCACGGCCGGTTTCTCCCTGCCCGGGATGTGATCGCCCGTGACCCCTTCTTTCGACAAGGTCCGCCAGCTCCTGAAGATGCTTCCCGGCATGGGGCATCGCTCCGCTGAACGCCTCGCCCTCCACCTGCTGGTCGAGCGCCCCGGCAAGCTCGCGCCTCTGCTCGAATCCTTGCAGGCCGCCGCCGCCGCCGTCCGGCGTTGCGGCCGTTGCGGCAGCCTGGCCGAAACCGAGCTCTGTCCGGTCTGTCAGGACGTCAAACGCGACCCTGCCGCCGTCTGCGTGGTCGAACAGGTCCCCGACCTCATGGCCATCGAGCGCTCCGCCGCCTATCGTGGCACCTATCACGTCCTGCACGGCCGCCTGTCACCCATCAACGGCGTCGGTCCGGATCAGCTCAACCTCGCGACGTTCGAGCAACGCCTGAAGGACGAACCCATCACCGAGGTCGTCCTCGCGCTGGGCAATGATATCGAAGGCGAAGCCACCTGCCACTATGTCACCGAAGCAATCCAAGCGATCCGTCCGAGCATCAAGGTCTCGCGCATCGGTTTCGGACTCCCGAGCGGCAGCGGCCTGACTTTCGCCGACCCCGCCACGCTCCGGAGCGCCTTGGAGGGTCGTCGTGATGTCGCCAACTGACCTGCTGGCCTACCCGGAATCCGCCGAAGCTTTCTGGATCGGGCAGGCGGAACTGGCTGCCGAACGTGTCGGTGACGAAGCCCTAGAGCGCATGACGCCGGCGGTGGCTCACCTCTCCGATCTCTTCACGACCGAGCGCCCCGACCGCAAGTTCCCGGATTACTTCGCCGACCCCCGACTGCTCGCGGCTTACGGCGTCTTCTTTCTCCCGCAGAGCTTCACCCGCACGTCGTTTGCGCTGGCCCAGATCTGCGGTCTCCGCGGCTGGCGCCCCTCGACGGCTACCCCCGCCATCCTAGACCTTGGTTGCGGACCTGGCTCCTGCGGCGTCGCCGCGGCGCATCGGCTTCGTCGATTGGGCATCAGCGGTATCCAGCTGACGGGCGTCGACAAGTCACCGAGCGCTCTGGCGGCGATGGAGTCTTTCGGACGCGAGGTCCTAGGAGCCGACGCCACCGTCCGCACGCGCATCGGCGACGCCGCCCGCCCGGACACCTGGCCGGAAGGACGTTTCGACCTGATCATCGCAGGCTTCGTCCTGAACGAGATGCCGCAACTGGACGCCGCTGCCCTGCTTCGCTGGTTCGGCGAACTCAAGGCCAGGCTCGCGCCGGGCGGGCTGATCCTGATCCTCGAGCCCGCCTTACGGGTCACGGCCGAACGCCTCCAGCGGATGAGCGACGTGATCGCGGCCGGCGAGATGACGCGCATCGCGCCGGAACTCGACGCCCTGCCGGATCCGCAGCTCGGCGCCGGCGAACACTGGAGCCACGAGACCCGCGCTTGGGAAGCCCCGGCGTCGACGGAGTTCGTCAACCGTCACCTTCATCGTGACCTGCGGGAGGTCCGGTTTTCATTCGCGGCGTTCTCCGACGCGTCGTTGGCGCCCTTGCCCCCCGGCTTGGGCCGGCTCATCTCCGACGTCCAGATCATCAAAGGCCTGCTCCGCTTCATCACCATCCGGGAAGGTCGCATCGAATCCGTCGAAGTCCCGACCCGCGGGCTATCGAAGCATGAGGTCAAGAAACTCGCGGCCCGGTTCGGGCGCGGCGACATCATCCGGCACCCCCATCCTCCGGCGCCGAAGCTCCGCTTGGCGAATCATGGGGAATTAGAGGTGTTTTGGACGCCGGGCGGCGCCTGAACGTCATATTGTAACATTCCTGGCAGGGCATTTGTTTGCCTGCCCCGAATCTGCGGAACCTAATGGAGTCGTCTGCGTCGCCGTGCGTCGCAGCCCAATCATACTCTCTATGTTCAACCGCGAACTCAGCTGGCTCAGTTTTGACCGAAGGGTCCTCGAACTCGCCGAAGACGAAAGCATCCCCCTGCTCGAACGCGTCCGCTTCCTCTCGATCGCCAGCTCCAACCTGGATGAGTTCTTCGAGATCCGGGTGGCGGGCATCATGCAGCAGGAGGAATCCGCCAGCCATCCCGCCACCCGGGAGTTCCTGACCGAAGTCCTCGCCAAGGCACGCTCGCTCGTGGACGCCGAACAGGCTTGCTGGAAGAACCAGCTCCTGCCCGCGCTGGCCGCCCAGGGCATCATCTTCAAATCGCGCGAACAACTGAACGAGGTTGACCGAGCCGAACTCTCCCCCCGCTTCGATAGCGACATCTTCTCCGCGTTGACGCCCTTGGCGATCGACCCTTCCCACCCCTTCCCCGTCCTCACGAACAAAGGCCTTTACCTTCTGGTCCTCCTGCGTGATCCGGCGCACGGCGAAATCCGCCGCGCGGTCGTGCCGGTGCCACGCGTCCTCCCGCGCGTTTTGACCGTCGGACAAGGCTCGGCGCAGGCCTACACGCTGCTCAGCCACGTCATCCAGCTGTTCATCCATCGCCTCTTCCCGGGGCTCGAGCTGCAGGGTTCCTGGGCCTTTCGCATCACCCGCAACAGCGACCTTTACGTCGACGAAGAAGAAGCCGGCAACCTGCTTGAAGCCATCGAGGAAGAAATCCGCAACCTGCGTAAAGGCGCGCCGGTAAGGCTTGAGATCGAAGCTGACGTCCCCGAGGGCGAGATGCGCTGGCTCCTGCAGTCGATCGGGCTCTCGGCGGATAACGCCTTCCGGGTCGCCGGTCCGGTCAACCTCCTCCGCCTGGGCAGCCTCATCG
The DNA here is from genome assembly GCA_044350605.1 of Opitutales bacterium. Taxonomy (GTDB): domain Bacteria; phylum Verrucomicrobiota; class Verrucomicrobiia; order Opitutales; family UBA953; genus UBA953. The sequence goes on from JBILHF010000002.1 coordinate 12,944, forward strand.
ACCTGATCCCGCGTCCTGACCTGCTCTATCCGACGTTCGTGCCCGCGTTGCCCCCCGAGTGCGTCGATCCGGCCAAGCTCTACGCGCGCATCGCCCAGCAGGACCTGCTCCTCCACCACCCTTACGAATCCTTCACGCCCGTCGTCGACTTCATCCGCCAGGCCGCCAAAGACGAAAGCGTCGTCGCCATCAAGCTCACGCTCTACCGGACCAGCGGTGACTCGCCGGTCGTCGAGGCGCTCAAAGAGGCCGCGCGCAATGGCAAGCAGGTCACGGCCTTGGTCGAACTCCGCGCCCGCTTCGACGAACTCAATAACATCGAATGGGCCCGGCAGCTCGAGGAAGCCGGCGCGCACGTCGTCTACGGCCTCGCGGGACTCAAGACGCATTGCAAAGCCTGCCTCGTCATCCGCCAGGAAAAGGGCGGACTGCGTCGTTACGCCCACCTGGGCACCGGCAACTACAACCCTCGGACCGCACGCGTCTACACGGACTTCTCGCTCTTCACCGCGGACGCCGAAGTCACGGCCGACGTCGGCCTGCTCTTCAACGTCCTGACCGGGAACCTCAGCCGGCCCAAGTTCAAGCACCTGCTCGTGGCGCCCTTCGACCTCGCCCGCCGCATCGTCGAACTCATCGACGCCGAAGCCTCGGCCGCGAAGGCCGGACGTAAGGCGACGATCTTCGCCAAGGTGAACAGCATGGTGGACCCTGACGTCATCGCCGCGCTGTATCGCGCGTCCGCCGCCGGCGTGAAGATCGAGCTCGTCGTCCGCGGCGTCTGCTGCCTCCAGCCCGGCGTCGCCGGCCGCAGCGAGAACATCCGCGTCCGCACCTTCCTCGGCCGCTTCCTCGAACACAGCCGTCTCTTCCGCTTCGAGAACCACGGTGGCGACCCGGTGATCCTGATGGGGAGCGCCGACTGGATGCCGCGCAACTTCCTGCGTCGCGTCGAATGCGTCTTCCCGCTGCGCAACAAGGCCCTACGTCGACGGGTCGAAGCAGAAGTCATCGCGACCTACATGGAGAGACTGGGCGACGCCAAGGAACTCCGCGCGGACGGCAGCACCTTGGCCTGCGCTCCGAACGGCCGCCTGGCGCCCTGCGCCCAGGACGCGTTCCTCGGACTGGCCCGCCGGCTCGTGCCGGAAGACCTCAGCGAACCGAAGAAGAAGGCCCCAGGCAGATCCGCTCGACGGCCGCGTTGAAGCCGTCCTCGGCGCCGAGGATCTCGACCTCGAGGCGCACATACATCAGCGGGATCGGCGGACGGAAACGAGACTGCAGGCGCACCGCGTCCTTCTCGGTCGTCACGATCATCTCCGCCTTGGCCTGCATGGCCTGATCGAGCACTTCGTCCAGGTCTTCGTCATTGAAGGAATGGTGGTCGAGGAAGCGTCGGTTCGACGCGAGCAGGGCTCCCTGCCCCGTGAGCAGTTCTTCGAATCGTTCAGGCGTCGCGATGCCGGAGAACGCCGCGATGCGCTTGCCGGCGAGCGCGGACATCGGCAAACGGAGCGGACCGTCGACCTCGACGAGTTCCTTCGCGCCATGCGCGCAGGCGATGATCTCCGCCTTAGGATTGTGTCGGCGGATGAGCCCGACGAGGGCCGGATCGGGCGGGCCGACCGACTTCGTCAGGAAGACATAGGAGGCGCGGCTGAGATTGGCGACCGGCTCGCGGAGCACCCCGCGGGGCAACAGGGAGCCATTGCCGAAAGGATCGCGGCTGTCCACGAGCAGGAGGTTGATCTGACCGCGGAGCGGCAGATACTGGAGGCCGTCGTCGAGCAGGATGGTATCCACGCCGAAGCGGCGGAGCGCGAAGCGGCCGCCCTCGACGCGGTCGCGGTCCACGATGACCACGACGCCGTCGCCACAGAGGTTCTGCGCGAGCATGTAAGGTTCGTCACCGGCTTCGTCGGGACCGACGAGCACCGACCGGCCGTCGGAGACGACCAAGGGGTCGGGCCGGCTGGCTTGGGTCAGCCAGCGCCAGAAACGTTTCATCATCGAATCCGAAGCGCCTTTGTAACCTCGCGAGAGGATCGCGACACGGCGACCGCGGGCCGCCAGGACCTTCGCCATCTTCAGCACGATCGGCGTCTTACCGGTCCCGCCGACCGTCAGATTACCGACGACTACCACCTTGCAGCCCAACGGTGTGTCACGGAACACCCGATTACGGTAAAGCCAGAGACGCAACCTGACGAGGACTTCGAAGATCCAGGACAGAACCTTGAGGAAAGCCCCGAGCAAGGCCGCCCCGAAGCCGCGCCGACGTCCGTAGACTACGTCTACGGCATAGCTCGCGATAGCCTCTCCTAGGGAGGAAAAGTACCCTCTATGCTTCGCGGCCATGGACGAATTGATGCAAAGTTGTTTGACGAAGGCAACCATCCCGATTGAGAAGGACGACCCAGCGCCATGCTCGTACACCTGTTGCGCACCAAACTTCTCCGAGCCGAGGTCACCGCGGCCCGGCTCGATTACGAGGGCTCCTTGGCCATCGACCGGGAGCTCATGGCCCTCGTCGGGATGCTCCCCTATGAGAAGATTCTGGTCGGCAACCTGGCCAACGGAGAACGTTTCGAGACCTACGCCATCCCCGCCCCGGCCGGGACCCGCGAAGTCTGCCTGAACGGCGCCACCGCCCACCTCGGCGAGCCGGGCCACCTTCTCGTGATCATGAGCTTCACCAGCGCCGACGAGTCCGTCGCGGCGACTTGGAAGCCTCGTACCGCCACCCTGGCGGAACGTAACCGACGTATCGTCCGCCTCGAGAACCCCGAAGTCCCCGTCGAACTCCTCACCACCTTCCAACGATGAGCTACCGCCTCTATATCCCCGGCCCCCTCACCGTCTCCGACTCGATCGTCCAGGCCATGGGCAAGCCCATGATCGGCCATCGCTCCGGCGACTTCGTCAAGCTCTACAACGACATGCAGCCCCGCCTGCAGTCGATGTTCTTCACCCAGGACCCGGTCTACCTCGCCACCAGCTCCGCCTGGGGGGTGATGGAAGGCGCCCTCCGCAACGTCTGCCGCAAGGGCGTGCTCAACTGCATGAACGGCGCGTTCTCCGACAAGTGGAACGACGTCGCCAAGCGCTGCGGCAAATACGCCGAGGCCCTGAAGTTCGAATGGGGCCAGCCCGTCGACCCGGCCGCCGTCCGCGCCGCGCTCGCCACCGGCAAGTTCGACTGCATCACCTTCATCCATTCCGAGACCTCGACCGGCACCCTCTCGCCCATCGCCGACATCATGGCCGTGGTCCGCGAGTTCCCGGACGTCATCTCGATCGCCGATACGGTCAGCTCGTTCTCGACCATCCCGATCAAGAAGGACGAGCTGGGCATCGACATCTTCCTGACCGGCTCGCAGAAGGCCCTCGCCCTGCCCCCCGGTCTCGCGATCTTCGCCGTCAGTGAGCGCGCCCGCGAACGCGCCAAGCAGTCCCCGGACCGCGGCTACTATTTCGACCTGATCGAGTTCCACGACAACCACGTCAAGGGCATGACCCCCTCGACCCCTTGCATCTCGCTCTTCTACGGCCTCCAGCAGCGCCTGCTCGAAGTCGAAGCCGAAGGCCTCGAGAACCGTTACGCCCGTCACCTCCGCCTCAACGAACGCATGCGCGCCTGGGGCCTGGCCAAAGGCTTCTCGCTTCTGCCCGAGGTCCAGTTCGGCACCCGCGGCCTCAACTGCTTCAAGAACGACCGCAACGCGGACCTCGAGCGCCTCAACAAGACCCTCAAGTCGCGCCACAAGCTCGTGATCGACGGCGGCTACGGGAAGCTGAAGGGCAAGACCTTCCGCATTTCGAACATGGGCGACGAGACCGACGCCACGATCGCGACCCTGATCGCCGCCCTGGACGACTCCTTCGCCGAGCAAGGAATGTAACCGGCTTGACCATCGGTTATCATCCTACGCATGCGCAAGAAGTCCTCCAAGTCCTCCTCCGAAGCCTCCGCTCCCGCCGGCTCGAAGACCCTCGTCATCGCCGAGAAGCCGTCCGTCGCGGCCGATCTGGCGAAGGTGCTCAAGGTGCCTAAGGCCACCAGCGACTACTTCGAGAACGACCAGTGGGTCATCAGCTCTTCCATCGGTCACGTCGTCCGCCTCAACGACCCGCAGGATCTTGACGAGAAATTCAAGCGCTGGACCCTCAAGGACCTGCCGATCCTCCCGGACGACTTCGACGGCTCCGCCCGCTCCAGCATCCTGAAGGTCGTCATCAGCGAGCGTAACAACGGCGACCGTTTCAAGCTGCTCAAGAAACTGCTCGCCCGAACCGACGTCGGCGAAGTCGTGAACGCCTGCGATGCCGGCCGCGAAGGCGAACTGATCTTCCACTATATCTACCAGCTGGCGAAATGCCGCCTGCCGGTCCGCCGCCTGTGGCTCGCGAGCATGACGAACACGGCCATCGCCGAAGCCTTCGATCACCTGCTCCCGGAGTCGACCAAGGCCGGCCTGCTGGGCTCCGCCATCTGCCGCTCGCAGGCTGATTGGCTTGTCGGCATGAACGGCAGCCGCTACGGCACCATCCGCATCGGCGGCGCCAAGCGCGATGTCTTCTCCGTCGGCCGCGTCCAGACCCCGACGCTCATGCTCTTGGTGAAGCGCGAGTTCGAGATCCGCAATTTCGTCCCGAAGACCTTCTGGAAGATCGAAGGCGATTTCGGCGTCACCCAAGGCGGTTACCGTGGCGCCGCCCAGGTCCCCGGCGTGACCGACCGCAAAGAAGCCGAACGCTTCTACGACGAAGCCCAGGCCCGCCAAGTCGCCGAGGAGACGCTCAAGCTCGGCGTCGGCGTCGTCTCCGACGAACGCAAGCCCAAGAAGGAAAGCGCCCCGCGTCTCTTCGACCTCACGACCCTCCAGCGCGAAGGCAACCGTCGCTTCGGCTTCTCGGCCAAGACGACCCTCGGCGTCGCCCAGGCCCTTTACGAGAAGCACAAGGCCCTCACCTATCCCCGAACCGACTCCCAGTATCTCCCCGAGGACTACGTCGCGAACGCCAAGGCCGCCCTGCAGTCCCTCGAAGGCGCGCATCCGGCCGGCGTCTTCGCCAAGGAAGCGCTCCGTGCCGGCTGGGTCGATGGCGCCGGTCGGCGCGTCTTCGACAACAAGAAGGTCAGCGACCACTTCGCCATCGTTCCCACCGGCACGATCCCGCACGGACTGACCGACGTCGAACAGAAGATCTACGACCTCGTCGTCCGCCGTTTCGTCGGCGTCTTCTTCCCGATGGCCGAATTCGAGGAGACCGTGCGGACCACGACCGTCGGCTCCCATCACTTCCGCACCACCGGCAAGGTACTCGTCGTCGCCGGTTGGCGCGCGGTCTGGGGCCAGGAAGCTGAGGCGGAAGAAGATAAGGACAAGGAAGGCGCCGCCAGCCTGCCCGCCCTTGCGGCCGCCGACGGTTCGCCCGCCCAGGCCAAGGTCCGCGGCGTCGACGTCAAGGAAGACGCCACCAAGCCGCCGGCCCGCTACAATGAAGCCTCGCTCCTCGGAGCGATGGAAAACGCCGGTAAGCTCGTCGACGACGAAGCCCTCGCCGAGGCGATGAAAGAACGCGGCCTCGGCACCCCGGCCACCCGCGCCGCCACGATCGAAGAACTGTTGGCGAAAACCTACATCGAGCGCCAAGGCAAGGAACTCGTGCCGATGGCCAAGGCCTTCCAGCTTCATCAGTTCCTCACCCAGAAGAGCAAGGGCATGTCCTTCCTCGTCGAGCCCCAGCTGACCGGTGAATGGGAATATAAGCTCAAGCAGATCGAGCACGGCCACCTCACGGCCGAAGCGTTCATCCATGAGATCAAGGCGCAAGTCCGCGAGATGCTCGCCGGCGCGACCGATCCGGCGCCGTCCGCGGAACTGAGCCCGAAGGTCCTTTCGCCGACGGACGGCCAGGCGCTCCTCACGGACGGCGAGAAGTATTTCTCCCAGGACAAGGTCGGCACCACGGACCGCCCGAAGATGACCATCTACGCGGAGATGAACGGGCACCGGATCACCGCCGCCGAGGTCGCTGAGCTGGTCGAAAAACGCCGCATCGGTCCGTTCTCCGACTTCCGATCGATGAAGTCGGGTAAGAACTTCACGGGCTACATCGACCTCGTCGACCCGGACACCATCAAGCCCCGCGGCGCCGAAGAGAAGACCGAGGCCGCCCCGGCCACCGAAGGCGAAGAGGCCGCGCCCGCCAAGCCTGCGCGCAAGACCAAGCCGAAGGCTCCCAGCGGTAAGCTGAAGGCCGTCCTCTATTTCCCACCGCGCGAAGGCGCCGACGGCAACCCCGACGCTTTTGATGCCGACTGGCCGGTGCTCGGCCCCTGCCCCGTCAGCGGGCTGCCCGTCCAGCATACGCCGACCGCCGGTTACCGCGTCTGCCCGCACAAGGCGCAGGAAGCGGGCGCCAAGAAGACTTTCAGCCTGAACGCCGAGATGCTCAAGTGCCCGCTCTCGGCGGACGACGTCCGTCGCCTGCTCAACGAAGGCAAGACGGGCCTCAAGAAGTTCGTCTCCAATCGCACCAAGCGGACGTTCGAAGCCTTCCTCGTAGCCGACAAGGCGAAGGGCTGGTGGTTCGAATTCCCGCCCCGCAAGCCGCGTGCCGCCAAAGGCGCGCCGGCGGAGAAGAAGTCCGACGAGCCGTTCTGATCAGCGCTCCCAGGCCTGTCGCGGAATCCGCAGCTCGGACCTGACACGGAGCACTTCCTCCATCGTGCGCAGGCGCTGGAGGTCGTCGGGGAATCCGTCTTCCTTCGGCAGCATACGCGTCAGCCAATACTGCCGGAGCCAACGATAGGCCTCTTCGCGACGTCCGTCCTCCCAGAGCGTCTGCGCGCAGATGCGGGCGGCATACCAAGGCGCGTCGGGAGCTTCGGCCGCGGTCTGATAGTAAGAAGCGGCGAGCCGATGATCCTTCAACTTGATCTCCGCGAGCTGGGCGGCGCACAACAGCAAGGGCGTGGTGGTCTTGGCATGCAGACGGCCCTCTTCCAGGATCTCGATGCCCCTGCGAGCATAGGCATGGAAGAGCCGCTCCTGGGTCTCGGCCGGGACCTTGGCATACCCTCCGCGCCGCCGGATCTCCCAGTGGGCGAGATCGAAGCCGACGGCATAGCCGGCGTTCTCCCAGAAATAGCGGGAATGCGGATCAAGGGCGCAGGCGGCGCGCATGAGCGCCTCGCAGCCGGCGCGGTCGCGACGTTCCCATAGGACGTAACTCCGGATCCAAGTAAGGTCGGCGACGACGGTGCGGAGGCCGCCGAGGATGCCGAGGAGGACGCCCTGCCCGAGGGTCGGTTCAAGTTCCTTGCGGCCGATCTCCGGGATATGCGGACGGACGCCGCGCCAAGCATGCTCCGCCATCGTGCCGGCGGCGAACAGCGCGACGAAGGCGCACAACCAGGGCGCAAGCCGGCGCATCAGATCTCCCTCCGTTTGAACAGGAGGGCGCCGAGGAAGACGTAGGCGGCCATGTAGGCGGCACCCGCCAGCACGACCGCGCAGACGGCGCCGGACTCGACGCCGGCGGAGCTCAGGACCAGAGCGTCGCCGATGTTGAACTGCTGGAGGTTCGGCAGGAGCCGGCTCGTCACCCAGAGCACGGCCTCATAGGCTGGCGACTCGCTGGGCTTCAGGATCGCATCCTGCGCGATCCACTGCAACTGACCGGCGACGACGGCCAAGGCGCCGACGACGACCGCGTAAAGGAAGGTCCGGGCGACGGCCGAGATGGCCAGGACGATGGAGGCGACGACACCAAGGCGCAGCCACTGCAGCAAGGCGAACTGGGCGAGACCCGAGGCGCTGAAAGTCGGCGGCACTTTGCCGGACTGCTCGGAGAGCAGCAGGAGTTCCTGCTCACGGGCCCAGAGGACGACTCCCAGGAGCACCGAGAGCACGGCCACGAAGACGCCGAGGACGGCCCAGGCCCCGGCGAACTTGCCGAGAAGGAACTCACCCCGGCCCAGAGGCTTGGCGAGCAAGGTGAGGGCTGTCTTATTGTCCATCTCGCTGAAGAAGAGCTGCGCGGTCATCACGACGGCGAGCACCGAGCCGAAGAGGAACATTCCGCCGAAACCGAAGTCGGCGATGAACTTAAGCTCGCCATGGCCGAAATCCAGGACCCGGAAAGAGACCGAGGACAGCGCCATCGCCGCTCCCAGGATGAGCAGGAAGGCGAAGAAGCGTTGACGGACCGCTTCGAGGAAAGTGACCCGGGCGATCCAAGAGACGCGTTGGAAGGAGGCTTGCATGGGGGTTCAGGCGTCGCGGCTGCCGGTGACGAGTTCACGGAAGAGGTCTTCCAGGGAGCGCCGCGGGTGCGTGACGGAGGTCACCACGGCGCCGTGGGCGGCTAAGGCCGCTTCGGCGGCTTCCCGGGCGGCGGGGGTCATCGCTTCGACCGTCAGCACATGGCGGTCGCGCCGGGATAAGACATCGTCGACGCGGCCTTCGAGCACGAGTTTGCCGCGGTCCATGATGGCCACGCGGTCGCAGACCTGCTCGACCTGGCCGAGCAGGTGCGAGCACAGGACGATGGTCTTACCTTTGGCGCGCATGGCGTGGATCATTCGTCCAATCGCGGCGGAGCCGACTGGGTCGACTCCGGCGGTGGGCTCGTCGAGGATGACGAGCTCCGGATCGTGCACGACCGCCTGGGCGAAGCCGATGCGTTGCAGCATCCCTTTGGAGTAGGTGCCGATCGGTCGGTCAGCCGCCTCGGTCATCGCCGCCAGACCGAGCGCGTCTTCGACGGCCGAAGCCACTTCGGCGGAAGCCACGCCGCTGAGCTGAGCGCAATAGCGGACGAGTTCGCGGCCGGTCAGGAACTTATGGAAATAAGGCGCCTCGGGGAGGAAGCCGGTCCGGCGACGCGCTTCCGGCGTGGCCGAGGGGCAGCCCAGGATGCTGACTTCGCCGGCGGTGGCGGACACCAGCCCGAGGACGATCTTCAACGTGGTGCTCTTGCCGCAACCGTTAGGTCCGAGCAGGCCGTAGACCTGGCCGCGCGGAATCTCCAAGGAGAGATCGTCGACGGCGCGCAGCTTCAAGCCGCGGAGGCCGACCCGGAAATCCTTCGTCAGATGGCGGACTGAGATCGCGGAGCTCATCGGCGGATGGAGAAGTCGACGCAGGTGCGCAGTCCGGCGAAAGTCTTGATTTCCTCGCCGCGGATATGGCCGTCGAGGGACTTGGCGATCTGGTCGGTGAAAGCTTCGACTTCGGCCTCGGCCCCCTCGGCATGGAGGTAGACCCGGCCGTCGGCGAGGTTCTGGACATAGCCGGTCACGTCATAACCACGGGCCAGACCGAGGACTTGGGCACGAAAACCGACCCCTTGGACATGTCCGACATACCAGACATCGCGATGGGAGACATGGGTTGACATAGCCTTAACTTCTGGAAATATTTGACCCTACCTTAATCACAGCAATCGCAATCTGAACATGAATCTCCCTCTCGCCTTATTGGACGGACCTGTCATCTGGGTCGTGCTTTTCGTCGTCCTCCTTCTGTTCGGAGGTTCCAAGCTCCCCGAGCTCGCCCGCGGACTCGGCAAGGCCAAGCGCGAATTCAAGAAGGCCTCTGACGAGGTCGAAGACGAAGTCCGCAGCGCCGTCGAAGAAGACGAGCGTAAGAAATTCCGCCAGAAGCAGATCGAAGAAGAAGAACGCGCCGCGGTCCGCGCCAAGATCGAAGCCGAAGAACGCGCCAAGCGGGCGCAAGACGGCAAGCAGAACTAAGACCTGAGGGGCCTGCCAAGGCCCCTTTTTATTGTCAGATGTTCACCGGGCTAGTCCAAGGCGCCGCCACCGTCGTCTCCCTTTCCCCCCGGGAAGCCGACGGGGCGCGTCTTACCCTGAGCCACCCTCTCCTGGCCTCCGCTCGTGCCGGCGATAGCATCGCCACGAATGGCTGCTGCCTGACGGTCGTCGATCCGCGCGGCGAGGTCGCCAGCTTCGACCTCCTCGCCGAGACCCTGCGCCTGACCAACCTGGGCGAACTCACGGCCGGAAGCGTCGTCAACATCGAGCCCAGCCTTCTGCCGACCGACCGCATGGGCGGACACTTCGTGACCGGGCATGTCGATTGCGTCGGCAACATCGCCTTCCTCGGCCGTGAAGGCGCCGACTGGCGTCTCGATATCTCCGCCCCTGAAACCATCCTGCGTCACATCGTTCGCAAGGGTTGCGTGGCCGTCGACGGGATGTCCCTGACCGTGGCCGACCTGATTCCCGGCGGTTTCCGGATCTGGCTCATCCCGCATACGCTCGAGGTAACCAACCTGTCCCGGCGCAAGACGGGCGACCGAGTGAACCTCGAGTCCGACCTTCTCGCGAAGTATGCCGAAAAACTCCTCGGCAAGGCCTGAGGCTGCTTAAGCCGGGTCGCCCGACACTTCCCGAAGACGGGCCTGCAGACGAACCGCAACGGCCTCGTCACTCTCCCCCTCGGCCGGCATCGGTTCACGGACCAAGGTGACGTCGACACGCGAGAACGGCATAGGAAGCGCGAAGCGGTCCCAGCTCCTCAGCCGATGACAGGAACCATAGTTGATGCCGAGCAGCAAGAATGGCCGGCGGGTCAGCCGCGATAGTGAGACCGCCCCAGGCTTGAAAACCAAGGCAGGCCCCTTGGGTCCGTCCGGCGTGATACCCGCATGATGACCGTCGCGCACGGCGCGGGTCAGCGCGATCAGCGCCGCCACGCCGCGACGATTGGAAGAACCCCGGACCGCGGTGACGCCCATGAGCCTGAAGAAGGCCACCAGCCATCCACCATCCTTGCTGGTACTGATCAACGCGCAGACGGGTCGGCGGAAGTATCGGTTCGTGATCCAAGAAGAGACGAGCAGCTTGTCATGCCAGAGCAGGAGGATGCGCGGACCTTCCTCGTCGTCGATGCGGTCGACATTACAGCGGAAACGCAACGTCGCCAGCCACAGCCGCAGCAGCAAAGCCAACGGCGCGACCCAGGTCCAATGATACCATGGCACCACGAACGGGGCGTCTGGGCTTTCTGGACGGTCTTCAGGCACGCCCTTCTCTCTCACCGCCGGACGGACATTTCAACCCATTACGCCGGCAAGCCGAGAGCCTGTCGCACGGAGACACGTCCGAGCAGATGAGAAAGCGGCGGCGAGAAGACCTCGGGGGCGGCCAAGGCCCAGGCCGCCGTCTCGGCCGGCTTGCGCCAAAGCACGGAATCCACCTCGAAGGCCGCCACCGTCACGGCGAAGTCGCCCCGCAGGAGATAGACCCGGACGAACTCATTGCCCAGGTCGGCATGACAAGGAGCATAGTCGATCTCCCGTAAAGCCGAGGATGGCACCGAGACTCCGAGTTCCTCGCGGAGTTCGCGGACAGCCGCGGTCAGGTAGTCTTCGCCCGAGTCGACGTGACCCGCGCACGAAGTGCTGAGCAGGCCGGGGCAGTTATCCTTGGCATATGAGCGACGTTGCAGGCAGAGCTGACCATCACCGCGCAGCCAGAAGATATGGATGGCCCGATGGCGGAGCCCGCGACGATGGATCTCCCGGCGGAACTCCCGGCCGATGACCTGATCCTGCTCGTCGACGATATCGAAGATCTCGTCCGGGGACTGGCCGACTTCGCGGGCGTTCATCGGCCGAGATCCATGATGACGTTCCAACGTTTGTTCAGTTCGCGGTCATGTTTCTTCCAATCGGGATCCCAAGCCGCCAGCTGATTCCAGAAACGGTCCGAATGATCCATGTGACGACGATGGGAAAGCTCATGCAGGATGACATGGTCGTGCAGCATCGGCGGAAGCAGGATCAGGCGCCAGTTCAAGGAGAGCGTCCCCGTAGTGGAGCACGATCCCCAGCGGGTGGTCTGGTCGCGGACGCTTACCTGCTCTACGGTGACCCCGACCTTGCGGCTGAGTCGGTCGACGGCGAGGGACAGCCCCGTCTCGGCAAGCCGCCGGACGACCCGGACCGCACCCGGCTCAGGATCGGCTGAAGGCATGACCAGGCTGACCTTGTCCTCGGTCTTGGAGATGCGGATGGAGCCACGCGTCCCCTGCTCCATCTCGATGGCCAGCAGACGGTCGTCCAACGTGACCCATGGGAACTTACGCAGATGGGAGGTCAGCGACGGCTGCACCGTGCGGGATTTCGCCAGCACCCTCTCCAACCAAGGCAGATTATCGCGCAGGAAAGCCAACGCCGAAGCATGCGAGGCGTGCGGAGGATAGGTCAGGACGACCTTAGGCCCAGGCTTCACCGACAGACGGACGCGGGTCGTGCGGGCGGAGACATGAGGCCAGACCTGCACGGCCTTGCCGGCGACGTGCACGATGATCGGCTGGTCGTCCTGCTCCATGCTCAGCTTTGCGGCGCAAGACGCTCGGCTTCGGCGACGACCCGGGCCGTATGGCGTCGTAAGGCGGAGTCCGGATCGATGCCCGCGTCGCGACAGGCGGCGACGAGCTCGAAGAGCCGGCTGCCGGCCGAATCTTCGGTGAGTCCTTTGGACTGAGCGTCCACAGCGGGGACGTCGACCGTCGCGCCGACGGCGAGCTGCTTCTTGCGGACCTGCTTCCAGACCTCGCGGGCGGTGAGCAAAGCGTTCAAAGACGGCGGCAGTTCCTTGAAGACGGTCGGCTTCTTGGCACCCTTCTCCTTCAGTTTGATCTGCTCCCATTGCGTGACGACCGCGTCGGACGAACCGAGCTTCGCGCCGTCGCCGAAGACATGCGGATGACGACGCACCATCTTCTCGTTCACTTCCCGGGCCACGTCGTCGAAGGTGAACTGGCCGGCTTCCGCCGCCATCTGCGCGTGCATGGCGACATGAAAGAGCAGGTCGCCCAATTCCTCGCGCAGGTTCGCGACATCATTCCGGTCGATGGCCTGGACGAGTTCGGCGACTTCTTCGACCAGGCAGTCGCAGATGGTGCGATGCGTCTGTTCCCGGTCCCAAGGGCAGCCGTCGGGAGCACGGAGTCGGGCGGTGGTCGCAAGCAGAAGGTCGATGCCGGGCATGCGCCGATGCAGAAGGGTCGAAGGAAGGGAGTCAAAACGATTGCCAGAAGCCCGGGGAGCGCTTGCTTAAGGCCAGTGGACAAGCTGACCGAAATCATGGACGCCAAGCGCCGGGAAATCGCCCCGTTCGCCCGTCCCGTCACCGACGCCGAACTGGCGGCCCTCGCCGGCCGACATCAAGCCCCCGGCTTCCGGCAGTCGCTGGCGGTCCCCGGACGCCTGACGGTCATCGCCGAAGTGAAGCGCGCCTCCCCGAGCGTGGGCCAGATCCGCGAAGGCGTGGACGCCGTCGCTCAGGCCCGGGCCTACGCCGACGCCGGCGCTGACTGCCTCTCCGTCCTCACCGAGTCGAAATACTTCCAAGGCGAACTCAAGGACCTGATCGACGTGGTCCGCGACCAGTCCGGCTGGAAGCGTCCCCTCCCCTGCATCCGCAAGGACTTCATGGTGCACCCTTACCAGGTGCTCGAAGCCGCCCAAGCGGGTGCGCGCTGCATCCTCATCATCGTGCGGGGACTGACCGACGATGAGATCCGTCCGATCCACCGCGCCGCCAAGCTCGCCGGCCTCGACACGCTCTTCGAAGTGCACGACGAAGCTGAGCTCGAGCGCGCCCTGCGCCACGACCCGGACATGGTCGGCGTGAACAATCGCAACCTGTCCACCTTCCAGATCGACCTCTCCTTCGCGGAGCGGGTCATCCCGCACATGCCTAAGTCCGTCCTGAAGGTCGCCGAGAGCGGCATCAAGACCGCCGAAGACGCCGCCCGTATGCGGGCCGCCGGCGCCGACGCCCTGTTGGTCGGCGAATCCCTGATGCGCGCCGCCGATCCGGCCGCGCTGATGAAGGCGTTGCAATCCGCATGAACGAAGGCCCGCTTTCGCCGAACGAGACCCGGGACCTGCTGGCCCGCCTCTCGCACATGCCCAAGAAGTGGCTCGGTCAGAACTTCCTGATCGACGGCAACATCGTCCGTAAGTCGCTCGAACTCGGCGAAGTAAAGGCTGGCGACACGGTCGTCGAAGTCGGCCCGGGGCTGGGCACCTTGACCCGCACCCTCCTCTGCGCCGGCGCCGACCTCTACGCGATCGAAGCCGATCGCACGATGCACTTCCACCTCACGGAATCATTGCTGCCGCGCTTTCCCCAGACCTTCCACCTCAAGGAAGGTGACGCCGTGGATTTCCCGCGGGCGGGCCTGACTGATGCGACCGACGGCTCGTTCAAGGTCGTCGCCAATCTGCCCTACGCGATCTCGACTCCCTGGATGGACGCCATCTGCGCGGGCCCCCATCCGTCCATGATGGTGCTCATGCTGCAACGCGAGGCAGCCGAACGCCTGACCGCCGAGGTCGGCACCGGTCACTGGTCCGCTGTCACCGCCCAGGTCCACCTGGCCTTCGAAAAGATCAAGGTCCATCCGGTGCCCGCCCAGTCCTTCAATCCTCCGCCGAAGGTAGATTCCTGTCTGCTCGTGCTGCGCCGACGTCCGGACGCCAAGCGCCTCAGCCCGCGCGCCCGCGAGGTCGCCCGCATGCTCTTCACCCAACGTCGCAAGCAGGTAGGTTCGGCCGCCAAGAAGCTCTTTCCCGACTCCCCGGACGTCGCCGCCTGGCTGGCCGACCTCCCGCGCTACGGGCTGACCAGCTTGGCCCGGCCGGAAACGATTCCGGCCGAAGCCTGGCTGACCCTCTGACGCCTGGGGTTGCATTTCGTCCCGTCTCCGCTCCTTATCCCGCCATGTCTGTCAAAGTAGGCCTCGTCTCCCTGGGTTGCGCCAAGAACCTGATCGATTCCGAGATCATGATCGGTCACCTCGCCAAGGCCGGCATGTCCATGACCCCGGACGCCGCCGAAGCGGACGTCGTCATCGTCAACACCTGCTCCTTCATCGACGCCTCCAAGCACGAAGCCCTCGAAGCCATCTACGAGATGAGCGACGGCAAGGCCACCGCCCGCAAGAAGGGGCAGAAGCTCATCGTGGCCGGCTGCATGTCGCAGCGCTATCAGGGCGCCCTCCCCGTCGTCGAAGGCGCCAAAGGCCGCGTCGAGCTCCCGAAGGTCGACGCCTTCATCGGCCTCGATCAGGTCACCAACATCGTCCCGGTCATCCATAAGGTCATGGGCGGCGAAGCCGGCATGACCGAGTTCCTGGCCAAGACCACGACCTTCATCCCGGACTTCGACACCCCGCGCTTCCGCCTCACGCCGCGTCACTCGGCCTACATCAAGATCGCCGAAGGCTGCAACCACCCCTGCACCTTCTGCATCATCCCGCGCATCCGCGGCCGCCACCGCAGCCGCACGGTCGAGTCCGTCGTCAAGGAAGCCCGTCAGCTCGTCGCCGAAGGCGTGAAGGAGATCAACCTGATCTCCCAGGATACCACCTACTTCGGCATGGACCGCTGGACCGACGCCCGTCCGAACCCGCGCAGCAAGGTCGACTCCTCCAAGGGCGAGTCGCTCGCTTCGCTGCTGCGCGAACTCGACCAGATCGAGGGCGACTTCTGGGTCCGCCTGCTTTACACGCACCCCGCCCACTGGAGCGATGAGCTCATCGAGACCATCGGCCGCTCCAAGCACGTCGTCCGCTACGTCGACATCCCGCTCCAGCACGTCTCGGACAAGATGCTCGGCGCCATGCAGCGCGAGACCGACGGCGCCTATATCCGCGACCTCATCAAGCGCATGCGCGCCGGCATCCCGGACCTCGTCATCCGCACGACGTTCATCGTCGGCTTCCCCGGCGAGACCGAAGAGGATTTCACCGAACTGCTCGCCTTCCTCGAGGAGACGAAGTTCGACCGCGTCGGCGTGTTCAAGTATTCCAAGGAAGAAGGCACCAAGGGCGCCAAGATGGAAGGCCACCTCTCCGACGAGGTGAAGGCCGACCGCCACGCCCGCGCCATGCTCCTGCTCCAGCGTCTTTCCAAGCAGCGCGGCGAAGCCTTCGTCGGTCGCAAGCTCCGCGTCCTCGTCGAAAGCCCGGGCGTCGCCCGCAGCACCGGCGATGCCATGGAGATCGACGGCATCGTCAAGGTCCCGAAGAAACTCGCGATCGGTCAGTTCGCCGAGGTGACCGTGACCGGCGCCGAGGAATACGACCTGATCGCGAAGTGATCAGCCTTCGGCGTCGCGTTCCGGCGCCGTCTCCGCGGAGGCCGCGGCGGCCGGGGAATCGCTGAGGCGGATGAGCGCGTCCAACGACGAGAAGTGGCGCGTCCAGTCGGTCATGTCCGGGATGTCGCCGACGACGGTCGAGAACAGCTCGCGCTTCTCCTGCTTGAGCTCTTCGATGCGCTCCTCGACGGTGCCGGGGGCGATCATGCGGTAGATCAGCACCGGATTCTTCTGACCGATGCGGTGGACGCGGTCGACGGCCTGGGCCTCGACGGCGGGATTCCACCAGGGATCCATCAGGAAGACATATTCCGCGGTGTTCAGCGTGATGCCCGTGCCGCCGGCCTTGAGCGAAGCGAGGAAGAGCGCGGGGCCCTTCGTTTCCTTGAACTGCTCGACCGGTGCGGAGCGGTCCTTGGTCTCGCCGGTGAGTTCGAAGATCGGGAGGCTCGGGAGGTCGCGGGCGAGGGTCGACTTGACGCGCTCGATGAGGGAGACGAATTGGGAGAAGACCACGGCCTTCGAACCGTTGGCGGCGATCTCCGCGAGTTTGGAGACGAGCAAGGTGATCTTGCCGGAATGCGCCGACGGGCAGGTCGAATTGTCGGGCAGCAGGCCCGGGTCGCAGCAGACCTGACGCAGACGCATCAGCAACGTGAGCACGGACGTCGCGTCCTTCGAAAGCAGCGAAGCGAGTTCGCCCGACAGACCGCTGCCTTGGGTGAGATGCTGGTAAAGCGAACGCTGTTCGTGCGTGAGCGGACACGGAAGGACGACTTCCATCTTCGGCGGGATGTCGGCGGCGACATGGCGCTTCAGACGGCGCAGGATGAACGGTGAGACCTGGCGGCGAACCTTGCCGAGCGCGACGGAGGCGTCACGGAGCATCAGCCGCTCGAAGCCGGCGCGCTTACCGAGCAGGCCGGGCATCAGGAAGCGGAAGATGGTCCAAAGGTCCGTGGGACGGTTCTCGAGCGGCGTACCGGTGATCGCGATGCGGTGGTCGGCCTGGAGCGCGACGCACGTCTGCGTGGTCTTCGACTCAGGGTTCTTGATCGCCTGGGCTTCGTCGAGCACGGCATAACCGAAACGGGTCTTCGGCAGCAGTTCGGCATGACGGCGAAGCTGCGTGTAGCTGGAGATCCAGAGGCGCGCCCCCGGATTCTTGACGAAATCGTCTTCGGCCGTGAGCACGGCGGTGCTGGCGCTGAGCTCGGGATGGAAGCGCTTGATCTCGCCGAGCCAGACCGGGATGACGCTCGCCGGGCAGACGATCAGGGAGCGTTCGCCGATCGGACGCGAAGCGAGCAGGGCCAGGACTTGGACGGTCTTGCCGAGACCCATCTCGTCGGCCAGTAGCGGATGCGCGCCGAGTTCGCAGAGCCGCCCGAGCCAGGCCACGCCCTTCGCCTGATAAGGACGCAGGTGGGCGGGCAGATTGTCGGGCGGCGCCGGTTCGTGAAGCAGCTTATCCTTCCAGGCCTTGAGGTCGTCGTTGAGTTTGAGGGCGCCGACGGCCGCATGATCGAAGAGCGAGAGCAACAGGTAACGCGGCACTTCGCCGTCCTTCGCGCGCCAGTCCTCGGAGAAGTCAGCGACGGCGGCGTTATAGGCCACGACGCCCTTACCGGGGAGGATGACGGGACGGCCGCCCGCCTTGAGCAGGAGTTTCTGTTCGTCGGCGAGCAGTCGGTGCCCGCCGGCCTTGAGCCGCCAGTTCAACTTGAAGGACTTTCCGTCCGCCGCCGATTCGGCTTCCGCATCGACGGCGACCTGCAGCTGTTCGTTGCGGAAGATATTGAGGGCGTCTTCTCCGACCAGCTTGAAGCGCTTGCGCCATTCGGCCAGGTCTTCCCGCACGAAACGTTCGATTCGTCCGATATTGTCGATCGCCCAGGCGCCGGTGGCCTTGCCGTAGGCGAAGCCGGACCGATGGGCCACCGTATTGAACCGGAACAAGGCCTGACGCTGCTCGTCGGAAAGTTCATCGCCCGGGACCGCGCCAGGGCCGAAGCAATTCCAAGCGTGCCCTCCCCGGCCGGCCCAGCAGGCGGAGATCTTCAGCCCGTCGGAGGAAAGCTCGAAGGACACCTGCAGCTTCAGCGAAGCCCGGGCGTTGGCATCCTTGCGCTCCGGCTCTTTCGGGGCCTCGGGGGCGGCCGCCATGGCGGATTCGTCGATCGCCGGCAGCTCATCGGCGAGCAGCTCTTCGACCTCATACAAGGAGGCCACGGCGAAGGGCGCTCCGTTCTCCTCTTCGGGCAGCGAAGTGCGCCAGTCGAGTTTGCCGTCGACGATCTCAATGACGGCGCGGACGGTCTGCTCCTCCGTGCGGGTCACGGCCTCGGCGCTCTCGGGCTTGAGTTCGATCTGTCTGACCAAGCCTTCGGTATAGAGCCGGCGACCTTCGGTGAGGTCGGCGGCCTTGAAGGCGTCTTCCCAGTCTTCGGGCAGGGACGCGAACCACCTCTCCAGGGCTTCCGTGGAGTAGGAGCGGTTGGCCGGACGCGGGGAAGACATCGACGGTGACGAATTAGACCCTGACGTGATTGGCCTTACAACCCCCAATAAGTGACAAATTTGAGCAGGGTCTGGGCTTGTTTATGCTCGGGGCGTTGGTTTACTTTTACTTCCCTTTTACAGGCCAAAAATGAAACATCTCAGCGTCGGCAGTCGGTGGAACGCAGACCTCATCGCATCTTATCACGAGCAGTGGTCCAAGGACCCTTCCTCGGTCGACGGTGACTGGCGCTCGTTCTTCGAGGGCTTCGAACTCGGGCTCAGTCTCCCGCCTAAGCCGGGTAAAGGTGCCCCCGCCGCCGGCTCCGTCGACGCCGCCGCCCAGTGGAAGGTCCTCGCCGCCATCCAGGCCTATCGGATGATCGGCCACCTCCAGGCCCGCATCAATCCGCTCGCCGAGCCCTTCCCTCACTTCGAACTCACCGACAAAGCCCTCGGTCTGGACACCCTGCCGGCCGACCGTGTGTTCCACACCGGCGATTTCCTCGGCGGCCAGATGCTCCCGCTGGGCGAAATTCTCGCCAAATTGAAGGCGACCTATTGCGGCCCTATCGGCGTCGAGCTCTCCCATATCCAGGACGGCGAGCGTCGCCGCTGGTTGCAAGAGCGCGTCGAAAGCTGCGGTCTCCGTCCGGCTTATGACGCCGCGGCCCGCCGCCGTTTCCTGCGCTCCATCGTGCAGGCCGAACAGTTCGAACGTTTCCTGCACAAGACTTTCGTCGGCGCCAAGCGCTTCTCCGTCGAAGGCGGCGAAGTCATGCTCGCCGTCATGGATCAATTGATCCATCGCGCCCCCTCCGCCGGCGTCGCCGACCTCGTCATCGGCATGGCCCACCGCGGTCGTCTCAACGTCCTCGTCAACGTCTGCGGCAAGAAGCCCGAAGCCCTCTTCGCCGGCTTCTCCGAACAGCACATCCCTGACACCACGCATGGTGACGGCGACGTGAAGTATCACCTCGGCTACGCCGGCGCCCGCGTCGTCGACGGCAAGGAAATCGGCGTCACGCTGGCGTTCAATCCGAGCCACCTCGAAGCCGTCAACCCCGTCGTCCTCGGCCGCGCCCGCGCGCTCGTCGACCTCCAGGGCGGCGCCGACCGTTCCAAGGTCCTGCCCATCCTGCTGCATGGCGACGCTGCTTTCGCCGGCCAAGGCGTGGTGATGGAAACCCTCAACCTCGCCGGCCTCAAGGGCTACCAGGTGGGCGGCACGCTGCACATCGTCTCCAACAACCAGGTCGGCTTCACCACCAACCCGGACGAAGCGCGCACCGGCCGTCATTGCACCGAGATCGCCAAGTTCACCGAGTCCCCGATCTTCCACGCCAACGGCGACGATCCCGACGCCGTCGTGCTCGCGGCCGAGATCGCGCTCGAGTACCGCCAGAAGTTCGGCGCCGACGCCGTGCTGGATATCGTCTGCTACCGTCGCTACGGCCACAATGAGACCGACGAACCGGCCTTCACCCAGCCGGTGCTCTACAAGGAGATCTCCGCGCACTCGAGCGTGTCGGAACTCTACGCCTCCCGCCTGACCGAGTCCAAATCGGCTCCGGACGGCGAGCTGATCGCCCTGCGCACCGAATTCGACGTGCTGCTCAACGCCGCGCAGGAACGCGCCCAGGCGTCGATCGCCGCCGAAGTCGAAGAGCGGAAGACCAAGCCGGTCGGCGTCCGCCCCTTCCGCTCGGCCTACGAACACTCCGTCGACACGTCGGCTCCGCGCGAGCTGCTGGACAAGGTCGCGCCGGTGCTCTGGCAGACCCCGCCGGACTTCGCTCCTAATCCCAAGATCAAGCGACTCCTCGATGCGAAGGCCGAAGCCTACAAGGCCGGCGCGAACATCGACTGGAGCCTTGGCGAAGGCCTCGCCTTCGCTTCCCTGCTCGCCGAAGGCTACCCCGTGCGCATCTCCGGCCAGGACTGCGAGCGCGGTACGTTCTCCCACCGCCATGCGGTGCTGCACGATCCTTCCAACGACGCCGAATACTGCCCGCTAGGCTCCATCGCCGGCGCGGAGGTCGAACTCGTCAACTCCTCCCTCTCCGAATACGCGGTCCTCGGCTTCGACTACGGCTACTCGCTCGAGGCTCCTGATTCTTTGGTGATCTGGGAAGCCCAGTTCGGCGACTTCGCCAACGGCGCGCAGATCATGATCGACCAGTTCATCGCTTCGGCGGAATCGAAGTGGGGTCAGACCAGCGGCCTCGTGATGCTCCTGCCTCACGGCTACGAAGGCCAAGGCCCGGAGCACTCCTCCGCCCGTATCGAACGCTTCCTCCAGCTCTGCGCGGAAAACAACCTGCAGGTCGCCCAGCCCTCCACGCCGTCCCAGCTCTTCCACGCGCTGCGTCGCCAGGTGAAGTCGGACCTCCGGAAGCCCCTGGTCGTGATGACGCCCAAGAGCCTGCTCCGTCACAAAGCCTGCGTGAGCACGCTCGCCGAGTTCACCGGCGGACGCTTCCAAGCCATCCTCCCCGACGCGACCCCGGCCGCCAAGACCGAGCGCCTGCTGCTCTGCTCCGGCAAGATCTTCTACGAACTCGACGCCGAACGCGCGGCTCGCAAGGACACCGCCACGACCATCGTCCGAGTCGAACAGTTCTACCCGTTCGACGCCGCAACCCTCTCCAAGCTACACGCCGAGCTGGGTTCGCCCAAGAAGGTCGTCTGGGTGCAGGATGAACCGAAGAACATGGGCGGCTGGTCCTTTGTCTCCCCGCTCGTCGAAGAAGCCCTCGGCCTTCGTCCGCTTTATGCGGGTCGTGATGCCGCCGCCTCTCCCGCGGTGGGCTCGCTCTCGGTCCACAAGATTGAGCAAGCGGACGTCATCCGGCAGGCCTTTGGCGCCTAATAAGGGTCAGTAGCCGATTTTGTCGGTCTGACCACCCCTCCTACTACCCCTCAAACGACCTTCCTGGGTCGTTTAAAGGGCTATTTCCCCGTTGAAAGGCCTCGGAATGGGTTCCAATTTGATGGTCACCCAACTTTCATGGCCGTCGAAGTCAAAATCCCTCCCATGGGCGAATCCATCACCGGGGGCCTCCTGGCCGCCTGGCTGGTCAAGTCCGGTGATGCCGTCCGCAAGGGTCAGCCGCTCTTCTCCTACGAAACCGACAAGGTGACCTCCGAAGGCACCGCCGAAGTCGACGGGCAGATCACCATCGTCGTCAACGCGGGCACCGACGTCGTGGTCGGCCAAGTCGTCGCCTCGATCGAAGCGGGCGCCGCCGGCAACACGCCGACCGCCGCACCTGCTCCTGCCGCCAAGCCGGCCGCTGCTTCCGCTCCGGCCGCCACCGCGGCTCCGGCTCCGAAAGCCGCCCCGGTCGCCGCTAAGTCCGGCGCCGCCGCCGAAATCTCTCCCGCCGTCCGTCGCCTCTCCGAGGAAACCGGCCTCGACCCCGCAGGGCTCGAAGGTACGGGCAAAGCCGGCCGCGTCACCAAGGGTGACATGCTCGCCGCGCTCTCCGGACAGGCTCCGATCCGCGCAGCGGCTCCGGCCGCCGCCCCCGCCACCGCTGCTGCTCCCGCCGCACCGGCCGCCGCCGTCGTCATCCCATCGCGCGATGGCCGCACCTCGCGCAAGCGCATGTCGCCGCTCCGCCGCAAGATCGCCGAACGCCTCGTGCAGGCTAAATCCGAGACCGCGATGCTCACGACCTTCAACGAGGTCAACATGGCGCCGGTCATGGAGCTGCGCAAACGCCACGGCGAAGAATTCCTCAAGAAATACGGGGTCAAGCTCGGCTTCATGTCCTTCTTCGTGAAGGCCGCCGTCCAGGCGATGAAGGAAGTCCCGGCGATCAATGCCCAGCTCGACGGCGAGGACATCATCGAGAATCACTTCTACGACATCGGCGTGGCCGTCGGCACCGACAAGGGCCTCATGGTCCCGGTCGTCCGCGATTGCGACCAACTCAACTTCGCGAGCATCGAGAAAGCCATCGGCGACTTCGGTAAGCGTGCTCGCGACGGCAAGATCCAGCTGCCCGAACTGCAGGGCGGCGTCTTCACCATTTCCAACGGCGGCATCTACGGCTCGATGCTCTCGACGCCCATCCTCAACCATCCGCAGGCCGCGATCATGGGCCTCCACAACATCGTCGAACGCCCGGTCGCCGAGAACGGTCAGGTCGTGATCCGTCCGATCATGTATCTCGCCCTTTCCTACGACCATCGCCTCATCGACGGCAAAGAGGCCGTGACCTTCCTCGTCAAGGTGCGCCAGTATATCGAAGACCCGCAGCGCCTGCTGTTCGGCGTCTGAACCTTCCCTCACTTCCTACCGCAATGTCTCAATTCGATCTCGTCGTAATCGGCTCCGGCCCTGGTGGCTATGTCGCCGCCATCAAAGCCGGCCAGCTCGGCCTCAAGGTGGCCCTCGTGGAGAAGGACAACTCCCTCGGCGGCACCTGCCTCAACGTCGGCTGCATCCCCTCCAAGGCCCTGCTCCACTCCACCGAAGTCTATCAGCACGCCATCCACGGCAAGAAGCATGGCCTCGTCGGCGCGGAGAAGCTCACCTTCGACGTCGCCGCGATGCTCGCCAACAAGGACAAGGTCGTCGCCCAACTCAACATGGGCGTCGGCGCGCTGCTCAAGAAGCGTAACGTCGAAATCGTCCGCGGCCTCGGCCGTCTCGTGAAGTCCGGCCAGGTGCTCGTCCGCTCCACGGCCGGTGACCGCACGCTCGAGACCAAGAACATCCTCATCGCCACCGGCTCGGTGCCGGTCGAACTCCCGTTCATGAAGTTCGACGGCGAGACCGTCATCTCCTCCGACCACGGCATCTCCCTGAAGTCCGTGCCTGAGAAGATGGTCGTCGTCGGTGCCGGCGCCATCGGCCTCGAACTTGGTTCCGTCTGGGCCCGTCTCGGCTCCCAGGTCACGGTCGTCGAGATGCTCCCGGGCATCGGCGGCCCCGCCTACGACGCTGATGTCGCCAAGGCCGCGCAGAACGCTTTCGAGAAGCAGGGCCTGAAGTTCGAACTGGGCGCCAAGGTCACCGGCGTCAAGAAGACCGCCGCCGGCTCCGCCCTCACCGCCGAACGCGACGGCAAGCCCCTCGAATTCCCCGCTGACAAGATCCTCGTCGCCGTCGGCCGCAAGGCCAACACGACCGGCCTCGGCGCCCAGGAGGCCGGCCTCAAGCTCGACGAGCGCGGCCGCATCGTCATCGACGCTCACTACCAGACCAACCTGCCCGGCGTCTACGCCATCGGTGACGTCGTCACCGGCCCGATGCTCGCGCACAAGGCCGAAGAAGAAGGCGTCGCGGTCGCCGAGAACCTCGCCGGCAAGAAAGGCCACGTGAACTACGGCGTCATCCCGGGCGTCATCTACACCGACCCCGAAGTCGCCTGCGTCGGCCTCTCCGAAGCCGAAGCCAAGGCCAAGAACATCGAAGTCGCCATCGGCAAGTTCCAGCTCGCCGGCAACGGCCGCGCGATCGCTTCCGACTGCACCTCGGGTTTCGTCAAGGTCATCGCCTGCGCCAAGACCGACAAGCTCCTCGGCGTCCAGATGGTCGCCAAGGGCGCGTCCGAGATGATCGCCGCGGCCTGCGCGCACATGGAATACGGCGGCAGCGCCGAAGACGTGGCCCGCACCTGCTTCGCTCACCCGACCGTCAGCGAGTCCTTCAAGGAAGCCGCGATGGCCGTCAGCAAGTCGAGCATCCACTCGCTCTGAACGTCGTCGGAGTTTTTCGAACGAAAGGGTGCGAATAGCACCCTTTCTTCTTTGGCGGACAAATCAGGACGCCCTCCCAAATGAAGGGAAGGCGTCGATTGAAAAGCAAGGGGCCAGGCTTGCCACGGCACACGGATGAACTGACTGCCGTTGCTTCCTTCCGGACCTGGCGGGATTCGTCGGCCACCCGTTGCATGGGGCCTGGCTTGCTTATCTTAATGCCTGCCTAGTCCGTTCTTTTCAATCCCCAACTTAACCCCTAATCATTCCCCTTTCCGATGGCTGAAATCCCCAAATCTTACGAACCCCAGGGCGTCGAACAGCAGTGGTACGACCGTTGGGTGGCCGCCGGTTGCTTCAAGGGCAAGGTCGACCATTCCCGCGAATCGTTCGCGGTGATGATCCCGCCGCCCAACGTCACCGGCGTCCTGCACATGGGACACCTGCTCAATAACACGCTCCAGGATATCATGGTCCGCCGCGCCCGTCAGGAAGGTAAGTCCGCCCTCTGGCTCCCGGGCACCGATCACGCCGGCATCGCCACGCAGTCCCGCGTCGAAAAGGAACTCCGTCAGAAGGAAGGCAAGACGCGCCACGACCTCGGCCGCGAGAAGTTCATCCAGGTCGCCTCCGAATGGCGAGACAAGCACGGCGGCATCATCCTCGGCCAGCTCCGCAAGCTCGGCGCCTCCTGCGACTGGGACCGCACCGTCCACACGCTCGACGCCGGCTACTCGCAGGCGGTCCTGCAGACCTTCGTCACGCTCTACGAACGCGGCTATGTCTACCGCGGCAAGCGCATGGTGAACTGGTGCCCGGTCTCACAGACGGGCCTCTCCGACGAAGAGGTGATCATGAAGCCCTCCAAGGGCTCGCTCTACCGCATGCGCTACGAGGTCGCCGAACTCCCCGGCACGTTCCTCGAGATCTCGACCACGCGTCCGGAAACCATCCCCGGCGACGCGGCCGTCGCGGTCCACCCCGAAGACGAGCGCTACAAGCATCTCATCGGCAAGCATGTCTGGCGCCCCTTCCCGCGCGCCCAGATCCCGATCGTCGGCGACACAGCCGTCGAGAAGGAATTCGGCACGGGCGTCCTCAAGGTCACGCCCGCCCACGACCGTACCGACTTCGACATCGGTAAACGCCACGACCTCCCGGTCATCGACGTGATGAACCCGGACGGCACGATGAACGTCGATGCGGGTCCGCTCGCCGGCATCGAACGTTTCAAGGCCCGCGCGATGGCCGAGAAGCTGCTCGAGGAACTCGGCGCCTTGGTGAAGACCGAGCCCTACGAGAACACGGTGGGCTACTCTGAACGCGCCGACGTGCCGATCGAGCCCCGCCTCAGCGAACAGTGGTTCATCCGCTACCCGAAGATCGACGAAGCCAAGCGCGCCGTCACTTCGGGCATCATCAAGTTCCACCCCGAACGCTGGACGAAGACCTATCTCCACTGGCTCGAGAACATCCAGGATTGGTGCGTCAGCCGCCAGCTCTGGTGGGGCCACCGCATCCCGGTCTGGTATCGTAAGGGCGCCGACCGCAACGACCCGAAGAACCTCCACGTCTCCCTCACGGCCCCGGCCGATGCCGCTGATTGGGAACAGGACAACGACGTGCTCGACACCTGGGCCTCGTCCTGGCTCTGGTGCCTCGCGACCATCGGCTGGCGCAAGCCGGGCGAGACGACCGAGGAACTCAAGCATTGGTATCCGACCGGGGCCCTCGCCACGGGACCGGACATCATCTTCCTCTGGGTCGCCCGCATGATCATCGCCGGACTCGAGCTCCATGGTCCGGAGAAGAAGACGCTCACCGACGACGAGATCCGCCAGCGTATCCCGTTCAAGCGCGTCTACTTCAACGGCATCATCCGCGACAAGCTCGGCCGCAAGATGTCGAAGTCCCTCGGCAACTCGCCCGAGCCGCTCGACCTCATCGCCAAGTTCGGCGCCGACGGTCTCCGCTTCGGCCTGCTGTCCATCGCGCCGAAGGGCCAGGACATCCTCTTCGACGAGGATCGCGTCGGCCAGGGCCGCAATTTCTGCAACAAGCTCTGGAACGCCGCCCGCTTCCGGCAGATGTCCGGCCCGATGGCCGACAACTCGACGCTCGCGGCCGTCGTCAGCCGCATCAAGGCCTCACAGCTCGACGACGACGACTTCGCGATCCTGCAAGGTCTCGCCGAACTGACCGACAGCACGACCAAGAACCTCGACGAACATGAGTTCACCGCCTACGCGCAGGGTCTCTATTCGTTCTTCTGGGGCGACTTCTGCGACTGGTATGTCGAAGCCTCGAAGGCCCGCCTGCGCGACGCCGCCCTGGTCGACAACTGCCTCGCCGTACAGGACCTCGTCCTCCGCCAATTCCTCCTGCTCCTGCACCCGGTCGCACCCTTCATCTCGGAAGAGCTCTGGCACCTGCTCGGCTACGGGACGGAGAATGACTTCATCCAGAACCATCACACCGGCACCGGCGGCGACCTCCTCCGCGTCCTCCGGGAGAACGGCATCAAGCTCAGCGCCGCCAAGGTGGCCGATGTTGCCCAGCTCCGCGAGTTCGTAGCTTCCGTCCGCGGACTGAAGTCCCAGGCCAACCAGGCCACGCGCCGCGACGCGGTGATCACGGTCGTCGCCAAGGACGCCACGGCCAAGGCCCTCCTCACCGCCAACCGCGAGAAGCTCAGCAGCCTCGCCGGACTCGCCGAAATCGGTTTCGCCGACGACGCGGGCGATCGCACGGGCTCGCTCACTTCGCTCGGCACGGTGATGCTCGAACTGTCCGGCACGGTCGACGTGGCCGCCGAGAAGATCCGTCTCGCCAAGGAGCTGGCCAAGCTCGAACAGGCGGTCGCCGCCGGCGAAGCCAAGCTCACGAACGAGGCTTTCGTCTCGAAGGCCCCGCCGAAGATCCTCGAAGGCGCCCGCAAGCAGCTCGACGAAGCCAAGGCCAAGCGCGACGAGATCGCGCGCATGCTCAACACGCTCGGTTAAGATGATCTCGACCCGGCTCCACCCCGACAAGCAATCCGCCGCGCAGGCGATCGCCCGGGAGATAGCCGACCTGATTCAGTTACGCTCGAAATCGGGCAAGCCGACCGTGCTGGGGCTGGCGACAGGCTCCACGCCCCTGCCCCTCTACGCGGAGCTCATCCGCTTGCATCGCGAAGACGGTCTGAGCTTCCGCTCGGTCATCACCTTCAACCTCGACGAATACGAAGGCCTCGGCCCGGACCATCCGCAGTCCTACCGGTTCTTCATGGAGGAGAATCTCTTCCGTCATCTCGATATCCCCGCGGCTAATATCCATATCCCGGACGGGATGGCTAAAGACCCGGCGAGTCATTGTGCCGAGTATGAAGCGGCTATCCGCGCCGCCGGCGGCATCGACCTCCAGATCCTCGGCATCGGCCGAACGGGTCACATCGGCTTCAACGAGCCGCCCTCGCCCGTCGAGAGCCGGACCCGCTGGGTGCACCTGGACGCCGTGACCCGGAAGGACAACTCGGTCTTCTTCGGCGATCTCGCGCAAGTCCCGCACGGCGCCCTCACGATGGGCGTAGCGACGATCCTCGAAGCCCGTCGGGTCGCGCTGATCGCCTTCGGTGAAGCGAAGGCCGCAATCGTCGCCCGCGCCTGCAAGGAAGCCCCGTCCCCCGGCTGTCCGGCGACCTGGCTGCAGCGTCACCCAGCCTGCACCTTCCACCTCGACGCCGCCGCGGCCAAGGGGCTCTGAGCAATCAGATGGACGTCACCCCGCGCCATCGCTCCTCCATCGACCCTGGCCTGGTGCCCGCGGCCCTCTGGACCCGCGCCTACCTGCGCCGTTGCGCGACGACACCTGGCTCGAGTGACCTGACGATCGCCCTGCGTCGCGCCGACGGCACGGCTTCGCTCTTCTGCACGCAGGTGCTCGCCTCCGGCATCGACGACGCCGCGACCTATCTTCACGTGGAACGAACGGTGAAGTTCCTCCTTTGGTCGCGAGGCGGCGAGGAGATCCTGCTCAGCGGTCCGGCCGCCGAAAGTCTGGCCCTTAAGCTACGGACGGACTACGCGCCGAAAGGCGTCCGCTCCTTCGACAGTGATTTCTTCCAGCGGGTCTTCGAGAAGCCACTCACCTTCCGCGACGTCGCCGCAGCCGAGCTTCCCGTCGCCTCCGCCTCGCATCTCCCCCTCGGCCGACACCTCGACGGTTGTCGCATCGGCTTCGACCTCGGAGGCTCGGACCGGAAGTGCGCGGCGCTGATCGACGGCAAAGTGGTGTTCTCGGAAGAAGTGAAGTGGGATCCTTACTTCCAGGCCGACCCCGACTACCATCTGGCGGGCATCCGCCACTCGCTCGAGCTCGCCGCGCGCCACCTTCCCCGTGTCGACGCCATCGGCGGCTCGTCCGCCGGCGTGTACGTCAATAACAAGGTCCGCATCGCGTCGCTCTTCCGAGGCGTGACCGACCAGGCGGTCTTCGACGCGAAGGTCCGGGACATGTTCGTCGGCCTCGCGCAGGAATACGGAGTGCCGTTCGAAGTCCTCAACGACGGCGACGTCACCGCCCTGGCCGCATCCATGTCCCTTGGCCGCAACGCCGTCCTCGGCGTCGCCATGGGCACGAGCGTCGCCGCCGGCTACGTCGACCAAGCCGGCAACCTCACCAACTGGCTCAGCGAACTGGCCTTCGTCCCGGTCGATTACCGCGTCGACGGACCCGCGGACGAATGGTCGGGCGACCATGGCTGTGCCGTGCAGTATTTCAGCCAGCAAGGCGTAGGCCGCTTACTACCATTGGCAGGCATCGACCTGCCGCCGTCCTTGAAGCTGCCCGAGCAGCTCGAGGAACTGCAGCGCCTCATGCTCGCCGGCGACTCCCGCGCCCGGCTCGTCTACGAGGCCATCGGCATCGCCCTGGGTTATGCGGCCGCCCACTTCGCCAGCTTCTACGAGATGAGCTGCCTGCTGATCATGGGCCGGGTCACCTCCGGCCAAGGCGGGAGCATCATCATCGAACAAGCCAAGGCCGTCCTCCGCGACGAGTTCCCGGAACTTCGCATCGACCTCCTGGTGCCTTCGGAGAAAGATAAGCGCCATGGCCAGGCCGTCGCGGCCGCCTCCCTCCCTTCCCTCCGCCGATGATCACGCTCAACCCGCGCGCCCGCCTCATGATCCCGGACGGGCTCGCCGCCCCGGAAGCCCTCCGTCGGACGACCCACCTCGGCATCGGCGCCCACCAGGACGACCTGGAGTTCATGGCCTTCCATGGCATCCTCGCCTGCTACGACCAGAAGGATCGCTGGTTCGGCGGAGTGACGATCACCGACGGGCGCGGTAGCTCCCGCGCCGGCAAGTTCCAGGATTGGACCGACGACCAGATCGCCGCCGAACGTATCCGCGAGCAGGACGCCGCCGCGGTGATCGGCCAATACGGCTTCATGGCCCAGCTCGGCCATCCGAGCAGATCGGTACGTGACGCCCGCGAGACGGTCGTCCGCGATGACCTCTTCCGCCTCCTCGAAGCCTCCCGACCCGAGGTCGTCTATCTCCATAACCTCGCCGACAAGCATGACACGCATGTCGGCTGCGCCCTCCGTTGCCTGGAAGCGCTCCGCCGTCTGCCCAAGGCCGACCGGCCGCAGAAAGTCTACGGCTGCGAAGTCTGGCGTGACCTCGACTGGTTGGTGGACTCCGAGAAGACCCCGATGCCCGTCTCGGAGCGTCCGGAACTCGCCAAGGCCTTGAACGAAGTCTTCGCCACGCAGATCGCTGGCGGGAAACGCTACGACCTCGCCGTCATCGGCCGGCGGACGGCTAATGCCACCTTCAGCCAGGCGCATGCGACCGACCAGGAGTCCGCCATGCAATGGGCGATGGACCTCACCCCCTTGGTCCAAGACGAGTCACTCGATCCGATCGCCTACACGACCGGCTTCATCGACCGACTGAAGACCGACGTCACCACCCGCCTCCGCCAATCCCTCTGATATGAAACCCACCCTCCTCGTCCTCGCCGCCGGCATGGGCAGCCGCTACGGCGGACTCAAGCAGATTGACCCGATGGGCCCCTCGGGCGAGACCATCCTCGACTACTCCGTCTTCGACGCCCTGCGCGCCGGCTTCGGCAAGGTCGTCTTCATCATCCGGCCCGACTTCGAGAAGGATTTCCGCGAACGCATCGCGGCGAAATTCGCCGGACGGATCGAGGTCGGCTTCGCCTTCCAGACCATCGACCAGCTCCCGGCCGGCTTCTCCGTACCTACCGGACGCGAAAAGCCTTGGGGCACCACCCATGCCATCCTCTGCGCTCGTCAGGCCGTCGAGACGCCTTTCGCCGTCATCAACGCCGATGACTTCTACGGTCAGGACTCCTACGCGGTCCTCGCCCGTCACCTGGAAAGCCTGGACGTGCGCTCCACCGACTACTCGATGGTCGGCTTCACGCTCGAACACACGCTCTCCGAACACGGCACCGTCGCTCGCGGCGTCTGCCAGACCGACGCTTCGGGCCGCCTCACCGATATCCAGGAGCTGACTAAGATTTCCAAACTGCCCAGCGGCGCCGAACACCGCGGCGAAGACGGGTCCGTCGTCAGCCTGACGGGCGAAGAGCCGGTCTCGATGAACATGTGGGGGTTCACCCCGGCCATCTTCCCCCAGCTCGCCGCCGACTTTGACGCCTTTCTCCGCGCCAAGGGGGCGGAGATGAAGAGCGAGGCCTATATCCCGATGTCCGTCGGCAACCTGATCCGCGCCGGCCAGGCCACCTGCCAGGTCCTGCGCACCGACTCCGCCTGGTTCGGGGTCACCTACCGTGAAGACAAGCCTATCGTGCAGGAAAGTATCCTCCGACAGGTGCAGTCCGGTTCCTATCCGGCGACGCTCTGGACCTAACATGCCCGCCTCCGCCGCCGAAGCCTTGGTCGTCTCCGCCGAATTCGCGTTCGGCGGCAAGGTCCTGTCGGCGACACCTTACGGCAGCGGTCATATCAACGATACATTCCTCGTCCTGATCGAAGCCGCTCCTAGCCCTCGTCGCTTCATCCTGCAGCGTATCAACCATCAGGTCTTCAAGCAGCCCGACCTGCTCATGGAAAACGTGGCGCGGGTCTGCGCCCACGCGCACGCCAAGCTCGGCGCCGCCGGCGCGTCCGACGCCCATCGCCGGGCCCTCCGGCTCATCCCGACCCATCAAGGCAAAGCGTGGCAGGTCGATGCCAGCGGCAACCGCTGGCGTTGCTACGATTTCATCGAAGGCGCCACCGGGCACGACGTAGTCCGCTCACCCGCCCAGGCGGAGGCCGCCGCCAAGTCCTTCGGCGCCTTCCAATCCCTGCTCGCCGATCTGCCGGGAGAACGTCTCCACGAGACGATCCCGGACTTTCACCACACCCCTTCCCGCTTCGCGCGCTTCCAATCCGCGCTAGCCAAAGACAGTCATGGCCGGGCCGCCGCCGCCGGTCCCGAGATCGCCTTCGCCCTCGCCCGGGCCAGCGAGGTGAGCGTGATCGTGGATGCCCTCCTCGACGGCACCCTGCCGGAACGAGTGACGCACAACGACACCAAGCTGAACAACGTCCTGCTCGACGACGTGACCCAGGAAGGCGTCTGCGTCATCGACCTGGACACGGTGATGCCCGGCTCAGCCCTGTACGACTTCGGTGACCTGGTGCGCACCTCGACCTCGCCTGCCGCCGAAGACGAGACGGACCTCTCCAAGGTCACGATGCAGCTGCCGATGTTCGCGGCGCTGGTCCGCGGCTATCTGGCTTCCGCGCGAGGTTTCCTGACACCCCGGGAGAAAGAACTCCTGCCCTTTTCCGGCAAGCTCATCACCTTCGAGATCGGCCTGCGCTTCCTGACCGACTGGCTCGAAGGCGACACCTACTTTAAGATCAAGCGCCCCACGCACAACCTCGACCGTTGCCGCACCCAGTTCAAACTGGTCGCGTCGATCGAAGAGCAGCTGCCCGCCATGCGGGAGGTCGTCGAACAAGCATGAGCAAGCGCGTCCTCATCACCGGCGGCGCCGGCTTCATCGGCTCCCACTTGGTCCGACATTTCGCCGATCAGGCGGAGGTCACCGTCCTCGATGACCTGCGGAGCGGTTACGCCCATAATCTGGACGGGGTCGCCTGTCGCTTTGTCCGCGGCTCCATCCTCGACGCCAAGGCCTTGCGCGAAGCGATGGCTGACGCCGAAGAGGTCTACCATCTCGCCGCCATGATCTCGGTGCCGGAATCCGTCGCCAAGCCGGCGGAATGCGCCGAACTCAACACCGAAGGGACGCGGTGCGTCCTGGACGCCGCCGTGGCCGCGGGCGCCCGCAAGGTCGTCCTTGCCTCCTCTGCCGCCATCTACGGCGACAACCCGACCGTACCCAAGCTCGAGAGCATGACGCCGGAGCCGAAATCGCCCTACGCGGAAACCAAGCTCGCCGGCGAACACCTCCTCGAAGCCTACCGGCAGACCCACGGCCTCGGTACGACCTCCTTGCGCTTCTTCAACGTGTTCGGCCCCCGGCAGGATCCGCGATCGGCTTACGCCGCCGCCGTGCCGATCTTCATCGCGAAGGCCCTCCGCGACGAACCGATCGGCATCCATGGCGACGGCGGTCAGACCCGCGATTTCGTGCACGTGACGGACATCGTCGGCGCGTTGGCCTACGCCGGTGCCTCGGCCGATATGGCCGGCACTTACAATGTCGGCTATGGCCGCAGCCAATCCATCCTCGAACTCGCGCAGGAGATCCTGCGACTCACCGGCTCGAATTCGACGATCGAACACCTGCCTCCGCGGGCCGGCGATGTCCGCCACTCACTCGCTTCGACGGAACGCCTGCTCGCCGCGGGCTGGAAGCCCAAGTCCTCGGTTAAAGCCGGCTTGTCCGAGACGGTGGACTTCTACCGCCAGCTCAAGGGCTGACGACCAACGTAGCGCGGAGGAGCTCGTCCTGCCCGTCGTTGAGATTCAGCCAGAAGTCGTAAGTCCCCGGAGCCGGTAAGCGCAGGCGGAAAGCCAACGTCGGATTATCCGCATACTCTCCGCCCTCGAGCGTCGGATGCATGTGCGCGTAGCCCGCTTCCGGCCGATCGACCGAGAAGACGACCGCATGACCCAGCGAGCCCATGATAGGCTTGAGTCGAAGAGTCTTACCCACAGGCCCGGCCAGCTGCAGCCGAATCATCGCCGAGGAGCCGGTCTGGGTGGTCGAAGCGGTCAGCTCGACGATGCGGTTGCGAGGGACCGGGGCGGACGGAGGGGCGGCCGTGGTGAAAGCGGGCGCCACCTCGGCCTCGGCCATCATGGTACGTGACGTGCGCACATCGCTGAAATCTACATAAGCACGCAGACCGACGCCACGCAGGTGAGCCGGTACTTCGAAACGCCATGAGCCATCGGCGGCCGGCTGAGGATGAAGGTGCGCATACTGTCGCGTCCCGCCGAGCTGGCTCAGATGCAGGTGGACGCGCTGGGTGTGGGAGATCGCCACCTCGTGGGAATAGTAGGGGTGACCGTCATCCTTGAGGAGACGCAACTCGCCGGACTTACCCTCCGCATCCACGACCACCTTCAGCTCCACGGGGAAACGCAGGCCTTTCGGGGAATAGAAATTCGCCTCTTCATTGAGGCCGCAGAATTCAAGTCCATCCACCACGACCGGCTGATGGTCGGCATGCAGGAAGGTGCATTGGGTGTCGGGCAAGGAACGCAGCCCGAAGAAACCTACGACCGCGACGAGGGTGATGATCCAGATCTGACGGACGTTCGACATCAGCGACGGGTGCCGGCCCCACCCTCGAGGGAGAGCAGACGGCGGGCGATTTCTTCGGCATCAAAGGACGGTCCTTCGTTGCGGAAGGCGATACGGCCTTCCGGGGTGATGACGATGAGCGCGGCGTTATGCACGATGGTGCCGTCATCACGCAGGGTCTGGATACCGTAATGCCGCATCAGGTCCTTGATCTGACCGGCGTCGCCGGTGAGGAAGCGATGACGGGCATGGTCGATGCCGTAACCGTCCGCATAAGCGCGGAGCTGGCCAGGGGTATCGGTCTCCGGGTCGAAAGTGATCGTGACCAGGCGGATGCCCGCGGCGGCGGGATCCTTGGTGAGCTGATCGCCCAGGGACTTCATGCAGGCGGTCGAAGCGGGACACATGCGGGCGACGCGGCAGCTGGTGAAGATGAAATTGAGCGCGACGGCATGGCCGAGAAGATCTTTCTTCATCACCAAGCGGCCATCCTGATCCCACAGGGCCATGTTCGGCATCAGCTCATTGGGCATCCGGGTGACCATCCGACCCTTGTCGACGGTCTCGCGGCGGAGCACGTCGGTGACTTCGGCCACGCGGCGGAGTTCCTCGGGGTCAGCCGGGACGATACCTCGGGCCGCGGTCTCGGCGCCTTCCGCGACGGCGTCATAGCGGACGATGCGACCGACCCAGCCGACCTTGCGGTCGCCCTCGGGAAAACGACGAAGTAGATTCGTCGAACCATCCGCCTGGACGATCTTCGCCCAGCCGTCCGCGGCGACGGAAACGACCTTCCCGGTCTCGGTGGCGGCGGAAAGTCCGGCGACGGCCAGGAAAAGGAAGCAGATGTGATTCATGTTCAGAGATGTTCTCCCGAAGGACCAAGGAGCAGCTCAATCATGCCATGTCGAACGCCGTAGTGCGAAAGATGGAAAGCTTCGGCGCCGGTCAGGTCCGCCAGCACGCAAAGGGTGATCAGGGCGGCGGGCATGATATCGGCCCGATCAGCAGGGATACCGGGGATCGCCCGACGACCGGCCAGGTCGGTCGCGCACATCCGGTCCCGCAACTCGCGAATACGGAGCAAAGGCAACCGGCCGCCGACGGGCGCTTCGCCCAAAGCCTCGAGATGCAAGGCGACCGCGGCGAAGACGCCGCCGGCGCCGACGATCAGGAACTTGTCCGCCGCTCCCGCCGGGACGACGGTCTGGAGAGAGGCGAGCAGATGGGTGCGGATGGAAAGCTGGTCGAGCTCGTCCACCGGACCGCTTCCGCCGCGCAGGAAACCATGGGTCAGCCGGACCGACCCTAGGGGAAAGCTGCGCGCGAGCACGCAACGCTGGCCGCGCAGGACGGAAACTTCGAGACTACCGCCGCCGAGATCGAAAGAGAGGATGTCGGCGTAGGCTTGGTAAGCGGGGTCGGCGCGGACACCCGCCGCGGCGAGCCGGGCTTCGACTTCACCGGAGACGATGGTCAGCGGCACGCCGGTGGCGGCCTCCACCTCGCGGGCGAAATCCTGGCGGCCGACGGACTCGCGCACGGCGCTAGTGGCGAGCAAGCAGCAACGGGTCGCCCCTAAAGAACGGGCGTAAGCCAGCAGCCGGCTGATGGCTGCGACCGCCTCGGCGCGCGCTTCGACCGAGAATGGCTCCGCGGGACCTCCCTCAGGCTGGAGACGGACAGCCTCGGACTTTCGTCCGAGTTCCTTGCGGTCGGTGGCGGCGACGACCGCGACCTTGATGGAGTTGGAGCCTACGTCGACGACGGCGATGACGGACATGTTCAGAAAAGGAATTGACCCTTAAGTCCGCCGAAAAGATGGAGGCCATCCTGCGTCTCGAACTCCTTGGTCCGGGCGGCGCAGAAATAGGTCAGGGAACAAGAGGACACCTGTAACGTCGCGCCGAGCGCGGCCTGCAGGATGATGGGGGAACGGGTCACCGCCCGGGAGTCCCGGAAGTTGGTTCCGTCGGTGGCGTAATTGCGTACCACGACCTCGACTTGGGTGTCGGCGAAACCCCAGAAGGCGAGGCCGTCCTTACCCGGGGCACGCAGGTCGGACGACGGGTCGTAACCGTTCGAGTGACGGATGTAGCTATGCCCCCAGGAACGTCCGAGATCGGAGCCCCAGCGGAACTGAGCGCCGAAGATGGCCTCGGTCCGCATGGTGCCGAGCTGCAGGACGGCGCGCGCGATCAGATCGCGAGTATCCCGGTCAGGGCCATCGAGGTCGAAACGATGGCGAAATTCACCGTCGAGATTGACCAGCACCTCATCGGGGAGCTGAGTCCCCCAACCTACGGACTGCGGCGTCCCGATCAGTTGATGGAACTTATTCTGGACGGTCTCGCCGCCGGCCGACGGTCCGATGACGCCGAGCTTCGCCTCGACGGAGAACATGCTGTCGCGGCGACCTCCCCGCTCCAGGACGCGACCGTAACCCAAGCCCAAATATAGAGCCCCGGAGTATGGCAGATCGGTGTAGGGCGGAGTCACCGCAGGCGGATTCAAGGTGTCCGCCGGCGTATTGATCTCCTGCGTCACCGAAAAGAAGATGTTGTCCCCGCGATTCAACGCGACCTTCAGACCCTGAGTATAATAACGGTCCTTGTTGGCGGGCGCGAACTTGTCGTTCTCCTCCGTGACGGAGACCACCCAGGGTAGGTTCGACGACTCCGCCGCCGAGGCGAGTCCGGCGAAGAACAGGAAGGCGAATGGACGGGCAAAGGGCATCGACGAAACGACAGCAAAGCGACGGAAGGAGGCAGGGACAACGCCTTTCTGACTTGTGAATGATTAGCTACCCAAGTATTTGACCATCAGGATGTCCCAACCGCCTTCAGGCTCGCCTTTTGCCCGGACGGAAGTCTGCGCCGACGGTCTCGCCATGGTATGGGTCGGGGGTGACTGGAATCTGGATGACAGCCTTCCTCAGGTCGTCATCCGCGGCGACCGCGTCAAGGTGGTCGCCGAAGGTCTCGGCGACTTCGACTCATCGCTGCCCGCCTGGCTGCACGCGCATGGGAAGAACATCCGGGAGTTCGACCTGACCGCCCTCCCCGACCGTCTCCAGTCTTTGGTGCGCATGGCCGAGAAGGCCGCCTTCCAGGAGACGGGCGATGAGAAACTCGGCCTGCTCGAACAGTTCGGCAGCTGGGGCGTCGAAAGCGGCTCATCCTGGGCGAGGGCCTTCGAACACATCGGACACACCGCCCTCGGTTTCGGCCGCATGCTCATCGGTCGCGCCAAGGTCAACTGGGCCGACTTCACCCTGCAGCTCCAGACCGCCGGCGTCGACGCCCTGCCGATCGTCGCCCTGCTCGGCTTCCTGACCGGCCTCATCATGGCTTACGTCGGCCTGATCCAACTCCGGCAGGTCGGCGCCACCGTCTATGTCGCCAACCTGGTCTCCTTGGCCATGACCCGCGAAATGGGCGCGCTGATGACCGGCGTCATCGCCTGCGGGCGCACCTCGACCGCCTTCGCCTCGCAGCTCGGCAGCATGAACGTAAGCCAGGAAACGGATGCCCTCCGCGCCCTGGGCATCCAGCCAGTCGAATACCTGGCGCTGCCGCGTATCCTTGCCGTGACCCTGATGGTCCCGCTGCTCGCGGTCTTCGCCACTTTCGTCGGGGTCTTCGGCGGCATGATCGTAGCCTGCGCCGGCGACCTGAGCGTCGAACAATACCTCACCCAGGCGATCCGCGCCATCGCGTTCAAGAGCTTCCTGGTGGGCTTCCTCAAATCCATCGCCTTCGGCTTCATCGCCGCCTGGGCCGGCTGCTACCGCGGCTCCGTGGCCAAACGCTCCGCCCTCGGCGTCGGCGAGGCGGCGACCTCGGCCGCCGTGCTCGGCATCACGCTCATCGTCGTCTCCGATGCGCTCTTCGCCGTCATCTTCAACCTGTTCAACCTGTGAGCACCCCGACGGACATCGTCAGCTGCGAAGGCCTTGCCATCGGCCATGGCCGCAAGGTGATCATGGACCGGCTTTCCTTCGCCCTGCCCGCCGGCAAGATCCTGGCCATCGTCGGCCCCAGCGGCTGCGGCAAGAGCACGCTCATGCGGGCGCTCGGCGGATTGGACGCCCCACTCGGCGGCAGCGCCCGCCTGATGGGCGTCGACCTCTCCACGGCGGACGAACCCGCCCGACAGGCCATCCTTCGCCAGAGCGGCTTCCTGTTCCAAGGCGCCGCACTGTTTTCCTCGCTGACCCTCCGGGAGAACATCGAGATGCCCATGCGGGAGTTCCTGCGCTGCCCGCGCAAGGAGATGCGCCAGCTGGCCGAGTATAAACTGGCCTTGGTCGGCCTGGCCGACGCCATGGATAAGCTGCCCTCGGAGATCAGCGGCGGCATGGCCAAGCGAGCCGGCATCGCTCGGGCGATGGCGCTGGACCCGAAAGTCATCTTCCTCGACGAACCCAGCGCCGGACTGGACCCGATGAGTTCCGGGCGCCTGGACGAACTGATCCTGCGCCTACGCGAAGCCTTCGGCACGACGGTGGTCCTGGTCAGCCACGAGATCCCGAGCATCCTGCGCACGGCTGACTTCTGCATTTACCTCGACCCCGACACAGGCACCATGGGCGCCTACGGCCCGCCGAAAAGCTTCCTTCAGGCTGGCCAACCCCCGAAGGTGCACGCCTTCTTCTCCCAAGCACGTTTCGACTGACCATGCGCCGTTCCGCCAACATGACACTGATCGGGGCCTTCGTGGCCGGCGGGATCCTGCTCATCATCACCGCCGTCATCCTCCTCGGCGCCGGCTCGTTCACCGGCTCCAAACCCGAGGCGATCGCTTACTTCGAGGACTCCGTGAGCGGACTCGACATCGGCGCGCCGGTCAAGTTCCGCGGGGTCACGATCGGCAAGGTCAGCCAAGTGCTGCTCCACACCTCCGGCCAGTCGGCCGCCGACTACGCCGTACCGGTCGTCATGGAATTCTCCCCTGACCTGCTGACCCGCCGCGGCCTCGACCTGGCGCTCCTGCAGAAGGAAGGACTCGGCGTCTCAATCGGCAAAGGCCTGCGCGCCAAGCTTCAGCAGCAGTCGGTGATCACCGGCGTGCTTTACGTCGAACTCGATTACTTCGCGGACACGACGTTCAAGCTGCACGCGAAGGACGGACCGCTCCCCGAGATCCCGACCCAGCCTTCGAACCTCGGCGCCCTTACCAAGGCCATCACGCAGACGCTCGATCAGCTGAGCCGGATCGACTTCGTGAACAT
The DNA here is from genome assembly GCA_044350605.1 of Opitutales bacterium. Lineage (GTDB taxonomy): Bacteria > Verrucomicrobiota > Verrucomicrobiia > Opitutales > UBA953 > UBA953. The sequence goes on from JBILHF010000002.1 coordinate 52,294, forward strand.
CACGAAGAAGGTCGACTCCATCCTCGGGCGCATCGACCAAGGCGCCGCCCAGATCGAGTTCGAGAAGATCAATGGCAACCTCGTGGCGGCGTCGGCCAACATCGCGAAGATCACCGGCGACCCGACCATCCCCCGTGCGGTGGCCGATTTCTCCGCCGCCATGCAGGGCGTCGACGCTCTAGTGAAGCGTCTCTCCTCGAAGGTCGACCCCGTCGCCGATGACATCAAGGGCATGGCCGTCGCCGGTCGCAAGGCGCTCGAACGCCTGAACGAGACCTCCGAACACCTCCGCACCCTGACCAAACCCGGCTCGCCCGCCCGTCGCGACCTCGACCAGGCCCTCGCGGACGTCTCGGATGCCGCGCAGGCGATCCGCTCGCTGGCCGACTTCCTCGAACGCAATCCGGAGACGATCATCCAAGGCCGCAGCAAGGCGCCCGCGCAGCAAGCCACGCCCAAGGAGGCGCCGCCGGCCAAATGATCCTCCGCGCCGTCGTCGTCGCCTTGGCCGCGCTGCTCAGCGGCTGCATCATCTTCGACCAGAAGAGCGAGGCCGTCGTCTTCCATCAGTTCGCCGCGCCGGCCGCCGGCCCCGCCCGGACCGCCGCCGCCGGACCGCCGCTCTTCATCCCTCGGGCGGTCATTCCTTCCGCGCTCCGCCGACCCAACGTCGTGCTGGTCGACGACGCCGGCTGGGTGCACATCGAGGACGCCCATCGCTGGGTCGCCCCGCTCGACCGGGCCATTCCGGAGACCGTCGCCCGTCATCTCACGGCCCGTAACGGCGTCGTGACGACCACGCAGACGCCCTCCGAGGACCACCTCGTGCTCCTGCTCACCGTGGATAAGATGGAGGTCTTTGCGCCGGCCGGCGCCGAACGCTCGATCTTCTCACTGCCGGGCAGCACGGACAAAGAGTCCACCGCCACGCTGCAGGTGACCTGCCGCATCGAGAAAGCCGACGGCACGCCGATCTCCGTCAAGACGCTCACCCGATCTCGCCCGCTCAAGGAGCGCACCCCCGCCGCGTTCGTCCAGGCTCAGTCCGCCAACCTGGCGGAGCTTTCGTCCGAGATCGCGCAATGGCTGCCCCAGCCGACCCCTTCTTCGAAATGACCTCGCCTTCCTCGCCTCGCCCCAACGGCTTCTCCGAAGCCACGGGCGAGATCTGCTACGACCTCCCTTCGTCTTACATCCCGCACGCGGGCACCGGCCTGCTGCATCTCCCGCGCTTCCTGGCGAAAATCGGCAAGCACCTGCGCGGGGAACTCCCGAAATCCTACCAGCGTAATTTCTGCAAAGGCTTCGATCGCTTCCTCTGCCTGCATCTCGGCGTGGACCCCGAACAGGTCATCGCCTGCGTCCGCGACGCCCGCGACGAGGCCGACCGCGACGCCCGCCTGAAAGCCCTTTTTCCCGCCGATCTCCGCGTACATGTCTGGAACCGCGAACTGGTCCAGAAAGGCATGAGCGAGATGGGCCGCGAGGCCCTCCTCGACGCCAAACGCAAGATGAACTCCGAGCACCGCACGGACGTCATCTCGTTCGCCGACATGATCGACTTCGACGAGGGACGCATTCTGTGAACACCCAAGACCCTCACCCTCACCGCCTGATCCTCCGAGGCATCGCTCCGCTGCTCGCCTGCCTCAAGCATCACCCGAAGGCGCTCCGGGAGGTCATCGCGACGGCCGCCTTCGCCCCGAACCTCGCCGAACACGACGCGACCTTCGCCGAACTCGGCGTGAAGACCCGCATCGTCGGCGCGATGGAACTCGCCCAGACGGCCGAAGGACCTTGCTCCGACGTCTGCGCCTTGACGATGCGCCCTGAACCGGGCCTCGCGCGGATCTCCGACTTCGCCGAGTGGCGCGAAAGCCGCGAAAGCATCGTCATCGCGGACGGCATCACCCATCCCGCGGACCTCGCAGCCATCGCCCGCGGCATGGCCGCCTTCGGCCTTAAGCGCCTGCTTCTTTCCGGCGGCACCGAGAAGCTGGCCCACGACCCGGAAGCCTGGCACCTCGCCCGTGGCGCCATGGAACAACTCCGCCTCATGCGCGCCGCCGCGCTCGGCGGCCTGCTCAGACTAGTCGAAGACAAGTGCTGCGTGGTGGCCCTGTCGCCTGATATCGGCCGCAAGATCGACCTCGCCGTCCCTGTCCGCGTGCCCGCCCGCCATCTGGCCCTGCTCATCCCGGGCGGCCGACTCGACCCCGACATCCAGCCGCGGGTGGAGCATTGCTACCGCTTCCCGGGCCTCGTCGGCCAGCCGCCGCTGAGCCTCGCGGAAATCGCCCCTCTGGCGCTCGCCTGGTTCGCCTCGACCCCCCAGCCCCGCGCCGACGGCTTCCTGTCCCGTAAAAGGGCTCGCCACGCCAAGGACAAGGGTTCCAATCCCGCTAGCTGACCCCCATGTCCCAACCCACGCCCGGCAAAGGCGAGAACGTCCTCTCGCTCCAGCACATCAGCCGCACGTTCTTCACGGCCCTGCAGCGCCAGCATGACATGCTCGCGTTCAGCATCGCCGGCCTGCACACGGCCGACCCGAAGGCCTACGAGCACTTCTCGACCCTCTCCCGCGTGATGCCGGTGCCTCAGGCGCACCTCCCGCCGGAACAGATGCTTGCCTACGCCCGTGGCCTGATGCTGCGCACGACGATCAACGACCTGTTGACGCTCTCTTCGGAGTGCATGTCGCAATGCTACCTGCTGTGCCTCTTCATCCGCGAACAAGGCAAGAACCCCCGCCGCGACCCGCTCGTCGAAAAGATCATCAGCGAGAAACATCAGGCCTTCGTGAAGATGAACCTGCAGTCCCGCTTCACGGCGCTCGAAGAAGAGTTCGGCATCGTCTGCGAACTCGAGGACGGCATCTTCAGCCTCGCCGCCGCCCTGCGCGTGCTCGCCCGCGGCGGTCTGGTTACCAATGACGACATCACGCCGGACGGCTCGCTCACCCTCGAATTCAAGGCGATGAAGGACGTCGACGTCCTCCCCGAGACGACGGCTGATGAGTCCGCGCCGACGCCTCCCCCTGGCGTCACGGTGCATGGCGCCGGCGACGTCGGTAAGCCGAAGACGATCGCCCGTCTGAGCGACACGACCCGCACCTTCAAGCCGGGCGAGATGCTCGACCTGACCGACACCGAACTCCTCGGACTCAACATCACCGTCACGAAGTTCGTCGACGGCCTGCTTCGCTCCGTCGACCACTTCGGCCGCGCCCAGCTAGGCGAAGGCGCCTAAGCGATGAAGGAGGCCGCGAAGATCCCCCGGCGCGCTTGGCTCTGGGTCTTCGCTGCCTACCTCTTTCAAGCCATCCCCGCGGCGGTCCGGGATGAGGCCCTACCGGTCGCGCTCAAGGACCTCGGCTACTCCGACGCCCGGAACACCCAGGCCGTCGCGATCTTCGGGCTGATCGTGGGTTTCAAGATCCTGCTCTCGCCCCTCGTCGCCGGCTTCAACCCGCGGCGCTTTATCCTCGCCTCCGAACTTGGCATCGCCGCCGTGCTCGGCCTCCTCGCCTCTTTCCTGGGCTCAGACCAACCCGCGACGAACGCCGTCATCGCCTGCCTCATTCTGCTGTCGCTCTTCGCCGCGGTCCACGACTTCGCGCTCGACGGCTATTTCGTCGCCGCGCTCGACGACCGGAGCCGCGCCACGCATGCGGGAATCCTGAACGTGGCCACCAAGGTCGGGGCCGTGCTCGCCGGACCGGGCCTCGTCTGGCTCGTCGGCCGCATCATGGACCAAGGTCCGCAGACCGTGGATGCCTGGTCTTGGGCGATGGTCGCGGCGTCTCTCCTCGCCCTGCTCACCCTCGGCGCCAACGCCTGGGGCCTCGCGGCCGAACCCCCGACGGACGCCGACCAAAGCACCGTGAAGGAGCGCTTCGCCGTCATGCTGGCCGGCCTCCGCTCGCTCTGGAGCGACCCACGGCTTTACGCCGTGCTCGGCCTGATCCTGTTCTACCGCGCCAGCGAAGTGCACATGGCCCGTATCATCCCGCTCTTCTCCAAATCCGCCGAGCACGGCGGGCTTGGCCTGGACAACGAGACTTACGCCTTCCTCCGCATGCTTTCCGCCGTCGGCGGACTGGCGCTCGGCGGCGTCATCGGGTCGCTTGTGGTCGCCCGGCTTGGCCTAGGCCGCTCGCTTCTTCCGCTCGGCGTGATGATGCACCTGCCGCTGGCGGCGTTCGCGTGGCTGGCCTACGACGGCTCGCACGACCTCCGCGTCATCGGCGCGGTCTTCATCGTGGAATACGTGGCCTACGGGGCCGGTCTCTGCGCCCTGATCCTCGCGATGATGAAGCTGGCCGCAGGTCCGGGCGCCGCCGTCCGTTACGCGGCGCTGTCGACCTTCGCCCTGCTCGCCAACTACCTGCCCGGACTCTGGGCGGGACATCTGGCCGAAAGCCTCGGCTACGCGCACTACTTCCTGTTCGCGCTCAGTCTCGCCATCCCCGGCATCATCTCGGCCGTGGTGGCGCAACGCCACTTCTCGGAAGCCTGATCAGGCCTTAGGCAGGACGACGAGCTCCTGCTCGAACTTCGGGTCCAGGAAGCGTCGGGCGAAGGCCTGCACGGCGGCTTCGTCGGTGAGCGCCATGCGGCGTTCCCACTCGGCGTCGAAGTTGGCCCCGAGTCCGGCGACCTCGCGCACGAGCGCGCCCTGCATGCGCGCGCCGGCGGACTGCCGGCCCTGACGACGGGAGACCCGCATCCGACGCTTGGCGTCGGCGATCTCTTCCGCGCCGAACTTGCCGGCCCGGAGACGTTCCAGTTCGAGGCGCATCTCGGCGACGACGGCCGCCGCGGAGGCCGGCGCGGTGCCCGCATAGAGATAGAACATGCCCTGGTCGACGACTTCGACGCGCGTGGCGCCGACGAAATACGCCATGCCCTTCTCCTCGCGCACGCGACGGAACAAACCGCTGGCCATGCCGCTGAGGAGTTCTTCGGTGACGTTGGCCGCGACGACTTCATCGGGCGCGAAGCCGCAATGAGGGAAGGCCAAGGCCACGACGGCCTGCTCACCGGTGGCATGCTCCTGCAGGCGGGAGGCCGATGCCGGCACGTGCAACGGCAAGGTCCGACGGGTCAGCGCGGCTTTCGGCAAAGCCCCGAAACGACGATGGATGAAATCCAGGACCGACTTGCGGTCGAAAGCGCCGCTGACCCCGACGACGACATTATCCGCGACGACCAACTTGCGATGCAGTTCCGCGAGGTCCGTCGGCTCGATCCGGGCCAAGGTCTCCGGCGTGCCGCAGGCGTCGACCGCCAAGGGATGGGCGCCGAAATACTGACGCTGGAGACGCAGGCGCGCCTTCTCGACGATGTCATCCTCGGCTTCGCGGCAGGCGCTGATGAGAGCGGCGCGCTCGGTGGCGAAGGTCTCCGGGCGGAACTGAGGAGCCAAGACGCCGTCGGCCACCAGTTCGGCGAGCTGATCGAAGTCCGAACTCAAAGCCTCGCCCCAAAGACCACAGGACACCTGCGAACCATGATCGGCGAAGGTCGCGCCGAGTCCGTCGACCAACTGGGCGACGTCTTCTTTGGAGCGACGGGCGGTGTCTCGAGCGAACAGCGTGCCGAGCAGACCGGTCGTACCGCGCTTGGCTTCCTCTTCATAGGCGACGCCGGCCGCCAGGAAGACCCCGAGTCCCGCCTTGGGGATGGTATCGTCATGCTGCAGCACCACCCGGACGCCGTTATCCAAGGTCAAAGTCTCGAAACGATCGGGCGTGGCCACACCGGAAGCAGCCGCGGCATTGGCATGGACTTTCGCGGAGCGCATGGTGCCGAGGGTCACGTTCTCCGCGCGAAGCCACTTGCGAGCCTCCCGGGTGAGGTCCTCGGCGCCGAGGCGGGCCAGGTGCTCGACCCCGCGCTGGGGCCAGGCGATATCGTATCCGATCGTCGCCGCATGGGCGACCCGGCTGGTCAGACCATGGATATTCTTCTGGCCGTTGACCATCCCCACCACGGACTGGCGGCGCACCTTCGCGAACTCATCGGCCGTGACGCCGCGTTGGAGAAGACCGTCCACGACTTCGGCGATGGCACGCTCCACGACGGAAGCATCCGACCCGGCCTCGCCGCTCCAACTGCACCAGGCCAGACCGAGGTCGCGGATGCCGAAGCCAGAGGCATCGATGGCGTGCACAAGCTTACGCTTTTCGCGGAGTTCGCTCCACAGCAAGGAGCTGTTACCGGCGCCGAGCACGCCGAGAAAGAGGTCCGTCGCAAGACGGCCTTCGTCGAAATATCCCGGGATCCGCCAGCTGGAGACGCCCTTCACGGTGCTGACTTCGCGCACGAGATCGGCGCGGCGGACCCCGCCCTGCGGCGGTTCGAACTGGTCCGGGGCCTCGACGAGCGGGCGGCGGGCGAAGCGACCGAACCAGCGTTCGGCGGAGGCGAAGGCTTCTTCAGGCGGCATGCTGCCACCGAGCGCGAGCACGACATTGGAAGGCACGTAACGTCCGGCATGGTAGGCCCGGAGATCGTCGGGCGTGATCCGGATGAAGAGATCGCGGTGGCCGATGACGGGCTGGCGGAGCGCATGCGCGCGGACGGCCTCCTCGAGCACCGACTTCGCGAGCATCTGGTCGTGCTCGTCGTCGCACATGGCGATCTCGCGCAGGATGACTTCGCGCTCCATCCGCGCGTCGGCGTCGGTGATGAGGGGGTCAAAGACCATGTCGGCGATGGCTTCCATCGCGGTCTCGAAACCCTCCTGCGGGGCATCGACATAATACACCGTCCGGTCGAAGGTCGTGTAGGCGTTGGAAGAGCCGCCGCTTCGGTGGATGGCGTCGGTCAGTTCGCGGTTCGTGAAACGTCCGGTCCCCTTGAAGACCATGTGCTCCAAGTAGTGCGAGATCCCCGAGCCTTCCCAGCGGCCTTCATGGATACTGCCCGTGCGCACCCAGGCCTGGACGGTGCAGAGGCCGATGCCCGGGCGGTGGGAGTAGATGACCTCGAGTCCGTTGGTGAGCACCCGACGTTCAGGCACAGGGCCGGCGATCTGGGCGAAACTCAGGCCTTCAAGGGTGGACATGGGGTGGATGTATGCCCTTCCCTCGCCGGGGCGCAAGTGCGACCCTGATACGGCGGCAGAGCACTCTGACATTGAAAACGCCGCCCAGCCTCCGTATCACCGACCTTCATTCGTCGCGCTCCGCGGCCCGCCCTCCCTCTCCCCTGTCTTTTCGATGTATATTCCGCCAGAAATCCGAGCCAATCTCGACGAAATCGAACGCCGTGCCGGCTACCTCTGGAAGTTCCTCGACGTCCCCGGCAAGCAGGCCGCGATCGCCAAGCTCGAAGAGCAGATGGGCGCCCAGAACTTCTGGGACAGCCAGAAGGCAGCCCAGAAGGTCATCTCGGAGTGCAACGGCCACAAGAACATCGTCGCCCCGCAGATCGCGTTTCGTCGTCAGATCGAAGACGCCAAGACCCTCGCCGAACTGATCACCGAATCCCCGGACGGCACCGCCGACGCCGAAGTCGAGGAACTCCGCAAGCTCGCCACCGACCTGCTCGCCGCCGTCTCCGACCTGGAGATCGCGTCGTTCCTTTCCGGCCTGCACGACCGTTCCAACGCCATCGTCACCGTCAAGGCCGGCGCCGGCGGCACGGAATCCAACGACTGGGCCGACCTGCTCTACCGCATGTACACGCGCTGGGCCGAACGTCGCGGCTTCAAGATCGAAGTCGAAGACATCGCCGAAGGCGAAGGCGCTGGCATCAGCCAGGCCACTTTCCGCCTCGAAGGCCCGAACGCCTACGGCTACGTCAAGGCCGAGCGCGGCGTCCATCGTCTCGTCCGCATCTCCCCCTTCGACGCCAACGCCCGCCGTCACACATCGTTCGCCTCCGTCGACGTCGTCGCGGAAATCGACGATGACATCGACGTCGAGGTGAACGAAGCCGACCTGCGCGTCGACGTCTACCGCTCCAGCGGCAAGGGCGGCCAGCACGTCAATAAGACCGAATCCGCGGTGCGCCTCACGCACATCCCGACGGGCATCGTCGTGGCCTGCCAACGCGAACGCTCCCAGGTCAAGAACCGTGCCCTGGCGATGAAGATCCTCCGCGCCCGCATCTACGAGAAGACCATCGACGACAAGCGCGCCGAGATGGAGAAATATTACGGCGAGAAGGGCGACATCGGCTGGGGTAACCAGATCCGCTCCTACGTCTTCCAGCCTTACCAGATGGTCAAGGACCTCCGCACCGGGGTCGAGACGGGCAACATCCAGGCGGTCATGGACGGCGATATCGACGCCTTCATCAACGGCTGGCTCCGCGCCGGCGGCCCGCGCACGCGTAATAAGGACATCAAGATCGAGGACTAAGTCCTCCGCGTCATGCCCACCCGGGAAATACTCCGTCAGAAGCTCCTCGATACCCCGCTGTTCGCGGAGAAGATCTGGAAGCTTTCGCCGGAGCCGTGGGCCCTGACCGAAGCCCAGCTGCGTGACCTGAAGCGTATCGGCGCGGCGTGCCTGAGCTACCACCGCGCGCTCGAACGCCTTTACGTCCGTTCCTTCTCCGGAAAGAAGATCCTCCGTAACCGCGAGGTCTACGCCCCTTGGGTCGCCGAATACCTCGACCGCTATAAGCCCGCCGGCCTCGTGGCCCATGGCCGCCATCGCGCCGTCAAGCACCAGTGCCCCGTCGTCCTCCGGCCGGACCTCCTCATCACGGAGCAGGGCTTCACGATGACGGAGCTGGACAGCGTCCCCGGCGGCGTCGGCCTCACGGCCTACCTCAATGAGGTGTACGCCGAGGATTACCCAGGCGTCATCGGCCGCACCAGCATGCCTGACCGCTTCATGTCCGCGCTGGGCCGACTGACCCCGAAGGAGAAATTCCCGCTGGTCGCCATCGTCGTCAGCGAGGAAGGCGCGACCTACCGCCCGGAGTTCGAGTGGCTGGGCGAGAAACTGCGCTCCCTCGGCCACGACGTACACGTCGTCGAACCCTCCCAGGTCATGCAGATGGGCGACGGCTCCTACGTCCCCGTCGACGGCGCGCCGCGACGCGTCGACATTCTCTACCGCTTCTTCGAACTCTTCGACCTCGCCAACGTGAAGGGCGCCGACGGTATCTTCAACGCGGTGGAAGCCGGCACGCTGACGCTGACGCCGCCGATGAAGGCCTTCCAGGAAGAGAAGCTCGGCCTCGCCCTGCTTCATCACCCTCAGCTCGCCGAATTCTGGAAAGAGAACCTGCCCGAAGACCATCATGAGGCCTTGTTCCGGATCGTCCCGCAGACTTGGATCATGGAGAAGACGGAACTTCCGCCGACGGCCGTGCTCCATGCGCCGGGCGTCAACGGCCGGCCGATCCGCGAATGGGCCGAACTGGCCGAGGCTTCGCAGCGCGAGCGTAACCTGATCATCAAGGCGAGCGGCTTCCACGAGACCGCCTGGGGCGCCCGCAGCGTGACCCTAGGCAGCGATGTCTCCCGCGATGAATGGCTGGAGGCCATCGAGGACGCCCTGAACCCGGAAAACGAGACCTTCCACGTGATGCAGGCCTATCATAAGCCGTCGCGCCTGACCCACCCGGTCTATGCCGATGACGGCACCGTGGCGCCGGCCGAAGGGCGCGTCCGCCTCTGCCCCTATTTCTTCGTCGATGGCGATTCCGTCGAACTTTCGGGTATCCTGGCGACCTTCTGTCCGGCGGATAAGAAGATCATCCACGGGATGAGCGACGCAGCCCTGCTGCCCTGCCACGTGGTCGGCTGAGGGGCGTGCGTCGCCTTGCTTCCGGCCGGCTTTACGGCCAAGGTAGGCCCATGAGACTCCTCGCCCTCGGTCTGCTCTCGCTCCTTAGCCTGTTCGGCGACCTCGCGGCCGCCGTCCGCACCAAGGTCGACCTGGTCAACCTGACCCCCGACATCCGCCCGGGCGAGAAGGCCCTGATCGCGATGCGCTTCCGCTGCGACCCGCACTTCCACATCTACTGGAAGAACCCAGGCGACGCCGGCCAGTCCCCCACGGTCGAATGGCAGGAGAAGTCCGGCACCACCATCGGCAATTTCGTCTGGCCCGGCCCCAAGATGCTCGACCAATCAGGCGTCTATAACTTCGTCTATGAAGACGAGACCTTGCTGCTCATGGAAGTAGCCGTCCCGGCCGGTGCCAAAGGTAAGCTGACCTTCAAGGGCAAAGCCGAATGGCTCGAGTGCGACGACTCCGGTTGCTGGCCGCACGATAAGCAGGTCGAACTCACCGTCCAGGTGGGCGCGGGCAATATCGCCTATAAATACGACCCGAAACTCTACCCGGCGCTCCGCCCACGCCTCACCACGACCGCGACCAGTGACGGCAAGTCGCTCACGGTCGCCGTCCCGGCCGGCGAGAAACTCCCGCAGACATGGTTCCCGGAGCGCGGCTTCGTCGCCCCGACCGCGACGGCCAAGCAAAAGCAGGCCGGCGGCAACGTCGTCTTCGAACTGGCGGACGCCACGGAGAAGTTGGATTCCGGCGAGCTGATCTTCACCACGCGGGCGGCCGATGGCGGCTTCGTGGACATCAAGGCGGTGCTCGGCGGCGCGCCGACCAAAGCCGCGCCCGGTCCGGCGGCCACGCCGTCGAAGACCACCGGCGAATGGCAGCCTTGGTCGCCGGAAGCCCAGGCGAAGGCCTTGGCCGAAGGCAAGACGGTCTACGTCGACTTCACCGCGCGCTGGTGCGCCACCTGCCAGATCAATAAGCGCGTCTACACGCAGGGCGACGTCTCCCAGGCCCTTTCATCCGCCGGCGTGGTGATGCTCAAGGCCGACTGGACCAAGAAGGACGAGGTCATCGCGCAGGAGCTCGGCAAATACGGCCGCACCGGCATCCCTCTTAACGTCTTCCTCAAGGCCGGCCAACCGCCTGCGATCCTCTCCGAGGCGCTCACGGGCACCGAAGTGCTGGCGGCCCTGAAGTCGGTCAGCGAAGGCAAGGCCTATCAGGCCGAGACCACGACGCATTCGTTCTTCATCTGGATGCTCCTGGCTTTCGGCGGCGGAGTCCTCCTCAACCTGATGCCCTGCGTCTTCCCGATGATCGGCCTGAAGGTGCTCGGCTTCGCCAAGGAAGCCGGCGCCTCGCGCCGCACCGTGGTCCTCAACGGCCTGCTCTATTCCGCCGGCGTCATCGCCAGCTTCCTCGTGCTCGCCCTGCTCATCATCGGACTCAAGTCCGGCGGCTCGTCCGTCGGCTGGGGCTTCCAGATGCAGTCGCCCGGCTTCGTGCTCGGCACCTGCGTGCTCATGATCGTCCTCGGCCTGAGCCTCGCCGGCGTGTTCGAGATCGGCACCGGCCTCGGCGGCGTTTCCGCCGGCGACGGCGAAGGACGCACCGCGACTTTCCTATCCGGAGTGCTCGCCACGGTCGTCGCCACGCCGTGCACCGCGCCCGGACTGGGCGCCGCGCTGGGTTTCGCCTTGGACAAGGAACGCACGACTTCGGAGACGCTGCTCTTCTTCATCGTGATCGGCCTCGGCATGGCCCTGCCTTACCTGCTGCTCTCGGTTTTCCCCCGCCTCGCGGCGCTGCTGCCGCGCCCGGGCGAGTGGATGGAGTCCTTGAAGCAAGGCATGTCCTTCCCGCTCTTCGGCTACGCGCTCTACCTGCTCTGGGTGCTCAACGCACTCGTCGAGGACGCGGGCTGGGTGCGCGACGCTTCGCTGGGCCTGGCGCTTATCGCCACGGCGTGCTGGGTGCTCGGACGCTGGGGCGCCCTGCATCGCACCGACCGCGAACGTCTGACGGCGAAGCTGACCTCCGGTGCGCTGTTCATCGGCACTCTCGCTTACCTCTACGCGACGCTGCCCTGAGCGTCCGCCGATACCGACCAACAAAAAGGCCCGCCGAATGGCGGGCCTTCTGCATTCCGGATCAGGCGGCTCAGAGAGCGCTGACCGGAGCCGGCGCGGAACCAGCGGCGGCGGGAGCCGGAGCGGCGGCGGGACGGCTAGCGGGGCGGCTGGCAGTCGCGGCGCCACCGTAGTTCACGTCGACGACGATGGCCTTGCGATCCTTGGCACCGGACTGACGACCGGCGGCGGACTTGTCAGCCTGCTGGGAACCGAGAGCCATGATCTCGCTGTTGGCCTGGTTGGCGCCGACGCCGACGAGGTAATCACGCACGGACTGGGCGCGACGATCGGAGAGACCGAGATTGTATTCTTCGGTGCCGAAGGTGTCGGTGTAACCGGCGATGATCACCTTGGTGCCCTTCACGCGGGCGGCGATGGCGTCGAGCTTACCACGCTCGGAAGCCGAGACGTTGTAACGATCGAAGTCGAAATAGACCGTGGCGAGGATGGCCTCGGGCGGGATGGTCCCGTTACGGATGGCGTTGGCCATGGCGTCATAACCGGTCGGACGGGTGTCGAGGGTTTCGCCGCCGAAACCGCTGCCGCCGTTACCCGAGGAGAGAGGCTGGAAACCGGCAGGGATGCGCGAGGTGCAACCGACAGTCAGGGCGGAGAGAGCGAGGAGGAAGGTGAGACGCTTCATGATGTGAGGGGAATAAAAGAATAGGGGGCGGGGCTGGGCAAGCCTTGTCTCCTTAGTAGCGGGGCACCTTGGGGTCGACCTTGAGGGACCAGGCGTCGATGCCGCCCTGAAGGTTGCTGACACGGAGGAAGCCCTTGGAACGCAGGAACTGGGTGACCCGCATGCTCCGGCCGCCGTGATGGCACTGGACCAATACCCAGGCGTCCGTGGGGATCTCCGCCAAGCGGGTCGGGACGGCATTCATCGGGATCAGCCGGGAGCCCTCGATGCGGCAGACCGCATATTCATCGGTTTCGCGGACGTCCAAAAGGACGGGCGGGTTGGGGCCGGCCAAGAGGCGGCTGGCGTCTTCGACGGAGATTTCGAGCGGGGTTTCGGACATGGCGGGAGAAAGGGCCGGACAGACGACGGGCGCGTAAGCGCTCTTTTCGAGGCTGCGGATCGTGGGGGAAGCGCCACAGCACGGGCAGGCCGGATCGGGAGCGAGCGCTAAGGGGCGCGAGATGCCGGCTTCGACATCGACCACGAAAAGCCGGGATTGATTCCGCTGGCCGAGCAGGATGGCCAGCGCTTCGGAGGCCATCCAAGAGCCTATAACGCCACAGGTCGCGCCGAAGACGCCGGCGTCGGCGCAAGTCGGCACCGAGGAGGCGTCAGGAATCACGGGATAGAGACAACGGTAGCAGCCGGCCCCCGGCAGGAAGATACCGACTTGGCCGGTCGCGCGAAGCACGCTGCCATGGACCAATGGACGCTGGCCGAGCACACAGGCGTCCGCGGCGAGGAATCGCGTCGCGAAATTATCGGTGCCGTCGATGACGAGGTCATACCGTGCGACGAGGTCGGCGGCGTTTTCGACCGTGAAGCCTTCGGGGTGCAAGGCCACCTTGAGGCCGGGGTTGATCTCACCGAGGGCTTCGGCCGCGGAAACCGTCTTCGGCAGACCTAAAGTGTCGAAGCCATGGAGGATCTGACGGTGCAGGTTCGAGATCTCGACCTTATCCGGGTCGGCGATACCGATGAGCCCGACCCCGGCGGCCGCCAGATACAGCCCGACCGGCGAACCGAGCCCACCGACGCCGAGGATGAGCACCTTGGCCTCCCGCAGGCGCAACTGACCGGACTCCCCCACCCCAGGCAGACGAATCTGCCGGGAGTACAAGGCCCTCTCATGGTCGCTCAGGCGCTGGTCCGCGGACATGCCGACAGTCGAACCCCCGTGGCGAGCGGTGTCAAACCGCCCCTTCCACGTGTCGGATTGAATAATGGCCGAAGGTGTCCCAACTTGACCCCGTGGCTCAGGTCTTCCTCGGCATCGATTATGGCTCCCGACGGGTCGGGCTGAGCCATGCCGACGAACTCGGCTTCGCCTTCCCCCTGCCCGCCGCGGTCGCCGAAGACGCCGAGGCCCGCTTCGCCCAGATCGGCCAGGAGATCGCCCGGCGCAAAGTCACCCTCCTCGTGCTGGGCTACCCACTTTCCGTCGAAGGCGAACGCACCAAGCGCTGCGACGAGGTCGACGCCTTCGCCACCGAACTGACCCGCCGCTTCGCCCTGCCGATCGAGAAAGTCGACGAAGCGCTCACGAGCCAGGCGGCCGATGAAATGGGCGGACGCAAGGCGCGCTCAGCCCAGGAACGCAAGCAGCAGGCCCGGACCGGCGAACGCGACTCTCGCGCCGCCGCCGTGCTGCTCCAGGATTTCCTCAACAGCCGGGGCATCGGCGCCTGACATGCCTCCCGCCAAGCCGAAGAAACCCTTCACGCCGAAGCTCGAACGCTTCCTCGCGACGGTCGCATACGACGGCACCGATCACATCGGCTGGCAGGTGCAGACCGGCCGCCTGTCCATCGAAGGCGAACTCGAGGAACGCCTGTCGCGCATCCTCAAGACCCCCATCGACATCCATGGCAGCGGGCGGACCGATTCCGGCGTGCATAGCGTCGGCCAGCGCTTCCACTTCGACGCCTTCTGGCCGCACCCCTGCAGTTATCTCGTCCACGCGATCAATTCGTGCGAACAGAACGGCCTGCTGGTCACCCAGCTCCAGCGCGTGGCGCCGGGCTTCCATTGCCGCTGGCATGCCAACGGTAAACGCTACCGCTACGAGATCTGCGACGGTTATCCGCCGCCCTGGGAGGCCCGCTATTGCCTCGGACTCGGCACCAAGACCGTCGACGTGAAGCTCATGCGGCAGGCCGCCAAGTTGCTCCTCGGCAAACATGACTTCTATGCCTTCGGCGCTAATCACGGCCAAGGCATGGAGAAGGAGAATCCCGTCAAGGAACTGCGTCGCCTGGACGTCCGTCGCCGCGGCAAGCGAATCACGATCGTCGCCGAAGGCAGCGGTTTTCTCTATAAGATGGTGCGCCGGCTCGTCGGTGGCCTCCTGCGCGTCGGCGAAGGCAAGATGCCGCCCGAGCGTCTCGTAGCCTACCGCAAGGAGCGCGTCATCACTTCCGAAGTCCCCACGGCCCCCGCCCGCGGACTGTTCATGGAAAAGGTCTTCTTCGAACCTGGTTCACTGAAGAACCCGCGCGCCCTGCGCAGCCGGAACGACGCCGACGTCAGCTCTGAGTAAGCCTCCTCCAGCAGTCCTAGCGGCCAGCGGTTTGGGATGGAAGCCCCGCGCGGTCCGGCCTATGGCCTAGTCATGCGGCGATTCGCCCTGCTCTGCCTTACGCTTTTCTGTTCCGGGGCGCTCTCCGCCCATCCGGAATGGAAAGAGGCGAACTGCCTCGGCGTCATCGATGAGACCGGCCAGCTCACGCTCACGATCAAATTCGACGTGCCGTCCTTCCTCGTCGGCCAGACGTCCAAGGATGCCCCTATCAAGGCCCTCGACGAATTGATGCTCACGCCCGGCCGGCTCGCAGCGGCGATCGAGCCTGCGAGAAAACGACTGCTCGACGGGCTCCGCCTCGAAGTCGATGGCCAGGACACGCCGGTCATCCTCGTCGCCTTTCCCACGGCGGAGACCATCGCGGCGACCTCGGCGAAACAGGGCGAAGCGGACCGCTACCCGGTGATGCTCAATGCGCGGCTTTCGGCGACCATCCCGACCAATGCCACCCAAATTCGACTTCGCTTCCCGCCCACGCTCGGCACGGTCTTCGTGAACCTGCGCAAAGGCATGGAATACCAGGTGGTCATGGCCGCCACGCCGGCCTACCCGGCTGAACTGACGCTCGGCGAAGCGCCCCGCGACTCGGCCGCCGAGACCGCTGGGAACCTTTTCTTCAAGGGCTTCGGTCACGTCCTGCCGGACGGCTGGGATCACTGCCTGTTCATGCTCGCGATGTTCCTCGGCGCGACCTCCCTGGCGCAGGCGCTCCGACGATCATTGGTCTTCACCCTCGGCCATAGCATCACCCTGACTGCCGTCGCCATGGGCTGGCTGGGTCAGCCCGGCCCATGGATCGAACCCTTCATCGCCCTGACCATCGGAGTCAGCGCGTGGCTCGCCTTCCGCGGCCGCCTGGTGGAACGTTCCGCGTTGGTCCTCCCGGCGGCGTTCGGGCTCGTGCACGGCCTCGGCTTCGCCGCCGCCGTCGCCGATAATCTGGCCGCATGGTCGGCGGGCGACGTCGTCCTCATCCTCATCGGCTTCAATCTCGGCGTGGAAGGAGCGCAAGCCCTCGTCATCGGCGTCGCCGCGACCTGCTTCTGGGCGACGGCGCGCGCCGATCTGCCGGAAGCGAAACTGCGCCGAGGCCTGAGCCTGGCGATCGCGCTCATCGGCTTCGGCGTCTTCGTCTGGCGGCTGCTCGGCCTGGGCTGATCAGAGCCGCCCGACCGGACGCTTACCTGCGTCGAGACGCTTCCGTTCAGATTCCGCGAAAGCCTGGAGCTCTTTCACCACCTCCGGATTAGCGCCGGAGAGGTCTTCCTTTTCTCCGGGATCCTTGTCGAGGTCGTAGAGCGAGAGACCGATCTGGCGCTGGTGTGTCTTGGCGGGAAGCCCGTCGCGCTCGGCGGGGATCATGTCGACATAGCTGCGATAGGCATGCGGCAGGTGCAGCTTCCACTTACCTTTGCGGACGGCCTCGAGGCGGTCGCCGTAGTAATAAGCGAACGAATCCCGGGTCGTCGGCTTCTCGGCTTTGAGGACCGGCAGAAAGGAGACGCCGTCGATCTCGTTCTTCGGCGCGGCGGACTGGGTCGCCGCCAGCAAGGTCGGGACGATATCGATATTGGCGACCAGGGCGTCCGTCTCGGCGCCGGCCTTCACAACGCCGGGCCAGCGAACGATGAACGGCACGCGGACGCCACCCTCGAACGTCGTGCCTTTGCCCTCGCGGAAAGGTCCGGCGGAGCCGGCATGCCGACCGAAGTTCAGCCAGGGGCCGTTATCGCTCGTGAAGATCACGATGGTGTCCTGCTCCACCTTCTTCGCGCGGAGCTTGGCTAGGATGGCGCCGACCGCATGGTCGAGGTCGGCCAAGGTATCGGCGTAGGGCGTGGCGTGCTTGCCCTTGAATTCAGGCGATGCGCCGAGCGGGGTATGCGGCATCGACGTCGGCACATAGAGGAAGAAAGGCTTCTCCTTGCCCGCATGGTCTTCGATGAAGCGCACCGCGCGCAGGCCCTGGGAAGCGGTCATCGCGTCCATGTCGACCCATCCGCGCGTATAACCCATGACATGCCCGTTCACGAGGCGCGGCAGGGTCGGATACATCTTGCTGCGACTCTCGTCGCCCAACGCGTAGCCGCGTGGCCACATATCATTGGAGTAAGGCGTGATCATCGACTCGACGAAACCATGGGCCGGAGGCAGGAACTTGGGCGCATCTCCGAGATGCCACTTGCCGACGACACCGGTGTGATAGCCCGCCTGCTGCAACAGCGTGCCCAAGGTCTGCTCATCGTTGCTCAGACCGATCTTGGAATTCGGACCGAGGGCCGTGCCGCCGAGGCCGAGCCGGTTGGGATAACATCCCGTCAGGAGCGCGACCCGCGACGAAGTGCAGACGGCCTGCGTGGCCAGGAAGTTATTGAAGCGCACGCCTTCCTTACGGAGCTGATCGATGTTGGGCGTGGGGTTCTGTTTCGAACCATAACAACCGAGGTCGGCCCAGCCCATGTCATCACACATGATCAGGACAATGTTAGGGCGGCCGGCGAGCAGGGTTGCGCACCAGAACAGGACAAAGGTTGGGGTAAACCTCATGAATCCAGACCATAGGGTGAACCCCCTATGTTCCAAGAACTAAAATTGGGTAACCTTGGTCAAGAAACCTTCAAGCCCAGCTCGGCGCACACGGCCGGGTGCTTGCGGGCCTTATTGATGAACTCGTCCACCCCGAAGTCGGCCACGATGAAGTCGCCATAACGGAAGGACGGGCACTTCGACTGACCGGTCAAGGCGACCAGCTGGCGCATCTGGTGCATGTCGGCGATGACGTCCCGGACGTCGAGCTTCACCCCTTGTTGGGCGAAGAACTCGAGGGCTTCGGTGCACCACGGACAACCGGGCTTGGTGTAGAAGATAGGTAGCGGCTGCGGCATGCCCGCAAACAAGCGAGCCGCGGGAAGTTTAGCAAGCGGAGAGGCCGAGGCACCCGAGACATTGACACCCGGTGGCGGCCTGCTGGAAATATGACATCCCCCATGGAAACCATTCACGGCGCCCCGAGCTACACCCTGAAGACCGCCGAGGTCGAACTGGCCGTCACGCAGACCGCCGGCCACCTCGCCCCGGTGACCTTCCATCTGCCCGGCCTCAAGGCCAGCCCCTATTCCCTCTCGCCTTGGACGCCCACGCAGATCGACCAGAGCCTGCCGAACCTGCTGACCTATCTCCGCGGAGACTTCATGTGCCTGCCCTTCGGCGGCCAGCAGAAAGGCCCGCCTCATGGCGACACCGCCAACGCTGCCTGGCAGCTCGTCTCGTCGTCGGCTACCTCCCTGAAGCTGACGCAGACCGGCACGGACACCGGCGCCACGGTCGCGAAGAACTTCACGCTCATCTCCGGCCATCACGCGATCTACTCGGAGCACATCATCACGCAGCTCGAGGGCCGCTGGAATTACGGCAACCACCCCGTGCTCGATCTTTCGAACATCCCCGCCGGCACCGCGCGCATAGCGACCAGCGCCTTCCGCTTCGGCTCCGTCTATGCCGGCGAGTTCTCGAATCCCGCCGCCGGCGAATCCGGTGCGTTGAAGCCGTTCGCCGAGTTCACCACGCTGAAATCCGTCCCGATGAAGGATGGCTCGAACACCGACCTCACGCATTACCCGGCCCGCGCTGGCAACGATGACCTGATCATGCTCGTCAACGAGCCCGCCACCGAGGCCCAGCCGTTCGCCTGGACGGCCGTGACCTTCCCGGGCTTCGTCTGGTTCTCCCTTAAGAACGTGGCGGACTTCCCCTCCACCCTCTTCTGGCTGTCCAACGGCGGTCGCCCTGGGCACCCCTGGGAGAAGCGCCACCTCGGCCGCCTCGGCCTCGAGGAAGTCTGCTCCCACTTCTGCGACGGCGTCGATGTCGCCCGCGAGGACCGACTGGCCGCCAAGGGCATCCCGACCAGCCGCCTGTTCCGCAAGGACGAGCGCGTCCGCCTCCCCCTGATCCAGGCCGCCGCCGCCGTGCCCGCCGCCTTCGGCCAAGTCCAGAGCATCGTCCCCGCCGGCCCGGAGTCCGTCCGGATCACGGGCGAAAACGGCCAGGCCGTTACCTGCCCCATTAATTGGCAGTTTTTGAAGTCGTAAGTCGGCTTACTCAATTCTTGTCCCTGTCCAAGGAGTCGCCTAAATCCGACCTCCCCGACCCTCCTTTCACCCATACCATGTCCTCCCCCAAGATTGTCCAAGATCTCTCCACCAAGAAGAGCGGTGTCGCCTCTCTCGTGGAGAAGGAACTCGCCAAGACCGGCGGCCTGCTGCGTCTCGCCCCGTGCTGGGTGCCGCGCTCCTTCCTCCAGCCCGGCAAGCGTCTCAAGCTCCACCCGGATGACCTCTACGCCTTCGGCCTGAGCCGCGGCGGCATCGACGAACGCTGGTTCGCCTCCACGACCGAAGCCGCGAACGACAACCGCACGCCCGACGAGGGCCTGTCCTACGTCGTCATCGGCAACACCCGCTTCACCCTGCTGCAGGCCGTCAAGGAATGCGGTGCCGCCCTCATCGGCTCGAAGATCTGGAACAAGTATAAGAAGTGGCCGGTGTACTCCAAGTTCTTCGACAACATGGGTCCGATCCCGCACCACATGCACCAGAACGCCAAGCAGGCCAAGCTGCTCGGTCTCGAAGGCAAGCCGGAGTCCTACTACTTCCCGCCCCAGCACAACAACGTCGGCAACAACTTCCCCTATACGTTCATGGGCTTCGAGCCCGGCACGACCAAGGCCCAGGTCCGCGAGTGCATCGCCAACTGGGACAAGGGTGACAACAAGATCCTCGCCCTCTCCAAGGCCTACAAGCTCGAGCCCGGCACCGGCTGGCTCATCGACCCGTGCGTGCTCCACGCTCCCGGCTCGCTCTGCACCTACGAGCCGCAGTGGGGTTCCGACGTTTTCGGCATGTATCAGAACCTCGTCGAAGGCCGCGAAGTACCGTGGGCCCTCCTCGTCAAGGACATGCCGAAGTCCAAGCACAAGGACGTCGACTTCATCGTGGACCAGCTCGACTGGGACAAGAACGTCGACCCGAACTTCAAGGACAACCACTACCTCGAGCCGGTCGTCTCCGTCGAAGGCAAGGGCTTCGTCGACAAGTGGATCGTCTACGGCAAGGTCGACAAGTTCCAGTATTTCACCGCGAAGGAACTGACCGTCGAACCGGGCGCCGAATGCACGATCACGGACAAGGGCGCCTACGGCCTCATCTGCGTCCAGGGCTCCGGCACGATCAACGGCCAGGTCCTCAACAGCCCGAAGCTCATCCGCTTCAACGAGCTGACCGAAGACGAGTACTTCTGCACCGAAGCCGGCGCCAAGAAGGGCGTGACCTTCCGCAACACCTCCACCACCGAGCCGCTGGTCTGCCTGCGCTACTTCGGCCCGGAAGTGAACCCGGACGCTCCCGCCATGGGCGCCTACAAGAAGGCCAAGAAGAAGTAATCTTCGCCCCATCCCTACCCCTGTCCCCACCCCTACCCCTACCCCTACTCACATGAAACTGCACAACGCGATGTGGCCCGGCCTCGTCGGCAAGGAGCCCAACACCGACCACCCGCCGATCGCCCTCGAGCAGATGCTCGACATGACCGTCGCCGCCAACGTCGACGGACACAAGTTCGACGGCGTCGACCTGTTCCTGTTCCACCCGCACACCGACCCCGACATCTCCGAGGACAACCTCAAGAAGATGGCGGACCTCATCGCCTCCAAGGGCCTGAAGGTCGGCTCGCTCGTGGCTCCGGTCTGGGGTGGCACGGTGGGTGACTCCGCGATGGGCACCGACGAACAGCAGCAGAAGTTCCTCCTCGCGATCGAGAAGGCCTGCCGCGTCGCCAAGCTCCTCAACCAGCATGGCGTCCGCCAGTACGGCGTCATCCGCGTGGACTCCGCCGAGTTCGGCGTGCAGAAGTGGCGCGAGAACCCGAAGGCCAACACGGCCCGCATCGTCGACACGTTCAAGAAGGCCGCGAAGATCGCCGAAGGTCATGGCGAACGCATCGCCGCCGAAGGCGAGATCTGCTGGGCCGGCATGCACTCCTGGAAGGCGATGCTCGACACCCTCGAAGGCGTCGGCATGCCGAAGTCCTTCGGCTTCCAGGCCGACCTCGCCCACACCTACCTCTACCTGATGGGTTACAACGAACCCGAAGCCGCCCTCCTCAAGGAAGGCTACACTTCGGAACAGTTCTGGCCCGCCTACCGCGAGATGGTCGGCAAGCTCCGCCCCTGGACCCTCGACTTCCACGTGGCCCAGAACGACGGCACCGTGCACGGCACGGGCTCCCACGAGAAGACCGGTCGCCACTGCCAGGCCGATGACGCCAACGGCAAGCTGGACATCACCGCTTGCTCCAAGGTCTGGCTCGAAGGCGCCGGCGATCGCGGCATGAAGCACATCTGCTGGGATGGCTGCATGTTCCCGAACGCGACGCTCGAGAACCCGAAGACCTGGAACACCATCCTCTCCGCGATGGTCAAGGTGAAGCAGGCCCTCTGAGCATCTGACCTAACCGCTATCCGCCAACCGCTTACTCCTGAATCATATGTCTAAAGCCATTCGCATCGGTCTCATCGGTTACGGCTTCATGGGCCGCACCCACTCCAACGCCTACTCCCAGGTCGGCCATTTCTTCCCGAAGGACAAGGTGACCGCCGGCCACCACATCGTCCGCCAGGCCGTCTGCGGTCGCGACGAAGCCAAGGTCAAGGACTTCGCCGAGAAGTGGGGCTACGCCTCCTACGAGACCGACTGGCGCAAGCTGGTCGCCCGCGCCGACATCGACGCCGTCGACATCTGCACCCCGAACGACTCGCACGCCGAGATCGCCCTCGAATGCATCAAGAATGGCAAGATGATCCTCTGCGAAAAGCCCCTCGCCCTCAACGGTGAGCAAGGCGAGAAGATGGTCGCCGCCGTCGAGAAGTCCGGCCTGCCGAACCTCGTCTGGTATAACTACCGCTTCCTCCCCGCCGTGACGCTCGCGAAGAACATCGTGGCCGCCGGCGAGCTGGGCCGCGTGTTCCACTACCGCGCCAACTTCCTCCAGGATTGGACGATCTCCACCGAGCTGCCGCAGGGCGGCGCGGGTCTCTGGCGCCTCGACGCCGCCGCCGCCGGTTCCGGCGTGACGGGCGACCTCCTCGCGCACTGCATCGACACGGCCCGCTGGATCAACGGTGACATCACCGAGGTCTCTGCGATCACCGAGACGTTCATCAAGGAGCGCGTCCATACCGCCACGGGCAAGAAGCAGGCCGTCACCATCGATGACGCCGCGATCTTCCTCTGCCGCTTCGAGAACGGCTCGATCGCGCAGTTCGAATCCACCCGCTACGCCCGCGGTCACAAGGCCCTCTACACGTTCGAAATCAACGGCGAGAAGAAGTCCCTCCAGTGGGACCTCCACGACCTCAACCGCCTCAACTACTTCGACCACGCCGTCCCCGGCGATCGTCGCGGTTGGGCCAGCATCCACACGTCCGACGGCGACCATCCGTACGCCGGCAACTGGTGGGTCCCGGGTCTCTGCCTCGGTTACGAGCACTCCTTCACCCACGCCCTCGCCGAGTTCCTCAAGAGCCTCGACGATCCTAAGGCTCCCAAGGCTTATCCGGACTTCCGCCACGCGCTCGGCACCCAGTACGTCTGCGACGCCGTCCTGGAGTCCGCCAAGACGAAGCAGTGGGTTAAGGTGAAGAAGGCCTAATCCGCCCTCCAGCGGCCTCCCAGAGGCCCCGGATTGCCCGATCCGGGGCTTCTTTATGCCCGACAGATGCAAGGGCTCAAAGGGAGACCGGACAGTATGCTGCGGGTCATTTTAAGGTCTCTGGTCTCGGGTATCGGGCGCCGGGTTCAGGTGCTCGGGGTCAGGTGCAGGGCCCGGGACCTGTACCTGAACCTGTGCCCGCACCCGAACCTGCAGCCGAGACCTGGCACCCGAAAATGACCCCCAGCCAATCATCCGGTTTCCGGTTTCCCCTTTCGGGCACTCCGCGGCTTGACACTCGACTGTTACCACTTACAACTGTCAGCAATATCCCCCCATGCCGCGTAAAACGTCCATTTCTCACATGGTTTGCACCTATAAACTGTATCTCCTGAACCGCCACCTGTTCATCGATCTCCCGGAAGGCCGTGCCCTGATTGACACAGGCGCCCCCTTCAGCTCCTCGACCTCGGGACGCCTGACCTGGCAGAACCAGAACCACGGCGTGAACAAGGGCGGCTACATGGGCTTCACCTTCGACAAGCTGTCCGCCGAGATCGGCGTGCAGGTCGATGCGCTGCTGGGCATGGACCTGCTCGCCCAGACCACCCTGCTCTTCGACGTCGCCCACCGCACGCTGACGGCCGGTGACGAGATGCCGGCCGGCTTCAAGACGCAGCCTTACGAGCTGGCCCCGATGTCCGACATCCCGCTCTTCCACGTGACGCTCAACGGCCACCCGGCCCGCGTGCTCTGGGATACGGGTGCGCAGTTCGGATACGTGACGGACCGTAAGTTCGTCGCCGGCGCTAAGCCTTTGGCTGGCTTCAAGGACTTCAGTCCGATGTTCGGTGATATGGATATCCCGCAGTCCTACGTCCTGCCCTTCACGCTCGCCGGCCACGACCTGCTCGAGACGGTCGGCGAAGCCCCGCGCGTCCTCGGCGGCGGCATCTCGCCTGTTCCGATGAGCCCGTTCCTCCGCGCCCTCGACATCGATGCGATCATCGGCCCCTCCTGGATGCCACGCGTGAAGGTCTGGCTCAACCCGCTGGACCAGACATTCGCGATCGCCGTCTGAGCCTGCACACGCGGCCAAAACAAAGCCCCGGTCCGCATCGCTGCGGCCGGGGCTTTGTTTTGGCTCAGAGGAATTACTTCTTCGCGGCGGCCTTAGGGGCGCCGGGCGAGTAGAAGCGATTCATCTTATCGAGGATGGCGTTCTCGGCCGCGGCGCGGTCGATGATGCCGGTGTGGCGGTAGACGATCTCGCCGCCGGGAGCCACGACGATGGTGTGCGGGATGGGGCCGGGCATCTCCTTGTCGAGGGCGGCCGCGAGGTCGTCGGCGCTACCAGCGAAGAGGTAGCTGTTCGTGGTGCGACCTTCCTTCTTGAGGGTGTTCTCGACCTTCTTGCTCAGGCCGGCGGCCTGCTTGAAGAGGAAAGCCTCGGCCTTGGCCTTGTCCTTCGGGTCGTCCATGGTGATGGTCACAAGCTCGAAGTCGCGCATGTCGAACTTGCGGGAGATCTCGACGAGGTCCGGGAACTCCTTGACGCAAGGCGGGCACCAGGTGGCCCAGACGTTGATCATGCGATATTTGTTCGACTTGTTGGCGCGGAGGTTCGCGATGCCGGCCTTGTCGATGAGTTCGACGGTGACCGGGGTCTTGGCCCAGGTCTCGTGCTTGGCGTCATGCAGGGCCTTCTTCTCGCGCCACTTGGTGGAGCAGCCCATGGGCTTGGTGAGTTCGAGTTCGACCGGCTTCCCAGCGAGGATCGCGTCCACGGCGTTCTGGCAGTCCTTGGACTTGACGGTGCTGTCGTCGTAGAAGCGGGAGTCGTCGAAACGGCCCTGATAGCGGAGCTTGAGGTTCTTATCGAAGACGAAGACGTGCGGGGTCGCGAGACAGCCGTAGGCGCGGGCCACGGTCTGGGTGTCGCCGTCATAGAGGTAGTCGAAGGTCCACTTGTTCTTCTCGGCGTAAGGCTTCATCTCGGCGTAGGAGTCGCCGAACTCACCATAACCGAGCTCGTCCTTGCTGAGGCCGTCCGGGTGGTTCGGGTTGATCGCGAGGAGCTTCACGCCCTTGCCCTTGTATTCTTCGTAGAACTTCTGGAGACGACGCTCGATGCTGTGCGAGGTGGGGCAGTGGTTGGAGGTGAAGAGCACGACGAGCGCTTCGCCGCCGGTGTATTCGGCGAGCTTGTGCTTCTTGCCGTCGGTGCCGAGCAGATCGAAATCCGGGGCGGCATCGCCGGGTTTAAGCGTGCGGATGTCGGGCGGGTGACCGTTGACCAGACCAGGGGCATCGGCGGCGCGGACGCCGACGACGGCGGCCAGGACGGCGAGGAGGGACAGAAGTCGCTTCATAGGGTTTATGGGGGTAAGGATTAGAGTCCCCAAATCCCTCGGTGTTCCAATCCGAAAATGGTCAGACCAACCCGAAGGGCCGTCCCAGGTCCTCGGACGAGCCATCCTCGCAGTCGACCAAGGACAACGCCCCGGCCCGGACGTAAAAGATGGCCACCTGACGATACCGGCGCCCGAACTCGACCGCCACAGGGAGCCCGATCGGCACGCCCCAGCCGGGCTCCAGGTGCTCGCCATCCGCCGACCCACCCGTAATACGATGCGGACAGAACCCGGCCGCCCGGAGATCAGCCTCCAGTCTGGCATCAGCCACGGCGTTGTCTGCCGGCGAAGCCGCCCTACCCTCCGGATCATAGGCGGTGATGATAGCGAAGTCCTCGGGCCAATCGGACGGCAACGGCTCACCCCGGAAGACGGCCTGCTTAAACTGTGCGCGCTGCTCGGGAGTCATCAAAATGGGCTTTGCCTCTGTTCCGTTTTGGATGTGTCCTTATCCTTATGCAACCCCTGCTGCTGGCCCTGCTCATCGCGTTCTCCCTTGCCGCCCACGCCGCCCCGAAACCGAACATCGTCATCATCCTGGCCGATGACCTCGGTTACGGCGATCTCGGGTGCTATGGACACCCGACGATCAAGACGCCGAATCTGGATCGTATGGCCGCCGAAGGCCTGCGCTTCACGCAGTTCTATTCCGCCGCCGAAGTCTGCACGCCCAGCCGCGCCGCGCTCATGACCGGTCGCTACCCGGTCCGCTCCGGCATGGCCCACAACCAATTCCGCGTCCTGCGCGCCGTCTCCACCGGCGGCCTGCCCGCCTCCGAAGTGACCTTGGCCGAGTCTTTGAAGGACGCCGGCTACACCACCGGCATCATCGGCAAGTGGCACCTCGGCGTCTGGGCCAATAACCTGCCGCAGCATCACCCGCTCGACCACGGCTTCGATTTTCACTTTGGCCTGATGCACTCGAACGACATGAATCCGACGCCCGGTAACCCGCCCAAGGCAAACTCACTCGTAGCCCAGGATCCGTCCTGGTGGAACGCCGCCCTCTACCGCGGACGTGAGCTGCTCGAACCGCGCACGGACCAGACCCAACTGACCAAGCGCTACGCCGAGGAGGCCGCCAAGTTCATCGGTGCGAACAAGGATAAGCCGTTCTTCCTCTACCTGCCGCATACGTTCCCGCACACGCCCCTCTTTGCTTCGGAGCGCTTCAAGGGCAAGAGCTCGCGCGGCATCTACGGTGACGTGCTCGCCGAACTCGACTGGAACGTCGGCGAGGTCCTCAAGGCCCTCAAGGACCACGGCGTGGCCGACAACACCTTGGTCTTCTTCACCAGCGACAACGGTCCGTGGACGCTCATGGGCACCGAGACCGGCGGCAGCGCCGGCCTGCTCAAGGACGGAAAGGGCAGTACCTGGGAAGGCGGCATGCGCGTCCCCGGCATCGCCTGGTGGCCCGGCAAGATTAAGCCCGGCGTGACCGATAACGTCGGAACGATGCTGGATCTCTATCCGACTGCGGCGAAGCTCGCCGGCGCCAAAATACCGAATGACCGTCCGATGGATGGCACCGACCTCTCCCCTCTCCTGCTCGAGGAGCGGGCAGTCGACCGCGGACTCTTCTGCTACTACCGCGGCGAAAAGCTTTACGCCGCGCGCCTCGGCGACTGGAAGATCCACTTCATCACCCAGGGTTCCTACTTTGACCCCAAGCCGACCGAGCACGCCAAGCCCTTGCTCTTCAACCTGGCCGTCGACCCGTCGGAAGCCCACGAAATCTCCGCCCAGCATCCGGACGTCGTCGCCCGGCTGGCCGCTGCCGTACAGCAGCACCGCGCGACCGTCACCCCGGTCCGCAGCCAGCTGATCGACGTCGTTTCGAAATAACTTCGGCTCAGCCGCCCAGGTCGACGCTGAAGCGCCAGCGCGGGTCGTCCCAGAAATGCGGACGTCCCTCCTTCAATCTGAGCGGCGAAAACGTCCGCACGGACAAGGTGCGGCCGTCAGGCTCGAAAGTCAGCAGCCGTAGCCAACCGTCTCCGCCGTTGCCGCGATGATCCGAGCCACCGCCTAGGCCCTGGGCGTTGAACAGCATCTGGTGCACCGCACGTCCGGCATCGTTTCGGTCCTGACGATAGCCGACGTGCGCTCCCATCTCGTGGCCGTTGAGGACAAGCCGCAGATTGGGACTACCGCGCACCAGCGATTGCCAGAGGTCCTCCCCGTCATGAGTATCGCCGCCGAGACCGGTCTTATACCAATGCGGATTGCCGGGACGCTTTCGGTTGCCGTCCTGACCGTCGCGCAGATCGCTGGGCAGGAGGTAGTCATGGACAAGCAGGATGCCAAGATGATCGCGGAAGCGCGGACGAGCCAGCAGTTCGCGAGCCCAAGCGACCGCCGCCCGACGCGGACCCCACTCGAGAGCGACAATCAGGAGATCCCGGCCATCGGGCGCACGAAAGACATAGGCGGCGTTCTCGAGCGACGGCTTGCCGTCCCGCAAGGGCGGGCCTTCCAGGAATATCCCGCCGCCCTTGCCATCGCACGTGAGCGGATTGTGCGTGAGCGGGAAATAGTCGTTGAACTGCGTCGTGCGATCTTCGGCGCTACGCTCGCCGTAGTCGTGATTACCGGTGGCGAAGACCGTCGGGATCACGCCGTCGAAGACCTGCAAGGCGCGCTTGGCTGACTGCCACTGCGACGTCGAATGCTGGTCGCCGAAGCCGCGACCGCCGCCGACGGCGATATTGTTCTGCTCCACGAAATCACCCTCGTGCATGACCATCCGGATGTTCCAAGCCTTCCGATGGTCGAGCACCCAGCGGGTCATGAGCTCGAAGTGTTCCTGGTTCTTGGCATACTTCGCGTAGTTCTGCGTGTCAGGAAAGACCACGATCGTCCAACCGGCCCCCGGTCCGATAGCCGGATCCACGAGCGCCGGCGGCGCCGCCTCCAGTCGGGAACTCAGGCCGGCGAAGAAAGGCGCGGCCAACATGCCTTTGATCAGGCTACGCCGGGAGAACGATGCGGGGGCTCGCATAACCTGACCATAGACCCGTCCGCCTTGGTTTCAATCCAGCGAATCGGCTTTCCCTCGCACCCCCTTTCGGCCAAAGTTCGCTCCACGGGCCTATAGCTCAACGGTTAGAGCACGGAACTCATAATTCCTTGGTTCTGGGTTCAAATCCCGGTGGGCCCACCAACTTTATCGAACCCGGCCGCAAGCCCGCCCCAGGATCAATCATCGGGCCATAGGCAGAGGCTTTAGCGCCAGACTACCTCACCTCGGGAATATCTTTTAACGGGGAAAGCGGCGCCTGGATGCCATCTGCCATGGGTCGTGGGCTCGGCATGCCATGCTGACAAACATAAACGCCGGTGCGCTCTTGCATGGCGCGCACATGAAACCATTTGGCTGCGTCGGCGTAATCCTTGTCCGTTCCGTGACCAAGGAAACACATCACCCCAATGTTAAAAGTAGAGCGGGGATGCCCATTTTCCGCCGCCTTACGCCACCACTTGAATGCCTCGACCTGATCTTTAGGCAAAGATTCTCCGGTGTAATAAAACTTACCCATGACGAATTGGGCTTGGGCATGCCCGTTTTCCGCCGCCTTACGATACCACTTCAGGGCTTCGACGAGGTTTTTGGGAGCCCCGATCTTGGACCAGACAGTAGCCCCGCCGGGCACCGATCTTACTGAGTCAGATTGTCCATGGCTATAATAGTATCCCAGGTTGTATTGAGCCTTCGCGTACCCCTGTTCAGCGGCCTTGCCGTACCAGCTGACGAGTTGGTCATGATCATACTCCAAATGATGCCTCCCATCGTGCAAGTAACCCATAATGAACTGGGCAGGAGCATAACCGCCTTGGGCTGACCTACGATACCACTTCAAGGCTTGGTCAAGATCGCTTGGAGTTCCTTCTCCGTTCTCGTGACATCTTCCAAGTTCATACTGAGCGCGGGCGTCGCCACCCTCCGCGGCCTTAAGCCATGAAGACGCCGGAGGAACCTTGTTCGATTCAGGGAAACGGAGGCAATCAGGATGATCTATGTCCGGGTAATAGTGCTCAGCCTTCTCCTTCAGCAAGGCCAGGTTGAAGAACCACTTGGCGGCTTCGGAGTAATTCTTCGGAACACCTTCTCCGGCTTCGAGGATGAATCCGAGGTGACGCTGAGCTTTCACCTCACCCTTCGCGGCAGCCAGACGAAACAACCTCACCGCCTCGACCGAATCCTTAGCCACGCCCTCGCCTTTGTGATAACAATGGCCGAGATTAGATTGCGCATAGGGATCACCCTGCTCGGCGGCCTTCCGGAACCACTTCACCGCCTCCGCCTTGTCCTGCGGGAGGATTCCGCCCCGATAAAGAAGACAACCCATCAGATCTTGGGCTGGAGCATAACCTTGCGCGGCAGATTTGCGGATCCAAAACAAGCCTTGGTCCCGATCGGCACGCAGGTGTGAATAGAAATCACCGTAGAGATACAAGAATCCGAGGTCAAATTGCGCCTTGGCCTCACCTTTCTCGGCCATGGGTCGAAGCGGCTCGGTGACAGCACTTCGATCTGAAGCCCTGAACTGAAAGCTTACGGAACCACCAGCCTGGGCAAAACCATCCTGGGTAATCACGTCGAGGGCGAGAAGCGCGGAAAACGCCAAGAAGAGAGGAGCGAGTCGCATAAAGTTATGGACTTATCATGACACCCCGGCGTTCGCACGCAAAGGGAAAGCCACGACATCTTCTCACCCCGCATACTTGATACGCTCCCAGAAGGGGAAATACCCTCGGGTGGCGTGCGGGAAATGCTCGGCATCCCAAGCCCTCCGGCGCCAGATCATGGCGATGCCGGCGGAAGCCAAGGCACCCTCCAGGGAGAGTGCCTCCCCCAGCCAAGGTCCTACAAACGGACGATAAGCTACGACGGCCTGCAGGTTGTTCTGCTTGGCCCATTGGACCAGAGATACGGCCAGGTCCGACGTCTCACCCGACGAGACGGCGGCTCCAAAGTGCTCACCGGCTCGGCTTGCTCCTTCTTGCAGCGCCGCCCGTGTCCAGGCCGAGACTTTCTCAGTCCATCCGGCGCGCGCAGTAACACCGGCAGGCCATAAGGCGTTGATGGCATGAACCCTTAGCCCAGCCAGTTCGCCCTGCTCTACCGCCAGGTCCTCGGGATGCACCCACAGGCCAAGACGCACGTAAGCCTTGAGCGCAGCCACCTGCGCCGCGTCTTCAGTCCACGCTGCCACCTTGGGCAAGGGCTCCTCTTTGATGGTAAATGGCACGGAGGCTAGTCGACCAGCCTCCGGCGCATGCTCCCCATCGGTGTAGAAGGCAATATTGTCCGCCCGGGCGACATAGGTCTTACCCGGCGTCTGCAAGCCTGCCACCCAGCGCCACGAGAGCGTGTTACTTGCGACATCCCCATCAAGGAGGTGCTCGTAAAAGAATGCGGCTCCGAGCTCCCACGGCAGACGAAGCGTGAAGACCCAGATCGAGGCGAACCACATGCGCGCATGGTTATGCAGATAACCGGTGGCCACGAGTTCCTGCGCCCACGCATCGAAGCCCACGATACCGGTCTTACCAGCGAGCGCGGCTTCCAGCGTCGATTGCTGTTCAGCAGTCAAAGACGCCCGCAACCGTGGTACGGCTTCACACCAGCGAGTCCATGCCGCCGGACGCTGCTCGAGCCAACCCTTCCAATAGGTCCGCCAATAGACCTCCTGGATGAACTTCTCGACGGCAGGGAAAGACCACCGGTCTCTGGCCGCGGCCACGATCTCTGATTCCAAAAGCAGACGCTTCTGTACCCAGGGCGACAACCGCGAGATATTATCATGGCCCGGGCGGACGTAGTTCCTTTCGGCCGCATAGCGCCCGGCATCGGGCAGGAATTCCTCCAGACGCACCAAGGCCGCGGCACGGGTCGGCAGGAAGTCCAGCGGCGAAGACATGCCGTGACCTAAGCGAAAGCGACAGACTCCGCAAATGACCCGCCAGATTATCTAAGCCCCCTCAGGACCCCTTGGACTTGTTCGCCTCGATCTGCCGGAGCAACTCGTCGCGACGCAGGCCACCCCGCAGGCGGTTCTGGTCCGAGATCTTCTTTTCTAGGAGTTCGAGATTACGGGCCGCGCCTTCATGCGAGCGGGCGGCGATCGACCAGCAGGCAAAGGCTTCGACTTCGTCCTTCGGCACGCCCCTGCCCTGGCTGTGACAATAGCCGAGGTGATTCAAGGCGTCCGGAAAACCCTGCGCGGCAGACTTGCGGAACCAGTCGATGGCCTGGGCCTGATCCCTCGGGACGCCCTCGCCCTTGGCGAACGAAAGCCCAAGGTAACACTGCGCCCGGGCATAGCCTTGGTCGGCCGACTTACGTATCCAAGCGATGGCCTGAATCTGATCCTTCTCCACTCCGGCGCCCGTAGCGTAACAGACGGCGATATTATTCTGGGCCGGCGCATACCCCTGCTGCGCCGAAAGCAGCAGCCACTTCGCGGCTTCCGTCAGATCCTGCGCGACCCCTTCGCCGCGGGCATGATAACCCGCGACCTTGAATTGAGCCACGGGGTCGCCGGCCGAGGCCTTGGCCACCAGAGCGCTGAACTCCGCGACCCCTGCATCAGGTGCGTCCTCCGGCTCGACGACGACGATCAACAAGAACAAGGCCGCGGCGAGCCCCACGACCGTGAGGATGATCCATCGCCAGATGCTTGCGGACGGCCGAGCCATGTGCCCAGCCTGCCATGCAGCCTACATGGGGTCAAGCGGGCCAATCGGCTTGGCAGAGTCGAGCGGCCGTCGCATCCTGACCTCATGCGCCCCCTGCTCCCTGCCCTGCTCTGCCTGGCCTCTTTGGTCGTGGCTCAAGACAAGCCCGACCTCCCAGTGGTGGACCTGTCGGGACAGCAGGAACGCCAGGTGGTCATCGGCGCCGGCACGGAGTCGGTCTACCAGGGACACCCGACGACCCTGCTGATGCCTGACCAACGCACGATCTACGCGGTCTGGTGCATCAACCACGGCGGCTCCGCGGGTCCGATGGCGCGCAGCGACGACGGCGGCCAGACTTGGACACGCCTCGACGCCCAGCTGCCGAAGGGCTTCGCCACCCACCAGAATTGTCCGAGCATCTACCGCATCGTCGACCCGGCCGGCAAAGCCCGCCTCTGGGTCTTCTCCGCCGCCCTCGGCAAACGCGGCGGCCCGGGCATGCCGAGCATCATGAGCGAGGACGATGGTAAGACCTGGAAAGAAATGCCGCCGCTCAACCTGCCGTGTGTGATGACCTTCAGCAGCGTGGTCCGCCTCAAGGATGGCCGGACCCTCGGCCTTTATCACCGCGGACCCGGCGGCGCCGACAAAAGCCCGCTGGTGACCTTACAGATGATCACGGCGGACGGCGGCTTCACTTGGTCCGAACCGCGCATCGTCGCCGAGGTGGCCGGCAAGAATCCCTGCGAGCCTTATGTCTTCCGCTCGCCCGACGGCAAGGAACTCGCCTGCCTGCTCCGCGAGAACACCCACAAAGGACGCAGCCTGATGATGT
>JBILHF010000125.1:0-3918 GCA_044350605.1 Opitutales bacterium
CCGCGCATCGTCGCCGAGGTGGCCGGCAAGAATCCCTGCGAGCCTTATGTCTTCCGCTCGCCCGACGGCAAGGAACTCGCCTGCCTGCTCCGCGAGAACACCCACAAAGGACGCAGCCTGATGATGTTCAGCCAAGATGAAGGCGCGACGTGGTCCAAACCTGTGGATACGAACTGGGGACTGACCGGCGATCGCCACAATGGCGTGTTCATGGCCGACGGCCGCATGGTGGTCTGTTTCCGTGACCAAGCGCTCAACAGCCCGACCAAAGGCCATTTCATCGCCTGGGTCGGCACCTACGACGACCTGAAGAACGGCCGACCCGGCCAATATCGCATCAAGCTGCTCCATCATTACGGCAAGCGGCTCGGCGACTGCGGCTACCCCGGCGTCGAACTTCTCCCCGACGGTGCCATCGTGGCCACGACCTACGTTAAATACACCGACGGGCCCGAGCAGAACTCGGTGATCAGCGTGCGCTTTAAGCTCAGCGAGACCGACGCCCTGCTGAAGCGTTAACGCTTCACGGGCTGCTGGCCGGTGAGGCTACGGCGATCGGGACGGTCGATACCGATCTTCACCCCATAGCTGCCGGCCGCGAAGACCGGGGGAGCGAACTCCTTCACGCCGAACAGTCGGCGGACATAGACGGTCTCGCCAGTCTGCTCGTGGATGACCTGCACGACCGCGCGATCGCCTTCGGCGCTGAGGTCGACGGTCGGCAGGTAACCAGCGGGCACGCGTCCGTCATTATCCTGCAGACGAAAAGTCTGCGGCCAGCCCGGGAACTGCTGGCTGTCGCCCTTGCGGGAGTCGCTGAAGCGCGGCCAGCATTCGAAGGTCACGGTCTGCTTGTTTACCTGAAAACGCGCCACGCCATAACCGTCGGCGCGCTGACGTTCATCCTGGGTGTCTCCGGGATTGGCATAAGCCAGGACCGACATGCGATTACCGAGGCCATCGAGGAAATCCCCGGTCCAAGGCAACGGACTGCCGGCCACGGCGTTCGGGCCGGCCTGCTCGTCCTTCGGGTGCCACCAACGACCGTAGATGGTGTTCACGAGGGCCGGACTCGTCAGCGAGTAAGGGCCGTCGCCGAAGGCTTCGATGCCATGTTTGACGGTGACAGCGAGATGCTGGTCTCCGCAGAGATGCACGGCCTGCACGCGACGCAAGGCGCGCAGGGCTTCGTCGCGTCCTTTCTGCGGCCAGCCGTTGCAATCGAGGTCAGCCAAGAGACGTGCGTTCTTGCCGCCATGCATGTGGACGGCTCCGCAGAACGCCGTCGCGGAAAGGACGGCCTTGCGACGCACACCGACCCAATCCTCCGACCAGGCCGCAAGGAACTTAAGCTGGCGCTGCCCCAGCAGTTGCAGGCCAGGCAGATTGATGCTCTTCGGATCATACTTCTCGTCGGTCACGTGGTCGGGGCGCGGGCCTTGCGAAGGAATCTTGCCCAGAGGGCCGGACTTGAACTTACGATCTTCAAGGATGGCGAAGTCCATGCCACCGACCTTGAGGCGGGTGTAGAAGACGCTGATGCCCCGCTGGACCGGAGTCGGGTCATACGCATCCGGCAGGTGCCACGACTGCTGACGCTGGACCATGTTCACGTAGGCGACCGGGTAGAAATAGCCGCCGTCGGAATTGTCCTTCTGGACGGAAAGCTTACCGTCTTCGCCCCAGAGATTGGGATGGCCGACGTCATGATCGTCCGGGATGCAGATCGTCGGACGGTCCTTCATCACGTCGCGGAACTGCAGGCCGAATTCGATCCAGCCGGCCGTGTGCTCGGTATGTCGATAGGTCTGGTCGCCGGCGAAGAACAGAAGGTCCGGATTCTGACGGAGCAGGTTGTCGAGGATCTCGGGCCGGGCGCCCGTCGTGCGGCTGGAATTACAAGACATGTTGGCCACGACGATGGTGTCCTTATCGATCGGGTCGCGGCGCACGAGGCCCTCGAAGGCGGCCTTCTCGCCATGGCGCACGCGGTAGGCCACGTCCTTGGAACCATCCCAGCCCTCGACGCGGAAGTGCGCGCTCCAGCCCGGAAAGACGATCTCGGTCTTAGCCGCCTCGACCCACGCCTCGCCGCGCTTGAACTCCAGGCGGACTTCCTTGGACTCGTCGGGATACAACGGATAGAGCTGGGCGGAGAGCTTCAAGACGCCGGCCTGCTGGGTGTAGAGCGCGAAGGCGATGACCTCATCGCGGGCGACCAGCATCGTCGGCGGCGGAGTGCCGCCGCCCTTCTTGCCCTTGGCCGGCGATTTCTTCTCCCACCATCCCCCCACGGCGAAGGAATCCAGGTTCGGGAAATCAGCGCCGAAGGGCTGGAGCGTCTCCGCCGGCGGGACCACCGGGGCGGCGACCAGCATCGGAATCATAAGAAACAGTAAGAATTTCATGGGTATGCTTGGCATACCCCTTTTCGTTGAAAAAGTTTCCCAGCACGAGTCCTTTCGGCTTAATCGCCCCTATGAGACGACTGCTGCCCCTGCTCCTCGCCCTGACCTCGTTCGCGGCGGAAACGGGTGCGCCCGTCGGTAAGTTCCAGCAGCTCGAGACGACCCTGCCCTCCCCGTCACCCCAGCGGCTGGCGACCGGGGCGCCGGGTGCGGGCTACTGGCAGAATCGAGCCGACTATGACATCCGGGCCGAACTCGACGACGAGAAGCAGACGCTCACCGCCGAGGCGACCGTGACTTATCATAACGCGTCGCCTGACTCGCTCGATTATCTGTGGGTCCAGCTGGACCAGAACTATTTCGCGCCGCGCGCCGACTCGCGGACGGCCCCCAACCAGAAGCGCGGCGTCGACCTGAAGAAGTTCAGCTACAACGCCCTCGACCGGCTGCTCGCCTACCAGACCTACGACGGCGAACTGAAGATCACCAAGCTGACCGACTCCGAGGGACGCGGGCTGCCTCACTCGGTCGTGAAAACGATGCTGCGGCTCGACCTGCCCAAACCGCTGAAGCCAGGCGAGGACTTCGTCTTCAAGATCGCCTGGACCTACCCGATCAACGACGCGAAGCGCATCATGGCCCGCACTGGCTACGAATTCTTCAAGGAGGACGGTAACCGCATCTACACCATCGCCCAGTGGTTCCCCCGCATGGCCGCTTACACCGACTACGCAGGATGGATCAACAAGCAGTTCCTCGGCACGGGTGAGTTCACCCTCGAGTTCGGCGATTACAGGGTAGCCCTCACCGTACCGGACGACCATGTCGTCGCCGCGACGGGCCTGCTGAAGAACCCCGAAGAAGTGCTCACGACCGTCCAGCGCGAACGCCTCGCGAAGGCCGGCCAGGAGACCAAACGACCGGTCTTCGTGGTCACGCCGGAAGAGGCCAAGGCCGCCGAGAGAGGCCGCCCGAAAGGGCGCAAGACCTGGCGCTTCGAGGCCGCCAACGTGCGCGACTTCGCCTTCGCCTCGTCACGTAAGTTCATCTGGGACGCCATGGCCGTCGCCGGCACGAAGGTGGACGGACGACCCGTCATGGCGATGTCCCTCTACCCCAAGGAGGGCATGCCGCTCTGGGACAAGTATTCGACGCACGCCGTGGCCCACGCCATCGAGGTCTACTCGCGCTACACGTTCGATTACCCCTACCCGGTAGCCTGGTCAGTCAACGGCGCCATCGGCGGCATGGAATATCCCATGATCTGCTTCAACGGCCCGCGGCCCGAAGCGGACGGCACCTACCCCGAGCGGACGAAATACGCGCTCATCGGAGTCATCATCCACGAGGTCGGCCACAACTACTTCCCGATGATCGTCAATAGCGACGAACGCCAGTGGACGTGGATGGACGAAGGGCTCAACTCTTTCCTCGAGTCCCTCGCCCAGGCAGAATGGGAAGACCAATGGAAACCCCGACGCGATAGCCGCGGGCTGATCGACTACATGCG
>JBILHF010000057.1:0-10037 GCA_044350605.1 Opitutales bacterium
AAGATCGACCCGCAGCTGCTCCGGACCAAGCAGAACCTCTACGTGATCGAGTTGTCGAACGTCGGCGGACTGCTCTCGCCGGTCCCCTTACGACTCGAGTATACGGATGGCACCCACGAGGAACTACTGCTCCCGGCCGAGATCTGGCGCTTCAACACCGAGAAGACCTCCAAGGTCCACCTGACGCCGAAGGAACTCCGGGCCGTGGTCTTCGATCCGCGGCAGGAACTGATGGACGCCGACGTGGAGAACAACTTCTGGCCGCGCCGCCTGGTGAAGACGAAACTCCAGCTCTTCAAGGACGAGAAACCGGCAAATCCGATGCGCGAGCTCACCAAGCCGGAACCTCCCGCCGCCAACCCAGCGGCCAAGAAGTAACGCCGGCCCGCCATGAAGACCGAACAAGAACTGCGCCAACGCCTCAACCCCTGGGACTGGCTGGTGCTCGTCGTCGCGGTCGTCTCGCTGCTGCTGGTGGTGCTGGAGACTTTCCTCCATGTTCCCCCGTCGGTGCTCTCGGTCCTGCGGACCGTCGATACGCTGTCGTGCCTGATCTTCCTGGCTGACGTCTTCGTCCGCTGGCGCCGCGAAAAGTTCGCGGCCAATTACTGGCGCTGGGCCTGGATCGACGTCCTCGCGAGCATCCCCTTCGAACCGGCCTTCCGCTCCCTGCAGGCGATCCGCATCTACCGGTTCATCCGCCTGATCCGAATCCTCAAGAAGCTCAGCACGCTGACCAGCGGCACGTCGCTCAATGAAAAGCTGCTCGCCCTGCCGGGCGTCGCCTTGGTCATGGTGCTCTTCAGCACGATGCTCATCGTCGAAGTCGAACGCTCCGCGCCCAACGCGACCATCAAGACTGGAGGCGACGCCCTCTGGTGGGCGCTCACGACGGTCACGACGGTCGGCTACGGCGACACCTTCCCGGTGACGGGCGAAGGTCGGCTGATCGCCTCGGTGCTGATGTTGGTAGGCATCGCCTTGTTCGGCTCGATGTCCGCCATCGTGACCTCGAAGCTCATCCTCCCTAAGGAGACCCGCGACCACGAGGAGCTCCGCATGGAGGTCCGGGCGCTACATGCTGAAATCAGGGAACTCCGCCGTCACCTGCCTGACAAACCACCCGACCCCCATGCGTAAGACCCTGCTCGCCCTCTGCCTCATCGCCGTCGTCGGCCTAGGCGCCTGGCGCTTCCTCGCCCCGGCTCCCGCCGCGAAGTCCCCGATCGAACGCCTTAAATCGGCCAGCCCGGTCGAGTCCGTCCGCGTCGCCAAGCCTGTCCAAGCCGTCTCAGCGCCGCGACCGGCTCCCGAAACCCCGGCCAAGATGTCCGCCCAGCGCGCCCAGATGGAGGAACGCTTCAACGACCTGAAGGAAGAAGGACGTCGGGTCCGTCAGACCCTGCTCGAATCCGACCCGAAGGCCGCCCAGGCCTACAATGAAGTCGTGCGGCGCCCGGAATACCGCGCGCTCCTCGACCGCCGCCACCAGATCGAAGCTGCCTGGGCCAAAGCCCCGGAGAACGAACGCGAAGGCATGCTCAACGAGATGAACAGCCTCCGTCAGCAAGGCTTCACGCTGATCCTTGGCGAGATCCAGCGACTGCAAAGCCAGCCGCCCGCGCCCACCGCTGGCGGCACATCGGCACCGACATCGGCTCCTGCCGCCGCCCCGGCTGCGACACCCGCCGCGCCGGTGGTCTTCCAGTAAGCTGACCGCTTAAGAGCCCCAGCTGATACGCTCGGGCACCCAGGCGTATTGGTCCCCCTTGGGGACGACGGTTCCGATGCCCGGCCAGGGCAGATGAAACCCGAAGGCACGGCTCTTCTCCTTGGCCATCCGCGTGAAGAGTTTCTGGCGCGTCTTGACGGCGGTCTCGGGGTCATGGTCCATGGCGACGGTCCAGCCGACGTTGTCGAACATGAGCACATGATGATGGACGACGTCGCTGATGTGCACGAGCGAATCATCCCCGGAACGGATCTCGAAGCAGGCATGGCCGTCGGTATGGCCGGGCGCGGCGATGACGGTCACGGAATCGTGGAAGAGCTTCTGGCCGTCCTTGGCGATGACCAGCTGGTCCTTGAGGATATCGAAGTTGCGGCAGATGGTCTTCACCATGTTCGGCAAGGGCTTCTTATCGCGCTTCGATTTGGAGAAGTCGGGATTCGGTCCGCGCCAGAAGTCATACTCTTCCTGCAGGAGGTAGATCTTGGCGTTCGGGAACGCCGGTTTGCCGTTGTCGACGAAGCCGTCGAGGTGGTCGGAATGCGAGTGGCTCAGGAAGCCGGTCGTGACCTGCTCCGGCTTGATGCCGAGCTGACGCAGCCCTTCGGCCAGCCAGCCGAAGTTCGGATTGGGGTGGCGCTCTCCGAAGCCGGCATCGATCAAGGCGACTTCCTCGCCGATCTTCAGCCCCATGATGTTGACGTAGAGCGGCAGCGCATCCAGTCGCTCGCGATTGAACTCCAACGCGGCTTTCATCGTCGGGCGGTCGGACTCCGGCCACATGAGGTCGAGTCCCTGCCGGAAGAGCATGTGGCCGTCGCTGATCGAGAAGGCCTCGATCTTACCGATGTTGAACTTGTAGACGTAAGGGTTGGGCGGGCGCTTCGCCGGCGACGCCTTCGGGGCATCGGCCGCGGCAAGGCGCGCCGTCGTGGCCAGACCGGCCAACGCGAAGGCGGCGGCACCGAGGAATTCACGACGTGAAGAAGGCTGGATTTCGGAGGCCATAGGGGGTGGCCAAAATCTACCCCATCGCCCCGCCCCCTCCAGCCCAAAGGTAAGGTGAACACCCGGGGCTCGCCCACGACGATACAGATTGAAACCCATACCGCGCGTCGTTGTCTAAAGACCAGATGCATCGCCCCCTGCAACTCGCCCTCTTCTTCAGCCTGAACGCCCTGGTGACCGTCCAAGCTGAGAACATCCAGTTCAACCGGGATATCCGTCCGATTCTCTCCGAAAACTGCTTCAGTTGCCACGGCTCTGACGAAAAAGCCCGCAAAGCCAAACTCCGTCTGGACCTCTCCGAGGAGGCCACGCGCGAGCACAAGAATGGCACGCCGATCGTGGCAGGCGACCTAACGAAGAGCGTCGTCTGGGAACGCATCCTTTCGACCGACGAAGACGACGTGATGCCTCCGCCGAAATCCCACCTCAAGCTCACGGCGACCGACAAGGCGAAGGTCAAGGCCTGGATCGAGCAAGGTGCGAAGTATGAAGAGCATTGGGCCTTCGTCGCCCCGAAGCGCCCCGCCCTGCCGGTCGCGAACAAACTTCCCGCGATTGATTACTGGGTCACCCAGAAGTTGGCCGAAGCGGCTTTGCGGCCTTCGGCTGAAGCCGACCGCTACACGCTCATCCGTCGCGTCACGCTGGACCTGACCGGCCTGCCCCCGACCGCCACCGAAGTCGAAGCTTTCGTTCAGGACAAAAAGCCTGACGCCTACGGCCGACTCGTCGACCGACTGCTAGCCAGTCCCCACTTCGGCGAACGCATGGGCCTCGATTGGCTCGATGCCGCCCGCTACTCCGACACCAACGGCTTCTCCATCGACGGAGGCCGTCACCTCTGGCTCTGGCGCGACTGGGTCATCCAGGCCTTCAACGACAACAAACCCTACGATCGCTTCATCGCGGAGCAGATCGCCGGCGACCTCATGCCGGACACTGACGACGGCAAGCTGATCGCGACCGGCTTCCAGCGCAACAACATGAACACCCACGAGGGTGGCACGATTCCCGCCGAGAACCTCGTCAACTATAACGCCGACCGCGTGAAGACCCTTGGTGAATCCATCCTTGGCCTGACCCTCGCCTGCGCGCAGTGCCACGACCATAAGTTCGATCCGATCAGCCAGAAGGACTACTTCCGGATGTTCGCCTTCTTCAATACCCTCGACGACCGCGCCACCGACGGTAACGCCGGCGTGAACT
Organism: Opitutales bacterium; assembly: GCA_044350605.1. Classification (GTDB taxonomy): domain Bacteria; phylum Verrucomicrobiota; class Verrucomicrobiia; order Opitutales; family UBA953; genus UBA953. Next base: position 3,944 of record JBILHF010000057.1, read on the forward strand.
CGCTTCCCTCGGCGCTGCGTAAGACCGTCCTCAAGACGGATGAGCTCCCCGCCCTGCTCGAACGGATCACCGCCCTCAATCGACGACTACAGGTGCCCGACCCCCAAGTGCTCACCCAGTGGGAGCGCACGCAACAGCAACGGGAAGCCGACCGGAAGCTCGGGCTGAAACTCATCCCAGTCAAGCTGCTCAAGATCTCCACGCCCAACAGCGGCGGCGGCTTCACCGTCGAGGGGCATAAGTTCAAAGGCATCTCGAAGACCGCCTTCGATATCCTCGGCGAGACCCCGCCAACCGCAGAGCCTATCGCCGGACTGCGCTTCGTCTTCCCCGATACGCTGGCCGCCCCGAAGCCGACCAAGGCGACCCAGGCCGCGAAGACGGCCAAGGTGGCACCGGTCGCACCTAAACCCATGGATGAATTCGCCGGACGCTTCGTGCTCACCGCCGTCGACGTCACCGCCGACAAGATCGCCAGCGACCAAGTGAACATCCATCGCCTCCAGAAGTTTAGCCGCATCACCGCCGATGCCTGGACCGAGGACTATCCGGCGAAGGACGTGCGCGCCTTCAACGTACTCAACCAAGGATGGTCGCCCCCCGCGGCCACCGGCACCCACCACCTCACGCTGACGTTCGCCACGCCGATCACCGCGAAAGACCACCCCTACCTGACCGCGCAGATCTATTTCGGGAATAGAATGGGCGGCGCCCCCAGCGAGGGCGAACTCTTCGCCTTCACCGGCCACGACGACGGCACCGACCTACCGGAGTTCGTCCTGCGCATCCTCGCGACCAAACCGACGGAGCGCACCGCCGAGCAGCAGCAGGCCCTCTGGGCCTATTGCGCTAAACATTCCGACGAGATGAAAGCCGTCCGCACCGACTTGGCCAATGCCCAGGAGCGGACCAAGACCCTCACCGAACCCCAGTCGACGATGGTGATGAATATGTCGGCCAAACCCCGTGAGACCTTTATCCTGAACCGTGGCGACTACTCCCAACCCACGGTGAAGGTCGAAGCCGGCACCCCCGCCAAACTCCCCGCCCTGCCCGCCGGAGCGCCCGCCAATCGTCTCGGTCTCGCGCAGTGGCTCGTCATGAAGGAGAACCCGCTCACCGCCCGCGTCGCCGTCAACCGCGTCTGGAAACTCCTCTTCGGCACCGGCATCGTGACTACCCCCGCGGACTTCGGCTTCCAGGGCGAGTGGCCCAGCCACCCCGAGCTGCTCGACACCCTCTCGGTCGATTTCGTCGACTCTGGATGGAACCTCAAGGCGCTCATCCGGCAGATCGTGACCTCGTCGACCTATCGCCAGTCGTCACGCACTTCGGCCGAGCTCTTGGAAAAGGACCCGGCCAACCGCCTCCTCTCCCGCGGGCCACGCTTTCGCCTCCAAGCGGAACTCATCCGTGACCAGGCCCTGCAGGCCGGAGGTCTGCTCGTCCCCCAGCTTGGCGGACCGAGCGTAAACCCTTACTCGCCCTTCGACCTATGGCGTGAAGTCAGCCACTACGGCAGTTCGCCGGCGACCTCCCAGGTCTTCGTCCAGGATCACGGCGAGAAACTCTACCGCCGATCGATGTATACTTACTGGAAACGCACGGCCCCGCCGGCGAATATGGTCACCTTCGATGCCCCCAACCGGGAGGTCTGCACCATCAGCCGTAGCAACACCACGACCCCGCTGCAGGCACTTGTCACCTTGAACGACGTCCAGTTCGTCGAAGCCGCCCGCGGTTTCGCCCAACGTATCATCCAGCACGGCACCGTTGATGCCGCCCGCATCCGCTGGGCCTTCTTAGAGGCCCTCTCCCGTCCGCCGTCGGACAAGGAACGGGCGCTCGTCGTCAAGGCTCTCGCCCGTGAACGCAGCCGCTATGCGGCAGACAAGGAGCGGGCCCTCAAAGTCCTCAGCCCTGGCGAATCCACGCGTGACAGCACGATTCCGCCGGCGGAGCACGCCGCATGGATGCAAGTGGCTACCCTCATCCTCAACCTCAGCGAAACCGTGACCCGCAACTAAAGCCATGCATCCTCATCACGAGTTTCAGAATCATCTCACCCGCCGCACCTTCATCGGGCAATCCGCCCGCGGGGTCGGCGGCCTGGCCCTCGGCTCGATGCTCTTCCCCGAGCTCCTGGCCGCCGGCACGAAGACCCGCGAAGGCGGCCTGGCGGGCCTTCCGCATTTCGCTCCCAAGGCTAAACGGGTCCTCTGCCTCTTCCAGTCCGGCGGCATGTCCCACGTCGACCTGTTCGACGACAAGCCCGCCTTGCACCAGTTTGCGGGCAAAGACCTCCCACCATCGATCAAAGGCACCCAGCGCCTCACCGGGATGACTTCCGGACAAAAGGGCTACCCTGTCCGGCCCCCGCTCATGGAAGGCAAGGCCTGCGGCAAGCATGGCACCTGGATCAGTAACCTCATCCCGCACATCCAGACCATCGCGGATGACATCTGCATCATCAAGACCCTGAACACCGAGGCCATCAACCACGACCCGGCGATCACGTTCCTGAACACCGGCAACCAGCAGCCTGGCTATGCCAGCATGGGCGCCTGGGCCAGCTATGGGCTCGGCACCGAGAACGCCAACCTGCCTGCTTTCATCGCCATGGTCTCCCAAGGGACCGGCAAGAATCCCGGCCAGCCGGTCTTCTCCCGTCTCTGGGGCAGCGGCTTCCTGCCCTCCAATCACCAAGGGGTCGGCCTGCGGCCGGGCGCCAATCCGGTACTCTATCTCCAGAACCCTCCGACCGTCGATGGCGCCCAGCGGCGCGCGTTGCTGGACGACCTCGCGACGCTGAACGAAGAACGCGCCCGCGAGTTGGGTGACCCGGAGACCATCACGCGCATCAAAGCCTACGAGATGGCCTTCCGCATGCAGACGTCGGTCCCCGAGCTGGCCGATATCTCTCAGGAATCCAAAGCTACCCTGGCTTCTTACGGACCCGAGGTGACCCGTCCTGGCTCCTACGCCGCCAACTGCCTGCTCGCCCGGCGGCTGCTCGAACGCGACGTCCGCTTCGTCCAGCTGTTCCATCGCGGCTGGGATCAGCACGTCGCCCTCTCCCGTCAGCTGCCTAACCAGTGTCACGATATCGACCAACCCACCGCGGCCCTCATCAAAGACCTTAAGGCCCGCGGGTTACTCGAGGACACCTTGGTCATCTTCGCCACCGAGTTCGGACGCACGGCCTTCACCCAAGGCGGCTTCGGCAATCCGGCTAGCGGACGCGACCACCATGGACGGTGCTTCTCGGTGTTCCTCGCCGGCGGCGGCATCAAGCCCGGCTTCGAATATGGGGTGACCGATGAGTTCGCCTACAATATCGCCAAGGACGGCGTACACCTCCGCGACCTCCACGCGACCATCCTCCACTGCATGGGCATCGACCACGAACGGTTCACCTACAAGTTCCGCGGCCTTAACGTGAAACTCACCGGCGTCGAAGAAGCCCACGTCGTCAAAGGCGTGCTGGCCTGAACGGAGAAACGGTGCGGACACGAAAAGGGGCGGCCAATGGCCGCCCCCGTCGAGGAGATGAGGCAAACCTCAGCGGGTCAGCGTCACCGACGGAGCCGCCACCGTGACCGGCGCGACCGGGGTGTTCACGAACGGACGACCAGGGGATTCGACCGTCGACACGGTGAAGACCACCGAGCCACGGGCGCCACGACGGAAGCCGGGGGTGGAAATATTCACCTGCCCGAGGTCGTTCGTGCGGATAGCGGTGCGCTTCATGCTCACCAGACCGGTGGTCGAGACGTAGACCAAGGCCCGGCGCACGGGATTACCATACTGGTCCTGGACTCGGACCGTCGCATTGGCGGCATCATGAATCGAGTTTAGGCGCACGAACGAGCCGTTCACCATGGCGAGGGAGCAGGATGTATTACGGTTGGGGCCGTTCACCGTGACGGTCACGGTGGTAGTAGCCGAGGCACCCAGATCATCCACGACAGTGAGGGTCGGGAAATAGGTACCGGGGGCCTTGTAACGGTGCGTGGCGGTCGCACCGACGGCGCCGGCCGGATACTGGTCCTTGAAGTCCCAGATATAACGGACGATCACGCCGTCCGGATCCGTGGACAGGGTGCCATTGAAGTTCACCATGGCCGTCGGCTGGTTCACGTAGTGGTAGGTGGTCGTGGCCGAAAGAGTAGCATTGGCGACGGGGGTCCGATTACCCAGCTCCGCCCAAGCTGCGTCGAGGCTGTAATACCCCACCGAGCCGTAATCGGTATAGCCTTCGGTCACGCCGGTGCCGTTACCGATGCCATCCATCTGGATGTAGTAGAATCCTTCGGTCGGGAGATTGAGAGTGATCGGAGCGGGCGCCATGTTGCCCGCAGTGCCCGCACCCACATAAGTTCCGAGGGTGGCGCCGGTGGAATCCAGCACCTTGATCTGCAGCCGAAGGTTCGGAGCCACCCGCGCGACTTTCGGGGTGATGGTCAGATCGCCGCGTCCGGCATGCACCTTGATCACATCCACGTCGGCCGGGCCGCTGATGATGCCACCGACGGAGACGGAGGTGCCCGAAGTGGCCGTGGCCGCCGCCGGCGTGTCACCATGATCGTCAGCCAATAACGGAATACCGGAGAAGGTGTTGGCGATGGCGACGAGGTTATCCTGCGTTCGATTGGCGCCTTGGTACTCACCCTTGGCCCACTGATTCACCGGGCGCAGACCGTTGCCCATGATCGGAGACCAGGAAAGGGCGCCGGTTCCGTGACCGCCGAAATACTCTATGGCGATCGGGTTAGTTCCGTTAAGATTCCCTTGATGCAGCAGGCTGACGGTGTGCCCGACTTCATGCGAAGCGATGCCGGCAATTTCATTGGCGCCAAACCCATTAACCGTGAAAACGAAACATGGGATGTCCTCAGTACTGTTGAAAGAATTCAAGTAGGCGACGCCACCTGCTTCGCCAGGCACGGGACCAATGACGACCCGGATACCATAATTAAAGTCGCCCAGACTGGTCCTACGCAAGGACTCCACGCCCGGCTCCTCGGTCGTGACGTCTACGTTCCATGGCGCAAAGTGTTCCGCGACGCGACGGAAGGTCTCCTGTACGACGGCCTTCTCGGCGTCGCTGAAGTCAGGCGACCCGTCCATGCTCCAGGGAGCATTGACCAGGTCGGGGTCGCTCGGATCGTTCCAGATACCTGCAGGGGTGACATGCCCGTCGAAATCCAGGTAGATCTTGAGCGTAGCGGTCGGGCGACTGTGCAGCTTAAAGGTGTCAGCGAGTGGATAAGACGGCGTTGAGGTGATGGGAGTGGTTTCCGGCCCCACCTGAATATGCATGTTACAGGAGTAGAGGGGCCTTCCTTTGGAGTCGAAGTGAAGGTCATGGTCGTGACCGCAGGCGGAACGGAAGGCCACCGCGGTTTCTGAGGTCATGGCGTCGCGCTCCACAGCGGCTTCGATCTCCGCCTTAGAGACGGTCGAGGCCCGACGCCACTGACCAGAGGTTCCGGCAAGTCTGGCATCCCTTGATGCATTAACCGGGGTCGGGACCAGAGTCGGGGCGGCCGGCTGGGCACTCGCCGCCATCGGAGCGGAGGGCGTGATGGCCGGGACGGCTGGGGCGGCAGGGGTCGCAACGGCCGAAGCCGCGTGGCTGGCTTCCTTCTTTGCGACCGCAATAGGGAGATCGGCCGGAGCCGAGGCGACGACCTTGTTCGCCGGCGCGACCTGCGTCGAGGCGAACTCGCGGTAGCCATCATTCGAAGGCGCGAGGACGATGGCCAGCGCGACGAGGGCGACGACACCCCAGAGGGCGATAATCAGCTTTTTGGGAGACATAGGGAGATTCAAAAGACGGCACGGCCGGAGGCAATCCACTAATCGCTTGCCACCATTCGGCTTAAACCGAGGAATGACGCGTGTTTACTCGCCTATTCGCCCCCCTGCTCTGCCTGTCGGCTCTACTAACCTTCGCCTCGGCCGCCACCCCTCCCAACGTCGTCGTGATCCTGGTCGACGACATGGGACAGACCGATCTCTCCTGCTATGGAAGCAAGTTCTACGAGACGCCGCACATCGACCAGCTGGCCAAGGATGGCGTCCGCTTCGC
>JBILHF010000080.1:0-6257 GCA_044350605.1 Opitutales bacterium
ACGATCCGCGCCGCGCTGAAGCGCCTGAAACTGGACGAGAACACCATCATCGTGTTCACCTCCGATAACGGCGGGCTGATACCGGTCACCGACAACTCGCCCTTCCGCGTCGGCAAGGGCTCAGCCTACGAAGGCGGCGTCCGCGTCCCCCTCATCATCCACGCCCCCGGCGCGACCAAGGCCGGCCTGGTCGAGAACACTCCAGCGATGACGATCGACCTCTACCCGACGGTCCTCGAGCTCGCCGGCGTCAAGCCACTTCAATCCCTCGTCGACGGCATCAGCCTCGCCCCGCTCCTGAAGTCCGGCGCCAAGCCCGACCGAGCCGAGATTTTCTGGCACTACCCGCATTATCACCCGGGAGGCGCCACGCCTTATAGCGCCGTCCGCAGCGGCGACTTCCGTCTGGTGCACTTCTACGAAGACGGCCGCGATGAGCTCTACGATCTCGCGAACGACGTCGGCGAGACGAAGGATCTGGCCTCCGCGCAGCCGGCGCTGGCGAAGACCCTGCGCACGCGTCTTGACGCCTGGCTGAAGTCGGTCGACGCCCAGCTGCCGACGAAGAATCCGGACTACGATCCGGTCGCCGACGCCAACCAGGGCAAGAAGAACACCAAGGCGAAGAAGAAATGAAGGGCGCCCTCCTCGCGCTGCTTTTCGCCGGCCAAGCCGTCGCCGGCGAACCATTGCCCGGATTACCGAACTCGCCGCGGATTCTTTTCCAGGGCGACTCGATCACGGACGGCAATCGCGGACGCGGGACCGACCTCAATCACGTCCATGGCCACGGTTTCGTCTACCTCCTCGCCGCCCGGGTGGGCGCCGGCGCGCCGGAGCAGAACGCGACCTTCCTTAATCGCGGCGTCTCCGGCAACACGGTGCTCGACCTGTCCAAGCGCTGGCCCAAGGACACCCTGGAACTCAAGCCTGACGTACTGAGCGTCATGATCGGCGTCAACGACAGCAGCAAGGGTGTGACTCCAGAAGTCTTCGAAAAGACTTACGATGACCTTCTGACCACAGCGCGCGCGGCCAACCCCAAGCTGCGTCTCGTGCTCTGCGAGCCGTTCCTCGGTGCCGCTGGCCCGGCCATCGATAAGTCGCCCGGCCGCCGCGAGCGCCTCGCCCTGCTCGTCCCGGTCGTGCGACGCCTGGCCGCGAAGCACGGCGCGACACTGATCGACTTCCAGAAGGTCTTCGACGATGCCCAACGCCGCGCCCCTTCGTCCTACTGGATCTGGGACGGCGTGCACCCGACCACCGCCGGCCACCAACTGATGGCCGACGAATGGGAGCGGGTCGTGCGCGCGAGCTGGCGCTGAGGCTTACTTGGCCGCCGGCGCCTTCTTACCCTTACCCTTGCCGGCATTCTTGCCGGGCGGCGGGGTGCGCTTCTTCTGGCCGGTCGCATATTCGTCATCGACCTCCGGGACCTTGAGGTCCGCGCGCAACTTGGCGAGACGGGCCTCGAGGTCGGCCTGGACGGATTCATAACCGGGCTGACCGAAGAAGCTCTTCAGCTCGAGCGGGTCCTTCTCGCTGTCGAAGAGATCCGTCTTGGTCTCGCCGTTACCATAGTAACGCACGAGCTTATAACGGTCAGTGATGATGCCGTAGTGCGGCGCGACATGGTGCGGCTGCGGATACTCGTAATAGTGATAATAGAACTCCTTACGCCAATCGGCCGGAGTCTCGCCCGCGAGAATCGGCTTGAGGCTGCGGCCCTGCATCTCGGCGGGCGAAGGCAGCCCAGCCATGTCGAGGAAGGTCTGCGCATAGTCGACGTTCGAGACCAGCGCCTTGCTCACGGAACCGGGCTTGGTCACTCCAGGCCAGCGGACGAGTAAGGGGGTGCGCACGGATTCTTCAAAGATCCATCGCTTATCGAACCAACCGTGTTCGCCGAGATAGAAGCCCTGGTCCGACGAGTAGATGACGATGGTGTTCTCGGCGAGCCCCTGCTCCTCGAGATACTTGAGCACGCGGCCGACATTATCGTCCACGGCCTTCACGGTCGCGAGGTAGTCGTGCATGTAGCGCTGGTAGCGCCAGCGGACGAGATCCTTGCCCGACAGATTGGCTTTCTGGTAGGCCGCATTGCGCGGCTCATAGTAGGCATCCCACACGGCGGCCTGCTCGGCGTCCATCTGCGGGGGTCGCACCAGCTTCACGTCCTTGGGAGTGATAGTTTTCTCCAGCGTCATGTCATTCTCGCCGACGGCCTTGGCACGGTTGGCGTAGTCGTCGAAGAGCGTAGGCGGTTCGGGGTAGACGCGATCCTTGTCAAAACCGAGGTCCTTGATGTTCGGCTCCCACTCGCGATGCGGCGCCTTGTGCTGGAGCATGAGCATGAAGGGCTTCGACTTGTCGCGCTTGCTCACCCAGTCGAGCGAGAGGTCGGTGACGATGTCGGTGACGTAACCCTGCATCTTCACCATGCCCTGGGCGTTCTTCATCGGCGGGTTGTAGTAGACGCCCTGTCCGGGGAGCACCTGCCAGAAGTCGAAACCGGTGGGATCGCTGATAAGGTGCCACTTGCCGACGATGGCGGTCTGGTAGCCGGCCTTCTGCAGTAGCTTCGGGAAGGTGAGCTGCGTGCCGTCGAACACGGAGTTCGAGTTATTGAAGAAGCCGTTGAGGTGCGAGTATTTGCCGGTGAGGATCACCGCGCGGCTCGGTCCGCAGATGGAGTTGGTGACCAAGGCACGATCGAAGCGCATGCCTTCGTTGGCGAGCCGGTCGATATTTGGCGTCTGATTCAGCTTACGGGCGTCTCCGTAAGCGCTGATGGCCTGATAGGCGTGGTCATCGGAGAAGATGAAGACGATGTTGGGCTGCTTGGCAGGAGCGGCGGACAGGAGGCCGCCGGCCAGACAGAGGAGAAGTGCCAGGAGTCGCATGGGGGTATATGACGATAAATGGAGAAGTGAACGCGTCGGTCAATCGGCATCCGCTATCGGTCAATCGGCATCCGTTCACGATTGAAACCTGCCCTTCGCCCATCTGTCTCCCACCGATGCGACCGCTCCTTCTCGCTTGCCTTTGCCTTTCCCTGACGGCCTTCGCCGCCCCCGACCCGACCCCCTATCCGGCCACGCGCAGCCCCAAAGGCCTCCAGGTCCAGATGGTTGCCGACGCCCTGGAACTCGGAATCCATCACGCCAACCTGAATATCCGGCTCAACGCCCTGCTCTCGTCCGAAAAGGAAGCCAAGCCCGGCCAGCTCACCGCTTCGGCCGACGGCTTCACGTTCGTGATCAACCAGAATTACGCCGCATCCTTGGACCGTCAGATCAAGCCCATGAGCGACAAGGGCGTCGTGGTCACGCTCATCGTCACCACCTCGCGCTCGCCCGACGAACGCATCCGGAAACTGACCATCCACCCGAAAGCCGACCCGATCAAAGGCATAACGATGGCCTCTGATACGGTCACCCCAGAAGGACGCGCCTGCTACAAGGCGCTCACCGAGTTCATCGCCCGGCGCTGGTCGGCCGCCGACGCGAAGCACGGACGCGTCTGGGGCTGGATCGTCAGCAACGAAGTGAACGCCCATAACGAGTGGCATCAGATGGGACCGGCGACAGCCGAGGAGGTCGCTCAACAATACGAAGACCAGGTCCGCCTCGCCTGGGAATCCCTTCGTCAACATTCGGCCAACGCCCGCGTGTATATCTCGATGACGCACAGCTGGACGGCCAAGGGTCACAAGGATCCGCTCCAGGCCTGCCCAGGTCGCACCCTCCTCGAACTCTTCGCGAAGCGTGCCCGTGAACGCGGCGACTTCGACTGGAACCTGGCCTTCCATCCCTACCCATCGAATCTACGCGATCCACGCACCTGGCTCGATAAAGTGTCGTTCAATGACAACACGCCGAAAGTGACGTTTAAGAATCTCGAGGTGCTCACCAAGAAACTGGCGACGCCCGAAATGCTCTACGCCGGCAAACCCCGCCGCCTGAGCTTCACCGAACAAGGCTTCGACCTGCCGGACCGCCCCGAAGGGCGCGCTGAACAGGCCGCGGCCTATGCCTATGCATGGGAAAAGGTCGTGCGCCTCGGCGATTCCATCGACGCCTTCCACTATCATCGGCACGTCGATCACTCCCTTGAAAACGGCCTACGGTTCGGACTTTGGAGCAACAAGCCAGGTACGATCTCCGAACCCGACCAGAAGCGACCGATCTGGCATCTGCTCAAGGCCGCCGACACGCCGGAGTGGAAAGCCGCCGCCGAACCCTACCTCAAGACCTGCGGCCTGAAGAGTTGGGATGAGTTGAATCCAAAGTAGGCAGCGGTTGGCGGATAGCGGTTGGCGGTAAGGAATACGCCAAACCCCGAGATCATGGCACCTCCCCTCATCCTGTCATATTTCCAACCGCTAACCGCCAAGACCTGCTCCATCCTTGCCCCTGACTTCCCCGCCCCTCAATAAGTCAGGATGCACGGCTTCGTCATCGGACTCGACCTCGGCACCTCCGGTGTCCGCGCGGTCGCCGTCGACGCCTCCGGCCAGATCCTCGGCATGGGCGCCGCCAAACTTCCGCCAACCAAGGCGACGGGAGCCCGACGCGAGCAGTCGCCCGAAGATTGGTGGAACGGCTGCCGCGCCGCCCTCGACGAACTGGGCGAGAAGATCGACCTGAGCGGAGCCAAGGCCATCGCCGTCGACGCCACTTCCGGCACCATCCTGCCGGTCGACCACCACAACCGTCCTTTGGCCCCTGCACGGATGTATGATGACGCCGATACGGGCGAGCTCGCCGCGCAGATCAAGACGCTGGCCCCGCGTGAAAGCGCGGCCCACGGCGCCACGTCTCCGGCCGCCCGCGCGCTTGAGTGGACTAAACTCCCGCGACTGCACTGCATCATCCACCAGGCCGACTGGATCAACGGCTGCCTCGGCGCCACGAACTGGCAGACCGACGAGAACAACGCCCTGAAGACGGGTTACGATCCGGTCAGCCGTACCTGGCCCGATTGGCTCCGCGCCTTCGGTCTCTCTCCCGGCATCCTCCCCGAAGTCGTCCCAGTCGGCACGCCGATCGGACACGTCTCCGGCCAAGCGGCCATCGCCCTCGGCATCCCCGAAGGGATCACCATCGCGGCCGGGACGACCGACGGATGCGCTACTTTTCTCGCTAGCGGGGCTACGGAACCAGGCGAAGCTTCCACGGCGCTGGGCTCGACCATCGTGCTCAAACTCCTGAGCGACCGTCCGATTTTCGCACCCGAGCTCGGCATCTATAGCCACCGCATCGGCGACACTTGGCTGGCGGGCGGAGCCTCCAATTGCGGCGGAAAGACCCTGCTGCAGTTCTTCAGCCAAGCACAGCTGGCTTCACTGGAATCCTCCCTCGATACGTCCAAACCGACGGGGACCGACTACTACCCCCTGCCCTCCGTCGGCGAACGCTTTCCGGTTTCTGACCCGCACCTCGCTCCCCGCCTGACCCCTCGTCCGGCCGACGACGCGCAATTCCTGCAAGGCATCTACGAGGCGTTCGCCCGCGTCGAGCAGACGGGTTTCGCCAAGCTTACGGCATTGGGCGGCCCGACCCTCCGCAATGTCCGTCACGCCGGCGGCGGCTCCCGGAGCGCGGCCTGGATGAGCCTTCGTGCTTCGGCTCTCGGCATGCCGCAACTTCCCGCCTGGAGCGAAGAAGCCGCCGCGGGCGCCGCCCGGCTGGCGTGGCGCTCCCTAGGCCACGAGATCGCCTTCACATGAGCACGCTTTCGCCTATCGCCCGACTTTCCGAGATCGCCGGCCAATACGGCGCCCTGCTCGTCGATCAGTTCGGCACGCTGCATGATGGCACCGTCGCTTACCCTCACGCCGCCGAGGCCCTGCGAAGCTTCCGCGAAAACGGCGGCAAGGTCGCCGTGCTCTCCAACTCCGCCAAGACGGGCGCCGACAATATCATCCGACTCGCGAAGTTCGGCTTCGGTCCGGATCATTACGACGCAGTGGTGACTTCCGGCGACGCCGCCCAAGCCGCGATCCGTTCCGGGTCGCTCGGAGACGGCTTCCGGGCAGGCTCCAAGGTCCACATCTCCGGCAAGCCGGGCGACGACTACGGTTTCGGCGACCTCGGGTTCACGCTCACCTGGCCCGACGAAGCGGAAGGCATCATTCTCGCCGCCTGCCAGGAACCGGACCGCAACTGGCGCGAACAGATTCGCGACCTCACTCCCGCGGCCCACCGCGGCGTGACGATCGCCGTCTGCAACCCCGACCTCGAGATGCTCACGCC
>JBILHF010000075.1:0-6628 GCA_044350605.1 Opitutales bacterium
GCGGGAAAATCCCGGAAGTTCCAGATCCGCGACACGACCGCGCCCTTGAACGTGCCCATCCGCACTTCATAATCATTACGGGTGTCGAGCAACGTCACCGGACGACCTTCGTCCAGCCACTGCTTGAGCTGCTGCGCCGAGATTTTCTTGGCCGGTCGCCGGGCCGGGTCGACGCCTTCGACCCCGAACGCGATGATCTCCTTCTTGATCTTCACGAGCATGCGCTTGAACGGCTGATCGGAACTCGGGCTCTCCTTGGGCGCGATGTCCGCGAGGCCGGGGACGGCGCGGATGACCTCCAGCACCGCCGCCAACTGCGGGCGCGTGCCGGCGAGGAAGAAATTGACGCCTTCAGGAGCCAGGAGAATGGTCCCCTTGAGTCCGTGGGCCTTCGTGAGTTCCTGCAGGCTCGTCCGCAGTTCCTCCAGTCCGTCCAACGGAGCGAACTTATAGCAGGAGAGATTGATGACCTCGGCGGACATTGCGAAACACGACGACTAAGATCGCCGCGAAGGCATGACAATGAATCTTTGCCTTTTGGCCTGCGAGTCCTAGGCCTTGGTCATCTTGGATCAGGGACTCACCATCACGCCCATCGGCTTCATCCGCTCGGGGAAGCCGTTGAAGTTCAACGCCCGTCATCAGCCCGATGAGAAGCAGGCCGAGACCAACATCCTCGAGATGCTGCCGGGCGACAAATACCAGAAGGCGCTGAAAGACCTCGAAGGCTTCGACCGCATCTGGTTGCTCTGGTGGTTCCACCGCAACACCGACTGGCGTCCCGAAGTGCTCCCTCCCCGCGGTCCGTCCAAAAGGCGAGGCGTCTTCGCCACGCGTTCCCCGCATCGGCCCAACCCGCTCGGGATCACGCCCGTCCAGTTGCTCGAGATCCGCAAGGGGCAGCTCATTCTCGGCCCATGCGACCTGGTCGATGGCACGCCGGTCTTCGATATCAAGCCCTACATCCCTTCCTACGATTCCTTCCCCGAGGCCAAGGCAGGATGGATCGATGAGGTCGACGCCGCCCTCGAAGGGCCGCCCGCTTACACGGTGAGCTTCTCCCCCCAGGCCACCGAACACATGGCCTGGCTCAAGCAGGGCTGGTCCGTCGACTTCGAAGCCCGACTGCTCGAAATCCTCAGCCGCGACCCGAGCCCCCACCGCACCCGTCGCATTCGCAGCCGCCATGGGGACCTGTTCGATATCGGCTGCGGCGCTTGGTATGCGGTCTTCGAAATCAAAGGCCCCGCCGTCCATGTCCTGTATCTTAAGCCGGCCTTCCCCCTGAAGTTCCTGACCGACCCCGCGCGCCCGGAGATTCCCGATAAGGACGCGCAGCTCGCCTTCCGGGCCCGCTGGCCGCAATTCGCCGACTAATCCCCAGCCGGGGTTTAATTGAGCGAAATTAAAGGCGAAGCCTTCGCAACAACTTCGCCCCATCAGGGTCGAAAGTCGCCTCGCCTTACCCCTGAATCCTTCTTCCAATCCTGGCATGCCCCGCTTCCCCACCCTGCTGGCACTCTGTGCCCTCATCGCTTACCAGCCGAGCGTCGCTGCCGCCGATGGCCGCAAGCTCACGCTCGACGACGGCGACCGCGTCCTGCTCATCGGCGACGTGCTGATGGAGCGCGAGAACAACTACGGCGTGCTCGAGACGAAGATGCGCCAGGAATTCCCGGGCAAGAAATTCGCCGTCCGTAATCTCGGCTACTCCGGCGACACTCCCCTCGGCGCCTCCCGCGCCAGCTTCGATCCGGTCGCCAAGGGCGTCGAACAGCTCGAGGAGCAGCTCGCCGTCGTGAAGCCGACCGTCGCGATCATCGGTTACGGCATGGCCGCTTCGCTCGAAGAACTCACCTATCGCAAGAACGACCCGGCCCTCAATCCGGACCCGGCCCGCTACGGCACCGAGCACACGCCGGCCCGCCTGAAGCGCGAAGTCGCCAAGCTGATGGAGCTGATCACCAAGCATGCCGCCGGCGGCAAGGTACGCTTCGTCATCCTGGGCCCGATCGCCCACGAAGACCTCCGCGGCTCCCGCCCCGGCCTGCCCGACCCGGCCGAGCATAATGCCCTGCTCGCCGCTTATGGCCGCAGCCTGGCTGAACTCGCCGCCGAGAAGAACGTGCCGTTCGTCCAGGCGGAATGGAAGAGCCAGGGCATCACCCTCGACTTCGGTACCGACAACGGCATCCACCTGACCGAACGCGGTTACCGCGCGCTCAGCGAAGGCGTCGCCGCCCAGCTTGGCTGGAAGGTGAACAAGGAATCATGGGATAAGCCCGCGGCGGCCGCCGAAACCCTGCGCGCCTCGGTGCTCCGCAAGAACTCGCTGTTTTTCCACCGGAGCCGCCCGGCCAACTACACCTACATCTTCGGCTTCCGTAAGCGCGAACAGGGTAACAACGCCGTCGAGATCCCGAAGTTCGATCCGCTGATCGAGACGGCCGAAGCCGACGCCATCGCCGTCTCCGCCGGCCAGCCGAGCACGCTGCCGCCCGAACCGAAGACGCCGTCGAAGCTCGAAGTGCGCACCTCCCTGCCCGCCCCGGAGTTCAAACTGTCCGACGGCCTGCGCATCGCGCTCTTCGCCGAGAACCCGCTCCTCGAGAAGCCGGTGCACATGAACTGGGATACCTCCGGCCGCCTGTGGGTCGCGACCTCCAATACCTATCCGCAGGTCAATCCTGAGGACCTCGCCGCACAGATGGCCGGCAACTCCTCCAAGTTCGGTCCGTCCACCGGCAACGACAAGGTCATCCTGCTGGAGGACACGAACCGTGACGGCGTGGCTGACGTCTCCCGCATCGTCGCGGACCGCCTGCTCATCCCCTCCGGCGTCGCGCCGGACAACTTCGGCGGCGTCTACGTCGGCGCCAGCACCGAACTCCTGCATCTCACGAAAGCGAACCCCGACGGCGTGCTCGCCGATCGCCGCATCGTGCTGAGCGGCTTCGGCACCGAAGACACCCACCACATCATCCATACGCTGCATTGGGGCATCGATGGCCGGCTCTACTTCCACCAGACGATCTACATCCACTCGCACCTCGAGACTCCGTGGGGCCTCGTGCGCGCCAACTCCGGCGTCGCCTTCGCCTACGACCCGAACACCGAACGCCTCGAAGTCCACTCGAAGGGCCTCGTCAACGCCTGGGGCCAGCAGGAAGACGCCGCCGGCCAGACCTTCCTCACCTCCGGCGCCGACGGCACCGGCGTGCACTGGGCTTTCCCGGGCGCGGCCTTCCCGCCCTCCGAAGGCGCCCGTCGTCTCGTCGGCAGCATCAGCCCCGGTTCCTATCCGAAGTTCAGCGGTCTTGAACTCATCAACAGCCCTGTCTTCGGTCCGGAATGGCAAGGCAACGCGATCACCTGCGACTTCCGCGCCCATCGCATCGTCCGCTTCGGCTTCAATGACTTCAGCACCGACGCCGCGCCGAAGTCGGGTTACGTGACCAAGGAACTCCCCGACGTCGTCCGCACGAGCGACGTGGCCTTCCGCCCGATCACCTTGAAGATGGGCCCCGATGGCGCGGTCTACGTCGCCGACTGGACCAACCCGATCATCAACCACGGCGAAGTCGACTTCCGCGACCCACGTCGCGACAAGATCAGCGGACGCATCTGGCGCATCCTGCCGGAGAACGCCCAGCCGCTCGCCTGGCAGCCGGTCCTCGGCAAACCGACCAAGGAACTCCTCGCCAACCTGCTCTCCCCTAACCGCTGGACCTTCGAACAGTCACGCCGCGAACTCGCCAAGCTGCCCGTCGCCGAACTTCAGGCCGCCCTGAAGGCTTGGGCCAAGGATGACGTCACGCGTCGCCACGCCGCCTGGCTGCTCAGCGGCCGCACGGCCGAGACCGCGCATCTCGCGGAACTCCTGAAGAGCCAGGATCCGGCGAGCCTCCAGGTCGGCCTGCGCGAGCTCGGCAAATCCCTCGGCGCCCGCGCCGCGACGGAGATCGGGCTCATCACTCCCTTCCTCGTGCACGCCAATCCCCGCGTGCAGCTCGAAGCCCACCGCGCCCTCGCGCGCATCCGCACCCCGGAGAGCGCCCGCGCCGTGCTTTCGCATCTCCCGAAGAACGCCGAGGACAACTTCCTCGATTTCGCGGCCTGGACGAGCATCAACGAACTCGCCCGTCCGTGGCTCGAGGACGTCGCCGCCCAGCCGTCCAAGGTCGAAGGCCATGAAGCCGAACTCGACGCGATCGTGAAAGCGATCGACCCTGGCATCGCCACGCCCTACGTGCAGCGCCTCTTCGTCGGCCGCAAGGTCGACGCCGCCGGCTCCGGTCCATGGATCGAACTCGTCGGCAAGGCCGGCACGACCGAAGAAGCCACGCTGATCTTCCGTGCGCTCATGGACGACGCCTCCCTGCAGCCGTCCACCCGCCATCGCATCGCCTTCGCCCTCGTCGAAGCCGCCAACCGCAACGTCCGTCCGTCCGGTGACCTCGCCGGCCTCGGCCAGCTGCTCCGCTACGAGACCGAACGCAACCTCCTGCTCACGTCCATCCGCCTCGCCGGCCAATGGAAGCTCGTGCAGTTCGTCCCGAAGATCGGCGACTTCGCCGGCCGCGAGCAGGACGCCGCCCTCCGCCAGGTCGCGATCGGCGCCCTTCGCGCCATCGGCCAGCAGCCCTCGCTCAACGCGCTCCGCAGCCTGACGGCCGAAGCGCGCCCGGCTGTCGTCCGTCGCGACGCCCTCCCCGCCCTCGCCGTCCATGCCCCCGGGGAAGCGCTCAAAGCGATCCCGTCGGTGTTCGCCCAGATCAAGACGAAGCAGGAAGCGGCGACCGTGTGGACGAATCTCTTCCAGCTCGGCGGTTTCGCCCAGCGCCTCGCCAAGGAATTCCCGAAGGGCCTCAGCGCCGAACACTACGCGGCCGCGCTGCAGTCCGCCCGCTCGCTCGGCCGCGGCGGCAACGCCTTGGTCAAGACCATTGAACCGCTCGCCGGCGCGAAATCCGGCCCGCGCGATTATGCCGCCGAGATCGAAGGCATCATCAAGACGATCAAGCTGGGCGCCGACCCGGCGGAGGGTGAACTCCAGTATCGCAAGAACGGCTGCGCGATCTGCCACGCCATCGGCGGCGCCGGCGGCAAGCTCGGCCCTGATCTGAGCAGCATCGGCGCCAGCGCCCCGCTCGACTACATCATCGAGAGCGTGCTGAATCCCGCCGCGAAGGTGAAGGAAGGCTACCACGGCTTCTCCTTCAAGATGAAGGACGGCAGCCAGATGGTCGGCATTCCGGCCCGCGAGAACGCGACCGAACTCTTCATCCGCCCCGGCCCCGGCGTCGAACTGGCGATCATCAAGGCCAACATCGTGAGCCGCGACAATATCGGCAGCATCATGCCCGCCGGACTCGCCGATGGCATCACCGGCGTCTCGCGTCGCAACTTCTTCGCCTTCCTCGGCGAGATCGGCAAGCCGGGTCCGTTCGACGCCAGCAAGGGCAACGTCGCCCGTCTCTGGGTCTTCGACGACCAGCCTCCGGGCGCCCTCGCCAAGTCCGCCGCCGCCACCCCGGTCTACACCCTCGTCAACGGCCAGCTGCCTAAGGAATTCAACCCCGGCCGGCTCTACGCCACCTCCCGCTTCACGATCGCCTCGGCCACGAAGAAGCCCCTGTCGCTCACCGGCGTGAAGGCCGCCTGGCTAGATGGTAAGGCCCTTGAACTTAAGGCCGGCGCTTACGCTGCTTCGATCCCCGCGGGCAATCACACGCTCACGGTCGAGGTCGACGGCAACGCGCCCTACTTCAAGGCGCAGTGCGACGACGCCAGCTTCCTGGGAGACTGATGCGCTGGCTGATCTACATAAATCACGGACTGATCTTGCTCTTCGTGGGCTGGCAGTTTTACGCCAGCAGTCAGAAGACGGAACTATACCTCAACAAGTCGGCGGAGACTTCGCGGCAACACGCCGCCGCCTACCGCGCCAAAGGTGACACCCCAAAAGCCGAGAAGTATCTCGCCAGCGCCATAAAAGTGCAATCCACCTCGGGTCGCGACAATCGGGCGACGGCCGCGGACCTCCGGCGCGAACTAGCATCGCTAAGGATGTCGGCCGACGATCTCGCCGGCGCTGAAAAGCTGTACCGTGAAGCGCTCGACCTGCTCGAGGAGTGGCCCCGCGGTTCCGACGCTGCCATCATCAACATCCGCACCCAGCTGGCCGGCCTCTGCTACCGCCAGTCGCGCTTCGATGAAGCTGCCGACTTTTACCGCACGGTGCTCTCGCTGGAAGTCACCCTTCTCGGCGAAACCCACCCTGACCCTCTCGGCACGATGAGCATCCTCGGCGGACTCGAGCTGAAGCGTGGCAAGTTAGCCGAAGCCGAAAGTCTCTTCCGCCGTCAGTTGCGAGGCGTCCAGCAGGTCCATGGCGCCGAGAAACGCGAAGTCACCTCGGTCCTGGACAACCTGGCCGAAGTCCTGGACAAGGCCGGCCAAGGCGCGGAAGCCGCCCGTCTGCGGGCCGAAGCCGCCCGGATCCGCCGGAAGCTCTGCGACGAGTGCTGAAAACCGGCCGCCCCTTGCGCCCGCGCCACCCCCGGGCATAACACGGGGTAACTCCCCATCACCGATTGGGAATTATTTACGTTTGCGCCCCACCCCT
>JBILHF010000145.1:0-3168 GCA_044350605.1 Opitutales bacterium
TGCGCGGACCGGCGATCGTCGCCCTCGGACAGTTCGACGATGCCCGGATCGCACCGCTGATGATCGAGCTGATCCTCGACCAAGACAAAGGCGTCCGCCCGCTCGCCCTCAACAACCTCGCCGGCCGCGCCGAAAGCGCCCGCGCCTTGCTCGCCGCCATCGATGCCGGCAAATTCAGCAAGGCCATCCTAAGCGCCCCGCTGGCCAGTAAGATCCGCGGCTTCAACGACGCGAAGATGAACGCCTGGCTCGAAAAGAACTGGGGCACCGTCAACGCCAGTTCCGAAGCCAAGGCCAAGGCTATCGCGAACTATAAGAAATTCCTCGGCACGGACGCCGTCCTCCGCGCCGACGTCAAACGCGGCCGCGATCTCTTCCGCGCATCGTGCGGAGCCTGCCACCAGCTCTTCGGCACCGGCGGCGAGATCGGACCGCACCTGACCGGCGGTTACACCGACCTCGAGTATCTCCTGCAGAACATCATCGATCCCAACGCGGTCATCGGGTTGGACTACCAACTCGTCTACATCACGCTCAAGGACGGATCCCTCCAGGCCGGCATCATCAGCGCCGAAAACGAGTCCACCCTGACCCTCAAGGCTCCTGGCGCCCCCGCGCCCGTCGTCATCGCCAAGGATCAGATCAAGACCCGCGTCGTCAGCCCGAACTCCCTCATGCCCGAAGGCCTGCTCAACGGCATGGAAGAACCGGATGTCCGCAGCCTCTTCCTCTACCTCCGCCAGACCAGCGAACCAAAGTAAGGCCCGCCTTGCCTCAGGCCCTCGGGCCCACTAGTCCTTGTGTCCTCCATGCTGCCCCGTCTCTTCGCCCTCCTGCTAGCGACCTCCCTTTTCGCCGCCGACACCCCGAAGGCCAAAGCTCCCGCCGCCCCGAAGCCGCCGGAACCGCCGGTCTACCTGACCGAGAAGGAAGCCACCGAAGCCGGCGAGAATCCCCTCCTCCAGGGCGAGTTCGCACACGCGAAGATGGGCGCCAACGTCATCTCGCTCGGCAAAGGCGAATATCGCCTGGTGCTCTTCAAGGGCGGCCTGCCGGGCGCCGGCTGGGACGGCACCCCGAAGATCGAAGTCGAAGGCAAGCGCGACGGCGAAGGCGTCCTGTTCAAGGACACCATCGACTCCGCCACCCTCGCCGACGGCGCCCTGAAGATCAAGAGCACAGGTCTGGTGCTCAAGCGCACCATCCGCCACAGCCCGAGCGAAGGCCTCGCCGCCCCCAAGGACGCGACCATCCTCTTCGACGGCAAGAACGCCGACGCCTGGGAGAAAGGCACGATCGACCCGCGTGGCTTCCTCGAAGCGAATACGAAGACCAAGCAGGCCTTCACGGACTTCACCCTGCACCTCGAATTCTTCCTCCCCTTCAAGCCCCTCGGCCGCGGCCAGGGCCGCGCCAACAGCGGCCTCTACCTCCAGCATCGCTACGAAGTCCAGGTCCTCGACAGCTTCGGCCTCAAGGGCCTCGATAACGAGTGCGGCGGCATCTACAAGAACGCCGCTCCCAAGGTGAACATGTGCTTCCCGCCGCTGCAGTGGCAGACGTATGACGTCGAGTTCACCGCCGCCAAGTTCGATAAGGACGGCAAGAAGACCGCCAACGCCGTCGTCACCGTCCGCCACAACGGCGTGCTCGTCCACGACAACCTCGAGCTCAAGGGCGCGACCCCCGGCGGCGGCTTCAAGACCGAAGTCCCCGCTCCCGGCCCCTTCTACCTGCAAGGCCACGGCAATCCCGTCGTCTACCGGAACGTTTGGGTGGTTGCGAAGTAAACGACAGGGGTAGGGGTAGGGATAGGGGTTGGGGTAGGTCTCCCATGGTCTGAATCCGACCGAGGAGCAGATCTGGGGGCTTTGGCCTAGGGGCGTAAATCTATTTGCTACTAATGAAACTACTTTCATATGTAGAAGCATGGCCCTCCCCCGCCCACCCCGTCATGCCAAGCCTGGCGTAGCCGACTCCGGCTTCAGCACCCCGGGACTGGACCGCGCGCTGGCGATCCTCAGCTGCCTGAGCACCCACCCCGCGGGCCTGAACCTATCGGAGATCGCCGAACAGCTCGGACTCTCGACCAACTTCGTCTATCGCACCACGCAGTCCCTCGTCGCGCACGGCTACCTGCTCCGCGACGGCGAGAAGCGGTTCACCCTCGGTCCAGGACTGCTCCGCCTCAGCCAGCCGTTCGTCGATGACGTCCCTCTGGCCGAAGCCGCGCTGCCGGCGATGCGCTGGCTGAGCGAACAGACCGGCGAAGCCGCGCACCTCGGCGTGATCTCGGGAGAAGAAGGCGTGGTACTGGAACGCGTGATCGGCACGGCCCCGATCAAGTTCTACGTCGAGCGCGGCGTCCGTTTCCCGCTCCATACCAGTGGCCCCGGCAAGGTCATGCTGGCCTACCGTGACGCAGCGGAACGCGACCGCACGATCGCGGGGATGAAGTTCACGCGTTTCCAGCCGCATACCATCACGAACGCCAAGGCCCTCCTCGCCTGCCTGCAGGTCGTGCGTCGCCAAGGCTGGGCCACCGACATGGGGGAGCATGTCGAAGGACATAACTGCGTGGCGGCGCCGATCTTCGATGCCGATGGTACGGCGATCGCCAGCCTCTGGATCACGGGCACCAGCCAGCGGCTCGACGCCGAACGCGTCGCCAAGCTCACGCATGTGGTGACGAAGGCCGCCAAGATGGCCTCCGAAGCACTGCATCCCAAGAGCGCCCTCCGCTGAGATGAGGCCCGTGCCCGTGAAAGCCCTCTGGATCGCAGGCCTGACGTGCCTGGCGAGCCTTGGGCACGCCGCCACGCTTCCGGGCATCGAGCAGACATGCTTCGAGTGTCATGACAAGGAGACCGCCAAGGGAGACGTCGACCTGAGCGCCCTGCCCTTCGACGCCAAGGACCCCCAGAACCGCGAACGCTGGGCGCACCTTTACGATGTCATCGTGAAGGGCGAGATGCCCCCGAAGAAGAAAGCCCTCTCCGCCACCGATCGCCAGAAACTCGCAAGCGAGATCGCCGGACCGCTGCTCGCCGCCGACGCGGCGGACGTCAAAGCCAACGGTCGCGGGCCGCGCCGCCGTCTCAATCGCGACGAATACGAACAGAACCTCCGGGACCTCTTAGGCCTGCCGGACCTCGACATCCGGGACAT
>JBILHF010000085.1:0-5742 GCA_044350605.1 Opitutales bacterium
CGAGAAGGCCGTCATCGCCGCCGGCGTCGACCAAGGCGACGACCTCGCCGCGCACATCGGCGCCGCCGACGTGGTCATCGACTTCTCCTTCCACTCCGCGACCCTCGCCGTCGCGCAGCTCTGCGCCAAGCACCAGAAGCCGCTCGTGATCGGCACCACCGGCCACACCGCCGAAGAGAAGGCCGCGATCACCGCCGCCATCAAAGGCCTCCCGGTCGTCTGGGCCGGCAACTACTCCGTCGGCGTCACGCTGCTCAACGCCCTCGTCCGCCAGGCCGCCCGCTCGCTCGCCGACGCCGGCCGCTGGGACGTCGAGGTGCTCGAGATGCACCACCGCCTCAAGAAGGACGCGCCCTCCGGTACCGCCGAGACGCTCCTCAAGATCCTCCTCGAAGAGCGCCAGCTCGCCAAGGAAGCCCTCAAGCACGGCCGCGACGGCTTGGTCGGCGAACGCCCGCTCGACGAGATCGGCGTGCACGCCATCCGCGGCGGCGACGTCGTGGGCGACCACACCGTCCTCTTCGCCGCCGAAGGCGAGCGCCTCGAACTCACGCACAAGGCTTCCAACCGCGAGATCTTCGCGCGTGGCGCCGTCCGCGCCGCCCGCTGGCTCAAGAGCCAGCCCGCCGGCCTGTATGGCATGGAAGATGTGCTGGGGTTGAAGTGAGCGTAAGGTAGAAGCGGTTAGCGGTAAGCGGTTGGCGGTTAGGAAAGCCACGCATTGAGGTAGGGCTGACTGGCTCGGTCAGCCAAGGTTAAGCGAGCCGCTCAACCCTACCCAAGACCGCAGCATACTATCCGGTTTCCGGTCTCGCTTTGCATCGGGGTTCGTTCCAACCGCCAACCGCTAACCGCTTACCGCCAACACCTTTTCATTTACCGCCCGAGCGCGGCTTTCACCAACTGATCGGCGGTCGCGCCGGCACCGAGCTTGGCCAGCGCGGCGCGGACGCCCTTGTCGGCGTCGACCGGCTTGAAGCCGAGGGCGATGAGCGCGGCGACGGCGTCAGTGGCGGGCGTGGGCTGGGCGGCGACGATGGTCGCAGCAGCCGCGGGCGCGGCGCCGGGGCCTTCGAGTCCGACCTTGTCCTTGAGTTCCATGACGAGGCGCTCGGCGGTCTTCTTGCCGACGCCGGGACACTGGGAAAGCAACGCGACGTCACCGCGGATGATCGCATCACGCAGGATCGGCAGCGCCATCCGACTGAGGATGTTCAGGGCCATCTTGGGGCCGACGCCCGACACCTTCTCGACGAGCAATTTGAAGAACTCACGTTCCTCGGCGACGGCGAAACCGTAGAGAGCCTGGCCGTCTTCGCGGAAGACGTGATGGACGAGCAGGAAGACTTCCGCGCCGAGCTTCGGCAGGCGCTCGGCGGTGGTGACGGGCACGTTGACCTCGTAGCCCACGCCCGACGACTCGATGACGACGCGCAGGACGCCGGCTTCGATGAGCTTGCCGCGGAGGGAGACGATCATGATGCGATGAAAGCGGAAGCGGTCCGGGAGTTAAGCCCGAATCTCGATGATGAAGCCCTTGAGGTAGCGGCTCTCGGGGAAGTTCAGCAGCACCGGGTGATCGGCGGGCTGGGACGTACGCTCCAGGATCACGGCTTCGCGACGGGCATCCGACGCGGCGTCTTCGATGACCTCGAGATACATCTCTTCCGAGACGCGGTGCGAGCAGGAGTAGGTCGCCAGGATGCCACCCGGGGCGAGCAGACGGAGCGCGCGGAGGTTGAGTTCCTTGTAACCGCGGAGGGCGCCGTCGACGGCGTCCTTGCTGCGGGCGAAAGGCGGCGGATCGAGGATGATGAGGTCGAAAGACGCCTCACGGTGCTCGGTGAACCAGTCGAAGACATTGGCGACTTCGAACGAGGCGCTGAGGCCGTTGCGTTCGGCGGCCGAACGGGCGGCGGTGATGGCGTCCTCGGACTGGTCGAGGCCGAGCACGCTGGTCGCGCCGGCCTTGGCGCAGGCGAGGCCGAAGCCACCCTGATTGCAGAAGGCGTCGAGGACGCGGCGACCCTGGGCCAGCTTCGCGACGTGCTGATGCTGGTCGAGCTGGTCGAGGTAGGTGCCGGTCTTCTGGCCGCCCATGAGGTCGATGAGCACCTGGACGCCGCCGACTTCCATCCAGGCGGGTTCGAGCGGCTTGCCCGAGACCGTGCGGATCTCCTGACGGAGACCTTCGAGCTTACGCGTCGCGGCGTCGTTGCGCAGGACGATCTCGCGCGGCTTCAGCAGGCGCTGCAGGACGTCGATGATGGTGGCGAGGCGGCGGTCGATGCCGCAGGTCAGCGCCTGGATCGTGATAAGGTCGTTATAGCGGTCGACGACGAGGCCCGGGAGGCTGTCGGCCTCGGACCAGATCAGACGGCACACCGGCTTGCCGGCGCGGCGGTTGACCGAAGCGGTGACGAGTTCTTCGAGCAGCGGACCGTCGAGGGTGATCGGGCGGCGCGAGTAGCGACGCCAGGCGATCTGGGACTTGCCGTTCCAGAGGCCGGCGCCGAGGCAGCGGCCTTTGAGGTCGGTCAGTTCGACGCAGTCGCCGTCGACCGGCGGCTCGCCGACGAACTCGACTTCGCCGAGGAAGGCCCAGGGATGTCCCCGGAGGGCGCGCACGGGACGTCCGGGGCGGATACGAATAGCTCTAAGCATGGATCAATTGGCGGCCTTCAGCTTCGGGAAAGCCCAGCACGCGACGAGCGTGGCGGGGATCCACGCCGCCACCATCGGTGGCAAGGCGCCGCTCTCGCCGAAGGCGGCGCAGAACGAAGTGAGGAAGTAGAAGCCGAGGAAAAGGCCGAAGGTCTTGGCGACGCCCACCATCGGGCTGACGCGGCCGGGCACCACCGAGAACGGGATGGCGACGGCGATGACGATGAGGCAGATGACCGGCGTCGACATGATCGCGTGGTAACGCATCGCATAGGCGGCGTTGGGGCCGCCAGGATTGAAGCCGGCTTGGTCGACGAAACGGGAGACCTCGCGGAGCGAGAGCTTGGCCGGCTCCTTGGTGGAGTAGAACATCACCTCCGGGTCGTCGTTGAAGTCCGGCGTGAGTTCCTGGAAGCGCGGCTGGGCCATCAGGGAGCCGGTGGCCGGATCGAAGCGGAGGTCGCGTCCTTCGCGAAAGGTCCAGCGCCAGCCTTGCGGGGTCTTGCGGAACTCGGCGAAGCGGGCGGAGATGCGGCGAACCTCCCGCTGGTTGGCATCGAAGGCATGCACGACGACCTCGAAGGCTTGGCCGGTGCTGAGACCGAGGTTAGAGATCAACCAAAGCCGGCGCGCCTTGGAGTTCTCGAAAGAGACCGAGGAAGCCTGACCGCGGGGGATGGCGTTGCCGCCCTTCGCCTTGAGCGCGGCGAACTGGGCTTCCTCCTGGAGGGCGTTCATGGTCTCCAAGGCGTCGGGCACGAGCACGGCATTGAGGAGCGCCAGCAGGCCGGCGAGCAGACCGCCCACGGCCCAGAGCGGAGCCGTCAGCCGGCCCATGCCGATGCCGGCGGCGCGAGCCGCGGAGATCTCCTGGTTCCGGTTCATGGTCGCCAGCACGAAGATGACCGAGATCAGCAAGGAGATCGGGATGAGCAGGGAGAGATTCCGGACCAGGCCGAGAAGCAGGTACGCGATGATGGTGCCCCAACCGGCACCGAGGTCGAGGAACTCAGGGATGCGGTTATACCCGTCCGACAGCAGCATGATGCCCACGAAACTCAGCAAGGCCAAGGCGAAGACCTTGGCCCATTCGGCGAGGATATAGCGGTCCAGAAGGCGCACGGGACAGAATGACAACCGAGCCAGCCCTGCCAGCAACCCCAAACCAAGTCGGGCCAACGTTTCCGACCTACGGAGCACCCGCCCGGCGATGACATACCGGGCAAACGCGTGGACATCGGGCGGCCCATGCCATACGACTCCATCCGCGCGACCATCCTCGCCGGCCCCACGCATGCTTGCCATTGAAATAGCCCAAGGCATCCGACTCTGCCTCCCGTCGCAGCTGAGTCATATTTCCACCCACGTCTTCCTGGAAAAAGAAACCTGGTTCGAAGATGAAGCCGACTTCATCGCCCGCGTCGCCGAACCCGCCGGGCGGATGCTCGATATCGGCTCTAGTTTCGGCTTCTACGCCTTGAGTTACGCCCAAGCGGCCGGCCCAGGCTCGCGCGTCTGGGCCTTCGAACCCACTCCGGAGACCTGCGCCCTCCTTCATGAGAGCATCCGCCTCAACCAGTTCGCCCAAGTCACCCTGCTCGAGACCGCGGTCGGCGCGGAGAGCGGTCGTGGCAGGCTCATGTCCGAGGCGAGCAGCGAACTCAACCGCGTCGATGCCGAGCGCGGCACGCTCGATGTCGCCATGGTCCCCTTGGACGTGCTCGCCACCGAGCACGGCTTCGATGCCATCGACTTCATCAAGCTCGATGTCGAAGGGCATGAAGCCCAGGTCGTCCGAGGCGGGCGCGCTTTCTTCGCCCAGCAATCCCCACTGGTGATGCTGGAGATCAAGGCCGCCAGCAGCGTCGATTACACGGCCACGTCCATGCTCGAGGAACTAGGCTACGCGCTCTACCGTCTCGTCCCCGGACTCGGCGTCCTGACGCCTTTCGACAAGGATCAGGTGGATTCCTACCAGCTCAACCTCTTCGCGTGCAAAGCGGATCGCGCGGAGCGACTCGCGGCCAGAGGACTGCTGCGCGCCGCTACGTCAGGCGAGGAAGCCATCGCCAGCATCAAGGAAGTCTCCGCGGCCATCCGGGCCATCCCTGTCTTGGCGCCCCACGCCACCTTCTTCGATGCCTGGCTGGCGGACGCGCCCGCGCAAGATCCGTACCTCCTGCTTCTGCGCCGCTGGGTATGCGCGAACAATTCCGCGCTGTCCATGGCCATACGCTGCGCGGCGCTAGAAGAAGCCGCGAAGTTCGCCCGATCGGTCGTATCCGGCCCCGCCAGCCTGGCACGATGCCTCACCGCCGCGCGCGTCCTCCGGGCATGGGGACAGCGCGGACTCGCCGTCTCGATCCTCGGCAAAATCCTTCCTGCCGTGCTTCAAGCAGCCGATCTCAGCATCGATGCGCCGCTGTTCCCGCCTTTGGCCAGCTACGAAACCTGGACCACGGACACGGCAAACTGGGTCAAGGCCAGCGTCATCGAGTCAGCCGCGCTATGGTCGACCCATGCGTGCTATTGGGGAGAACCCACGCAGGCGTCCGCCGCCGAGCTACTGGCTTATTTCGGTCGGCAGACCCCGCTGTTCGAAAGACGCCGCCAGCTGCGCGGCATCATGCAAGGCCTTCAGTCCGGCCCACGGCCCCATGCGATGCTCGCCGCCAAGTCCGCTGAAAACCGCAATCCGCAGTTCTGGTGCGGCTGAGGAGAAGGCCTTCAAGTCGGCCCACTCTCATTTTCCAGCGAAATGTAGCGTGATTCCACTCGCCGGCCTCGAGGGGCCACTCGGTGATTGAAACCATCGGTGGCCAGGGCTGTCTGTAAACCACCCCAAGGTCGTATTCTACAACCTAGCCATCGCCCCCGACCATTCCTCCGTCGGGACTTAACTGTTAAAATCTCCCCATGCCCCGGATCAGCCCCATCCTCGCCGCGCTCCTCGCCGCCCTGCCCGCCTTCGGCGCGAAGGTGGATTATAACGAAGACGTCCGACCGATCCTCTCCGAGAACTGTTTCTATTGCCACGGCCCCGACGGCAACAAGCGCAAGGCCAAGCTTCGCCTCGAC
>JBILHF010000086.1:0-5708 GCA_044350605.1 Opitutales bacterium
TCAGGTTGCGCAGGGCCCCGCGCGTGACGCCTACCGCAGCGTCCTGCGGCGAGTTACCGGCGGCGAAGGCGTTGATGGTCTCGTCGCTATCGATGACGTAGCACAGCGGCACCGGCAGACCCGAGGCCAGGGCCATCTCCTGCACGACGTTCAGGTAGCGCCGTTCAGCAAGGTCTGCGGTATTCGCGGTGAGCAGGCGTCCGCCGAGGCGCTCGGCGATGGCGCCGCCGCCTTTGGACAGCTCGGCGATACGCAGCAGGCTGCCTCCGATGATGACGATCAGGGCCACTCCCGCGGTCCAGAAGAACAGGTCGCCCTGGAACCAGTCGAGCTCCCCTCGGCGGCTCAGCTTATGCTGACCCAACACGGCGAGCGCATAGAGCGTGCCCGCGAGCACCACGATCGCCAACACGAGAAGCACGACCAGCTTGGTCGTGCGTCCGCGGGCCTCATCCTGGGCCCGGAAGAAATTCATCGTGCCGGCCATGGGCCGAAGTCAGCGCTTAGAACGAGACCTTCGGGGCGACCTTCTCGGCCGGATCTTCGATCTTGAAGAACTCGCCGGCCTGGAAGCCGAAGGCGTTGGCGATGAAGATCTGCGGGAAGACTTCGCGGCCGTTGTTATAGAACAGGACGGCGTCATTGAAGGCCTGACGGGAGAAGGCGATGCGGTTCTCGGTCGAGGTGAGCTCTTCCATGAGCGAACGCATGGTGGTGTCGGCCTTGAGCTGCGGATACTGCTCGGCGACGACCATCAGGCGGCCGAGGGCGCCGCTCAGGCCGGCTTCGGCCTGGCTGAGGTCGCGCATGGCGGCCGGGTCGTTCGGGTTGCCGGCGAAACGGACGTTGGCCTGGGTGGCCTTGGCGCGGGCTTCGATGACCGCGGTGAGAGTGCCGCTCTCGTGGGCCATGTAGCCCTTGGCGGTCTCGACGAGGTTCGGGATCAGGTCGTAGCGGCGCTTGAGCTGCACGTCGACCTGGGCGAAGGCGTTCTTGCAGGCATTACGCAGCGCGACGAGGCTGTTGTAGATGCCCACGCCCCAGATGGCGGCGATGACGAGAGCGCCGACGATGACCAAGAGGACGACCAGCAGGACGGTGACGAGAGGACTCATATTGAGACTCAAGTTACCCGACCCACCCCAACCTGCAAGTCGGCAGGGAGCGGTCGGGGGATAATTTTATGCGTCAATTGGAACGACTTACGCCCCGCCCCGCGGGTCTTAGGCGGTCTTTTCCAGCCGCGCGCAGACTTCGTCGATCAAGAAAGCGGGCGTCGAAGCACCAGCGGTCACGCCAACGACACCGAAACGAGCCAGGGCGGCGAAGTCCAGTTCGGCCGCGGTCTCGACGTGGAAACAAGGCAGGCCCTGGATCTCGACGAGTTTGGCGAGCTTGACGGTGTTCGCCGAGTGGCGACCGCCGATGACGACGATGGCCTGGCAGCCCTGCTTCTGCAGTTCGAGGATGTCCGCCTGGCGGTCCTTGGTGGCGCCGCAGATGGTATCGAAGATCAGCGCACCCGGGAAGCGGGTCTTGAGCAAGGCGGCGAGCCGCTCGAACTCGTCGGTGAACATCGTCGACTGCGAGACCATGCAGACCTGCGCGCCGAGGTCGGGCAGCGCGGCGATCTCGGCCGGGGAAGTGATGACGTGGCCCTTGCCTTCGGCGTAACCGAGCAGGCCGATGACTTCGGGATGCTTGGGGTCGCCGAAGATGACCGTGGCGTAACCCTTGCGCGCGTGCATGCGCACCTTGCCGGCGATGATGCCGACGTCAGGACAGGTGGCGTCGCGGAATTCCATGCCGAGCGACTTGAGATATTCGCGACGCTCCGGGGAGATGCCGTGGGCGCGGACGACCATGACGGCGCCGGCGTCGGTGGACTGAGAGACCTCGAGCTTGGTCTCGCTGCGGTAATCGCCGACCTCACGGATGCCCTCGCCGGTCAGGACCTCCATCATCTGGCGATTATGGATCAACGGACCGTCGGTGTAGACGGGGTGGCGGCCCTTCTGCGCATACTCACGGGCGATATCGATGGCGCGTTCGACACCCCAGCAGAAACCCGCGGACTTGGCTCGGATGACCTTCACGGCTTCAAGGTGCGGGCAAGGCCGCCCGATTCAAGCAAAGTCCGGCCTTACTTGGCCGGGACGCCCCAGACTTCGGCTTCGATGTAGTCGTTCGAAGGTCCGGCGGAGTTGCCCTTGGAGTGGAAGCGGACGTAGCGGCCCTTGACGGCGGCGACCGGGATCACGCGGCCTTCGTTGGACTCGTAGTAGCAGTAGTCCTTACCCTTGCCCAGGCCTAGCTCGCCTTCGGAGTCGTTATTGTAGACGGTGGTCACGCCGCTCTTGAAAGAGGCGTCGTCGGAGATCTGGACGACGACGTTGAAGTAGACGCGGCGTTCGCGGTGGAAGTGCCAGACGGCGATGGCGCTGATCTCGGCGGACTTGGCGAGGTCGACCTGGACCCAGTGATGGCCGCGGGGCAGTTCGACTTCGAAGCCTTCTTCGCCACCCTTGTCGCCGTCGGTGACGTAGGAGAAGTCGCCGGCGGCGGCCTCACGGGCGGAGGAGGTGACGTTGGCGCCCTTGGCGAGATTGACGGCGGCGGCGGGCACCTTCGGCAATTTGCGCGGGGCGGACGAGACCGGCTCGAGGTTGTTGATCTTCACCGGACGCGGCGTGCCGAGCGCGACGGACTTAGGCAGTTCGAGTGGGAGCTCCTTATCCTGAGCCAGGACGAAGGCGGGGAGAGCGAGGAGGCAGAGAGCGAGGTGCTTCATGGGGATAAAGTTAAGACAACGGGAAAGCGGACAGGTTTCAAGACTTCGGGGCTTCCAACGTGCGGACCCGGCGATGCTTGAGGGGGAAACGCAGGATGACCGTCGTCCCGACGTCCGGGGTGCTCTGGATGTCCACCGTGCCGCCATGGGCGCGGAGGATGCGCAGAAGGATGAGCATGCCGATGCCGCCGCCGGAGGCCTTGGTGGTGTAATAGGCGTCGAAGACGCGCGTCAGCTTGTCCGCCGGGATGCCCACCCCGGTGTCGCGGATCGAAAGCACGACCCACTCGTCGTCGGACGAAAGCTTCACATGGATGTCGCCGCCGCGGTCCATGGCCTCGAGGGCGTTCTTCATCACGTTGAAGAGCGCCTGCTTGATCTGGTTACGGTCGCCGAGGATGAGCGGAAGTTCGCCGGGGACGTCGAGCGAGACGCGCACGCCGAGCTGTTCCATCTGCTCACGCAGGAGGCCGGTGGCTTCGGCGACGACGGTGACGAGGTCGGTGTCGGTGAGGTGCGGAGGCGTCTGGCGGACGGCCCCGAGGAAATCGCGGACGATGCCGTCGAGACGCTTGATCTCGCCCTGGCAGACCTCGGCGGCCTTGCGCACTTTCTCCGCGGCCGGCGAATCGCCGAGCTTGGCGGCTTCGCGCTGGAGGAGCTGAAGGTGGATACCGATCGCGTTGAGGGGATTGCCGACCTCGTGGGCGACGCCCGCGGCGAGGGAGACGATGGAATCGATGCGCTCGGTTTCGACGCGGTCCTCGGTCTGGACGCGTTCCTTGGTGACGTCGCTGAGGACGGCCACGCGACGGCTCCGCTCGGCGCCATGCTGCTCGCCGACGCGTGCGAGATGGAGCGTGAGCAGACGGGGCTCAGGATAACGCACTTCGAGTTCGCGCGTCAGGGCGCCGACGGTCTCGGGCAGCTCGAGGGCCTGGGCGATGTCGGGCGAAAGGCGGCGGAGTTCGGCGCCGGCGACGTCGTCCGGATTGACCCCGAGGAGGCGGACCGCGGAGGCGTTGGCGTATTCGATGGCTCCGTCGTGCGAGAGCACGATCACGCCCTCGCGGAGCGTATCCAGCACCGTCTCCATGAGGTCGCGCTCGCGTTCGAGGCGGCGGGCGAGAATGGCGAGGTTCTGGGCGTCAAGGTCGTCGATGCGGCCAAGGACACGGTCAAGGGGGCTGAAGCGACGACGGGCCATGGTCAGGCGGAGCGCGCCGCGACAAGGCGGGCGATGGCGGCGATGAGCAGGCGCGCGACGGCGGCCTTGGAAGCCGGGCCGATCACCTCGCGGTAACCGTTTCGACCCAGCAGGATGAGCTTGTTCTCGTCGGAACCGAAGGCGCCCTCGGGGCCGGCGACGGAATTGGCGGCGATCAGGTCGAGTCCCTTGCGCTCGAGCTTATCAAGGGCGTGGGCCTCGACGTTCTCGGTCTCGGCGGCGAAGCCCACCAGGAACTGGTCGGTGCGGCGTTCTTCGGCGAGGGCCGAGACAATGTCCGGCACCGGCTCGAGTTCGACCGTCATCCCCTGCCCGTCCTTCTTCAGCTTCTGCGGAGCGGTCGTCTTCGGACGCCAGTCGCTGACGGCGGCCGTCATGATCAGGACGTCGCAGGGACCGAACAAGGCGTCCGCCTGACGGTGCATCTCGGCGGCCGTCACGACCGGGTAGACCATCACGCCCGCGGGTTCCGGAAGGGAGACCGGACCGGCGACCAGGTCGACCGACCAGCCGGCTTCCTTCGCGGCCATGGCCAAGGCGAAGCCCATCTTGCCCGACGACGGGTTGCTGATGAAGCGAACCGGATCGAAGAACTCGCGCGTAGGACCGGCGGTGATGAGGCAGCGGAGGGACAAAGGGTGACAGCGGTTAGGGGACGGCGGTTAGCGGTTGGCGGTTAGGCCAAACACTGGGGATACCTTGGCGGAGGATGGGGGCGGAAACAATAGAGAAGGGGTAGGGATAGGGGTGGGGGTAGGAAAGATAATGAAAGCAAAGGGAGACCGGAAACCGGATAGGTTGCGGCGTGCCTTATTGCTTCAGGTGACGGGTGACAGCCACCGGGGCATCGGCGATTCAGGAGTCGGCTTATCAGCCATCGGCCATCGGCTTCTGGTTCCTGCGGCTGACCCCCGAGCGGCCGGAGCCTGAACTCCCGACAGCCGTGGCCGTCACCCGTCACCAGAATCGTCTGCCTCTCCCTATACTCGATACTCCATACTCTATACTCTCGAGATTGCACCTAGGGCAGCACGCGGTGCTGCCCATACCCCTACCCCAACCCCTACCCCTCTCCCTTGCATTCTCCCTCCCTCCCACTCACATTCCCGCCATGGAAATATTTCTGGCGACGGGTAATACGCACAAGGCCGAGGAATTCGGCCGCATGTTCGCCAAGGCGCGGCTCGACGTGCGCGTGCGCTCCGCCAAGGACCTCGGCGGCATGCCGTATGTCGAGGAGATCTCCGGCACCTTCAACGGCAACTGCCGCCTGAAGGCCGAAGCCCTCCGCGCCATCGCGCCGCGCAAGGCCTGGGTGCTCGCCGATGACAGCGGCCTGTGCTGTGACGCTTTACAGGGCGGACCGGGCGTCGACTCCGCGGTCTACGCCGGCGTCGGCGCGACCGACGCGCAGAACCGCACGAAACTCCTCGAGGCGATGAAAAAGGCCCCGCCTCATAAGCGCGGCGCGCGTTTCGAATGCCACCTCGTCCTCCTCGGACCCAACCAGGAAGTCGGCAAGTTCGTCGGCCAGTGCTGGGGCAAGATCCTCGAGGCCGAGGTCGGCACCGAAGGCTTCGGTTACGATTCGCTCTTCGTGCCCGCCAACGAAGAACGCACCTTTGGCGAGCTCAGCCCCGCCAAGAAGGACTCGATCAGCCACCGCGCCAAAGCCTTCCAGCTCATGGC
>JBILHF010000055.1:0-10231 GCA_044350605.1 Opitutales bacterium
CTTCCTTGGCGAGGGAGACGGCGTTGCCGTCCTGGTCGTTGCAGGTGACGTCCGGGATGGAGGCGCCGACGGCGAGCTTTTCAGCCGCGTCACCGAAGAAGGGAAGGAGGGACATGAGGAGGGTGGCGAAGAGAGTCTTCATGCGCCACAGGTTGGGCGCCCGCCCGCAAAAGGCAAACGCGACCGCCGGTGTTTTGTGTCGCTTGTCCGACTTTCCGGGGGCAAAAATAAGCCCATGTTGCAGGCCGTCCTCGACACCATCCCTCATCGCCCGCCGTTCCTCTTCCTGGACCGCATCGACGAGGTCCGGGCCGATGGGGCCACCTGCACCCGCACCTTCCGGGCGGACGAGCCTTTCTACGCCGGCCATTACCCGGGCAACCCGATCACCCCGGGCGTCCTGCTCTGCGAGTCCGTCTTCCAGGCGGCCGCGGTCTACCTGACCAAGAAGCTCCAGTCCGAAGGTGGCGCCCCGGCCGGCAAGACCCCGGTGCTCTGCCGCATCGAGGAGGCCAAGTTCAAGGGGATGGTGAAGCCCGGCGACACGGTCTCGATCGAGGTGAAGCACGTCGAGACGCTCCAGCAGTTCCATTTCCTGACCGGCACGGTGCGTCGCGACGGTAAGGCCGTCCTGACCATCCGCTTCGCCCTCGCCCTCGTCGATCAACCCGCCTGACCTATGTCCTTCCTCGGCCTCACCGGTAAGACCTATCTCGTGCTCGGCGTCGCGAACAAGAAGTCCGTCGCCTGGCATGTCGCCAAGACCCTCGAGTCCGAAGGCGCCAAGGTCGTCTATTCGGTCCGCTCCCAGGCCCGCCTGGATTCGTTGAAGGGCCTCCTCGATGGCAAGCCGGTCTATCTCTGCGACCTCGAACATGAAGCGCAGACGCAGCAGCTCGCCGCCGCCGTCGGTCGCGAACATGGCCCGCTCGACGGTGTCCTGCACAGCGTGGCGTTCGCCAATTTCTCCAAGGGCATGCAGCCGTTCCACGAGACGGTCCGCGCCGACTTCCTGCAGGCCACCGCGATCTCCGCGTTCTCGCTCGTCGAACTGGCCCGCGCGCTCAAGCCGCACCTGAAGTCCGACGCCTCCGTCGTCTCGATCGGCATCTCCTCGCAGGTGACCGCTTCGAACTACGGCTACATGTCACCGATCAAGGCCGCCCTCGAATCCGCCAGCCGCTTTCTCGCGAAATCCTTCTCGGCTGATTCGCGAGTGCGCTTCAACTCCGTCAACGCCGGTCCGCTCAAGACGAGCGCGAGCGCCGGTATCCCTGGTTATCTCCATAACTACCTCCACGCCGAGAAGATGACCTTCCGTAAGGAAGCCCTGAAGACGCAGGAGGTCGCCGACACGGCCGTCTGGCTGCTCTCGCCGCGCTCGAGCGGCGTCAATGGCCAAGGCATCGTGGTCGACGCCGGCATGGGCTGGAATTTCTTCGACGAAGAACTCGTGGCCGCTTCTTCCCGTCTCCCCGGCTCGTGATCTTCCGGCGCACCGTCCTTTCCGGCCTCGTCGCCGAACTGCCTCCCGAGGTCTGGACCTCCGATGAGGTCGAACGTCGCCTGGCGCCGCTCTATGGCCGCCTGAAGCTGCCGGAGGGCCGCCTCGAGCTGATGACGGGCATCCGCGAGCGTCGCTTCTGGCCGCAGGCCATCCGCCCGTCCGCTGCTTCCGCGTTGGCTGGTCGTCGCGCGATGCAGGCCGCCGGCGTCGGCCCCGCCGATATCGACCTGCTCATCCACTCGTCGGTCTGCCGCGATCGCCTCGAGCCTTCGACCGCCGCTTATGTACACGGTCTGCTCGGTCTCGGCCCGCAGGCGCAGATCCTCGACGTCTCCAACGCCTGCCTGGGTTTTCTCAACGCCGTCGCGCTCGCTGCGGGCATGGTGGAATCCGGCCAGATCCGCCGCGCCCTCGTCTGTTCCGGCGAAGACGGCCGCCCGCTCGTGGAGCGCACGATCCGCATGCTGAACGAAGACCTCGCGCTCACGCGTGAGACCATCAAGCCCTACTTCGCCAATCTCACGATCGGCGCGGGTGGCGCGGCCGCAGTGGTCTCCCGCGACGACCTCGCCGCGGTCGGCGCGATCCGCCTGCTCGGCGGAGCCGCTGAAACCGATTCTTCCGCGAACGGACTTTGCGAAGGCGACACGTCCTTCGCCGAACTCGACATGCGCACGGACTCCGAAGCGCTGCTTGCCGCGGGTGTCGCGCTCGCCCAGCGCTGCTGGGGTCGTTTCAAAGGCGTCACCGGCTGGGATGAATCCACGCCGCACCGCGTGGTCACGCACCAGGTGGGCCGCCGCCATTCCTCGCTGCTGTTCGAGAAGCTCGGACTCGACCCCACGAAAGATTACCAGAGCTTTGATCGTCTCGGCAACGTCGGTTCGGTTTCCGTGCCGGCCACGCTGGCGCTCGGAATCGCCGAAGGCCGGATCAAGCCCGGTGAACGCGTCGCGCTGCTGGGCATCGGCAGCGGTCTCGCCAGCATGATGCTCGCCGTCGAATGCCAATGACCGCCGCCGAACTATCGCCCGCCGTGCAGGCGCTCTATCCCTTTGTGCCGAAGGATTTCGCCGCGCTCTCGGGACGCATGAGTTACGTCGACCACGGTCCGCGCGACGGTCGTCCGGTGCTGCTACTTCACGGTAATCCTTCGTGGTCGTTCCTCTGGCGCGACCTGATCCTGAAGCTCGCTGCGCAAGGCCGTCGCGTCATCGCTCCCGACCATGTCGGCATGGGCCTGTCCGCGCGTCCTGACCGTTTCCTGCGACTCGCCGACCGTATCGCCGACGTCGAAGCCCTCATCACCCACCTTGGCCTCAAGGAGTTCGACCTAGGGGTGCATGACTGGGGTGGCGCCATCGGCTTCGGCGTGGCTGGCCGCCGCCCGGAGAGGGTAGGGAAGATCCTTGTCACGAACACCGGGGCGTTCTTGTCGGACCGTATTCCGGCCCGCATCGCCCTTTGTCGCGCCCCCCTGATCGGACGTTTCATCGTCCAAGGCCTCAATGGCTTCGCCTGGCCGGCGACCTGGATGTCGGTCGAAAAGCCGCTCAGCCCAGCCGCCAAGGCCGGTTTCTTGGCCCCTTATGGGTCAGTTTCGGTCCGCCGGGCGGTTGCGGACTTTGTGGCCGATATCCCCATGGAGACCGAACACCCTACCCGGAGCGTCTTGGCGGGGGTGGAAGCCTCTTTGGCGGGCCTCAAGGGCAAGCCTATGCTGCTTTGTTGGGGAATGCGGGACTTCTGTTTCGACCAGACCTTCTTGGAGGGGTTCGTCCATCGCTTCCCGTCGGCTCAGCAGCTCCTTTTCCCTGAAGCCGGCCACTATGTCCTGGAAGATGCGGACGAGGCGGCGCTGGGTCCGATTGCGGCCTTTTTCGGACCCGCTTGATCGCCCGCTCGGCGGGGGTGTCTGGGTGGTCGGAAATCAGCTGTGAGTAACGTGTGAGCAACGGTTTCTAACACCCGCTATTAGTTTTTGTAAGGGGTTGATTGGTAGTCATTTCTGGGCGGCCAAAAACATTCACGGAGAGGGTGTTTCCTGTTGCAGATACCCCTGTGAAAAACAGCATGAAAACACCCCTCCTGCGGGCGGGGAAATATCATTTATTTACACACCTAGACATGAGCGAAAATTCCGAGAAAACCCCGAATCGCGGCAAGCACGCCGGTAACGAAAGCTACGGCGCGGCCGACATCAAGCGCCTCAAGGGCCTCAAGGCCGTCCGCGAGCGACCTGGTATGTATATCGGCGATACGAACGAGACGGGTCTCCATCACTGCGTGTATGAGATCGTCGACAACTCGATCGACGAAGCCCTCGCGGGTTATTGCAAGAGCATCAAGGTCGAGATCCATGCGGATGGCTCCCTTTCCGTCGAAGACGACGGCCGCGGCATCCCTGTCGCGATGCACCCGGAAGAAAAAGTACCGACGCTCGAGCTCGTGCTCACCAACCTCCACGCCGGCGGTAAGTTCGACAAGGGCGCCTACCAGGTGTCCGGCGGCCTGAACGGCGTCGGCGCGAAGTGCGTCAACGCCCTTTCCGACAGCTTCATCGCGGAAGTCAGCCGCGAAGGCGAAGTCCACCAGATGAAGTTCTGCCGCGGCGAAGTCACGCAGTCCATCAAGGTCATCGGCAAGACGAAGCGCACCGGCACGAAGATCACCTTCCATCCGGACCCGGAGATCTTCATCGCCACGCAGGAGTTCAAGTATGACACGCTCGTCCGCCGCATGCGCGAGCTGGCGTTCCTCGTCCCCGGCATCACGGTCGAGATGAAGGACCAACGCTCCAACCGCGCCGACAAGTTCGAGTTCAAGGAAGGCATCGCCGAATACGTCTCGTTCCTCAACGCCAACGAGGAGCGCCTCTTCGAGAAGCCGATCCTGATCTCGGCCGAGGTCGATTTCACCGATCTCGCCAACCCCCGCGTGATGGCCGACGGCGAGAAGCCCAAGCCGGGCATGCGCCGCATGACCCTCGACGTGGCCCTGCAGTATAACGACCGCTACGACGAGATGGTCTTCAGTTACGCCAACCTCATCAACCAGCCCGAAGGCGGCACCCACCTCTCCGGCTTCCGTTCCGCGCTCACCCGCGTGATCAACCACTACGCGAAGTCCAACAACCTCATCAAGGACAAGGACGCCAAACTCAACGGCGACGACATGCGCGAAGGCCTCGTGGCCGTCATCTCGGTCAAGCACCCTGACCCGAAGTTCCAGTCCCAGAACAAGACGCGCCTGACGAACCCCGAGGTCGAGGGCATCGTGACCTCCGTCGTCGGCGAGCAGCTCAAGTATTACCTCGAGCGCGATCCGAAGACCGGCCGTCGCATCGTCGACAAGTGCCTCAACGCCGCCCGCGCCCGCGAAGCCGCCCGCAAGGCCCGCGAGACCGTCCGTAAGTCCGCCATGTCCTCCGGCGGCCTCCCCGGCAAGCTGGCCGACTGCTCCGAGAGCGATCCGTCCGTCTGCGAGCTCTACATCGTCGAAGGCGACTCGGCCGGTGGTTCCGCCAAGCAGGGCCGCGACCGTCGTTACCAGGCGATCCTCCCCATCAAGGGCAAGATCCTCAACGTCGAGAAGGCCCGCATCGACAAGATCCTCTCCAACGAAGAAATCCGTACGATCATCACCGCCTGCGGCACCGGCATCGGCAAGCACGAGGGCGACGGCGCCTTCGACGTCACGAAGTGCCGCTACCATAAGCTGGTCATCATGACTGACGCGGACGTCGATGGCTCGCACATCCGTACGCTCCTCCTGACGTTCCTCTTCCGCCAGATGCCCGGCCTCATCGAGGCGGGCTATGTCTATATCGCCCAGCCGCCCCTCTACCGCATCAAGCGCAAGAAGCGCGAGCAGTACGTCGACAATGACCCGGAACTGAACCGCATCCTCCTCGAGCTCGGTTCCGAGGACGTCAACCTGCTCCGCCTCCGCGACAAGCACGTCTTCCCGGGCCAGAAGCTCGACAAGATCGTCGAATCCCTCGCCCGCCTCGAATCCCTCGGCGCCAGCATCGGCCGCACGGGCTGCCAGCTCGGCGACTTCCTCGATCAGCAGGACCACAAGACGCACGCGCTGCCCCGCTTCATCGTGCGCACCCGCACCGGCAACGAGGAGACCTATGAGTTCCTCGCCGACACCGACGCCAAGCAGGCCTACCTGCGCAAGGCCGGCGTCGAGGACTTCCTCGCCGACAAGATCGATCGCGAGAAGAAGCTCAAGGACGGCACCGTCGTCCAGGAGCGCGTCAACGTGATCGAGGTCTTCGAGAACGAAGCCATCACCAAGGTGCTCAAGGAACTGGAGACCCAGGGCATGGACGTGAAGCAGTTCACCGCCGGCGAGGAGCCGCGCTACCACCTGATCGACGGTTCTACCGCCGAGGAAGCCCCGGCCGCCGTCGAAGGCGAGGAGGAGGCCAAGGGCGAAGAGAAGCCGGCCAAGAAGATCGTCAAGAAGGCCGAGCCCATCCCGCTCGGCTCGATCCTCGAGCTGATCGGCCAGATCCGCCAGTTCGGCCGCAAGGGTCTCACCATCCAGCGATACAAGGGCTTGGGCGAAATGAACCCGAAGCAGCTCTTCGAGACCACGATGGATCCGGCCAAGCGCCGCTTCCTCAAGGTCGACATCGCCGACGCCGCCGAAGCCAACCGCGTCTTCGCCATGCTGATGGGCGAGGACGTCCCGAACCGCCGCGCCTTCATCGAGGACAACGCGCTCAACACCTCCAACCTCGACGTCTGATCGTCCTGCCGCACCTAACCCGAGACCTCTTCGAACATGTACTCTGACAAGGAAAAGCTCACGTCCGCCAACATCACGGACATCATGCAGACGGCCTACATCGATTACTCGATGTCCGTCATCGTCTCCCGCGCCCTCCCGGACGCCCGCGACGGCCTGAAGCCCGTGCAGCGCCGCATCCTCTACGCGATGCTCCGCGAAGGCCTCGTCCACAACCGCCCGTTCGACAAGTGCGCGGGCGTCGTCGGCGAAGTGCTGAAGAACTACCACCCGCACGGCGAC
Source organism: Opitutales bacterium (assembly GCA_044350605.1). Classification (GTDB taxonomy): domain Bacteria; phylum Verrucomicrobiota; class Verrucomicrobiia; order Opitutales; family UBA953; genus UBA953. Next base: position 6,551 of record JBILHF010000055.1, read on the forward strand.
AGCTCCGTGTACGACACGCTCGTCCGCCTCGCCCAGAACTGGGTGATGCGCTACCAGCTGATCGAGCCGCAGGGCAACTTCGGCTCCGTCGACGGCGATCCGCCCGCGGCCTACCGTTACACCGAGTGCCGCCTCTCGGAGGTCTCCGCCGAGCTCCTCGCCGATATCGACGAGGATACCGTGGACTTCACCCCGAACTACAAGGAGTCGACCACCGAGCCGACCGTCCTGCCGTGCGCCTTGCCCCACCTGCTGATGAACGGTTCGACCGGCATCGCGGTCGGCATGACGACCAACATCCCGCCGCATAACCTCAACGAGCTCGTGGAGGCCACCTGCCTCATCATCGACAAGCCGAGCGCCACCGTCGAGGACCTCGAGAAGATCATCATCGGCCCGGACTTCCCGACCGGCGGCGTCATCAACGGCAAGGAAGGCATCAAGCAGTATCTCCGCACCGGCCGTGGCATCATCCGCGTCCGCGGCGTCGCCCACACGGAGGAGATGAAGAACGGCAAGGAGCAGATCGTCCTCACGGAGCTGCCCTACAACGTCAACCGTTCCTCCCTCGTGAAGCACATCGCCGAGCTCTGCTCCGAGAAGGTGCTCGACGAGGTCTCCGACCTCCGCGACGAGTCCGATGAGAACACGCGCGTGGTCATCGAGCTCAAGCGCAACGAGAACCCGAAGGTCGTCATCAACAAGCTCTACAAGCACACGAACTTCGAGAACTCCTTCGGCGTCATCCTGCTGGCCCTCGACAAGCGTCGCCCGAAGCAGATGAACATCCGCGAGCTGCTCGAGTGCTTCGTCGAGCACCGCCGTGACGTCGTCACCCGCCGCACCCGCTTCCGCCTCCGCAAGGCCGAAGACCGCGCCCACATCCTCGAAGGCTTCAAGATCGCCCTGCGCAACCTGGACGACTTCGTGAAGATCATCCGCGCCGCGTCCAACCGCGACGAGGCCCGCGTGAAGCTCATGGCCAAATACGGCCTCAGCGAGCGCCAGGCCGTGGCCATCCTCGACCTCCGCCTCTACCAGCTCACCGGCCTGGAGCGCGACAAGATCGAGGCCGAATACCGCGAACTGATGGCGCTCGTCGAAGAGCTCCGCGGCATCCTCTCCAGCGAGTCGAAGCTGCTCACCCTCATCAAGAAGGAACTCCGCGACGCCGCCAAGAAGCACATCGGTCCCCGCAAGACGAAGGTCACCGCCCAGGAAGGCGACCTCTCGATGGAAGACATCGTGGCCAACGAGGGCTGCGTGGTCACCGTCTCGCACGCCGGCTTCATCAAGCGCACCCCGGTCGCCCAGTATCGCCTCCAGAAGCGCGGCGGCAAGGGCACGAAGGGCGCCGAGCTCTCCAAGGCCGCGTCTGACGAGGACAGCGACTTCATCGAGCACCTCTTCACGGCGAACACGCACGACCATATCCTGTTCTTCATGAACAACGGCCGCGTCTACGTGGAGAAGGTCTACGAGATCGAGGAAGCCAACCGCGCCTCGCGCGGCAAGTCGATCGCCCGCCTGCTCGACCTCAAGGACGATGAGAAGCTGGCCGCGATGGTCTGCGTCTCGAACTTCGAGGAGGGCAAGTTCCTCATGATGTGCACCGCCAACGGCACGATCAAGAAGACCGAGATCTCGAAGTATGCCAACTACCGCAAGGGCGGCATCATCGGCATCAACATCGAGCACGGCGACCGCCTGATCTCCACGAAGCTGACCAATGGCGACAACGAGGTCGTGATGATCTCGCAATCCGGCATGTCCATCCGCTTCCACGAGTCCGATGTCCGCTCCATGGGCCGCGACACGACCGGGGTCGCCGGCATGAAGCTCGACAGCGGTGACCAGGTGAAGGCGATGGAAGTCGTCGACCCGGCCTGCACGCTCCTCGTCGTCGGCATCGACGGTATCGGTAAGCGCACGCCCTTCGACGATCCCGAGACCAAGGAGCCTGTCTATCGCAAGCAGACCCGCGGCGGCAAGGGCGTCATCGCCATCTCCACCGAGGTCGGCGTCGCCGGCGCGCTCAGCGTCCAGGAAGAGGACGAGGTCATGCTCCTCACCAAGGGCGGCCAGTCCATCCGCACCAAGGTGTCCGACATCCGCTGCACGGCGGGTCGTAACACCAAGGGCGTCCGCGTCATGCGTCTCAAGGACGGCGAGTCCCTCCTCGGCATCTCGAAGGTCGAGCGTTCCGAGGAAGAGGAAGAGAACGCCGCCAAGCCGCAGGCCTGATCAGGTCGGTCCGCTGAAAACAGAAGGGGCGCCTCGCGGCGCCCCTTTTTTGTGCCCTGACGGCTCGCTCAGGCGCGTTCCAGCGCGGCGATGCACTCGACGTGGCGGGTCTGCGGGAAGAGGTCGAACGGACGGACCGAGACGACCTTCCAACCCTTGGCGCAGAGATACTTCACGTCGCGGGCCTGGGTGTCGGGCGCGCAGCTGACGTAGACGATGCGGCGCGGGCTGAAGGCGTCCAGCTGGTCGAGGAAGGCTTCGTCGCAGCCCTTGCGGGGCGGGTCGACGATCACGGCGGATTCGTTGCCCTCGACGGGGATCTTCTTGAAGATGGATTCCGCGGAGCCGGCGATGAAGCGGCAGTTGAGGAAGTGATTGAGCGTGGCGTTCTCGGCGGCCTTGCGGGCGGCCTCGGCGCTGACTTCGATGCCGTTGACAGATTCGAACAGGCGGGCGCCGGAAAGGGCGAAGAGGCCCGAACCGCAGTAGGTGTCGACGAGGTGCTTGGCGCCGGATTCGTGCGCGAGCTTGATGGCGTGGCCGACGAACTGCTCGAGAACGGACGGGTTGTTCTGGAAGAACTCGCCGGCGAGGAACTTCAGCTGCACGGCGCCGACCTTCTCGGTGACGACCTGGCGGGAGTCGGTGACGACGCCTTCTTCGCAGTCGCGGAAGAGCAGGGTGGCGCCGCGTTCGAAGCGACCCGGGTTGGCTTTGATGTCCTTGCGGGAGCGCGCGTAGGCCGCGTTGATCGCGTCCGTGGCGATCGGGCACTTCGGCACGTCGACGACGCGGCGGGAGGTGCCGGCGGCGAGGAAGCCGATCGGGAAGTCCGCGCGGCGCGGGGTCATGAAGTGCGGCGTGATCTTGGAGCGATAGCCGTATTGCTTGGGGGAAGGGTGGCAGGGGTCGACCTTGGTCTTGATGCCGCCGAGGCGCTCGAAGGCCTCCGCGACCTGCTTCTGCTTCCATTCGAGCTGCTGCGGGTAGGCGAGGTTCTGGTATTGGCAGCCGCCGCATTCGCCGAAGAGGTCGCAGCGGGGCTGGACGCGATGAGGCGACGGGACGACGACGCGGACGAGGTCGGCGCGGGAGAAGTTGGCGGCGTTGTGCCAGATGCGGGCCACGACCTTCTCACCCGCGAGTGCGCCGGCGATGAAGACGACCCAGCCGTCGACGCGGGCCACGCCTTCGCCGAGGTTCGTCAGGCTCGCGATCTCGACCTCGATCTCCTGGTGATAGGTGAACTTGCCCTCCCGGAACTTGGAGGAGTCGGGTTTGCGGGACTGAGGCGGCTCGAATTCGGACATGGCGATAAAGTCCGCCTCCGGGCGGAGAGGTCGAGACTTATCCCCGCCGAAGGCCTATCCTTGCCCTCGGGCGTCCCTTGGTGCTCACTTCGCCCGTGCCCGACGAGGTCATCCAGAGCCGACAGAA
>JBILHF010000011.1:0-2500 GCA_044350605.1 Opitutales bacterium
GACGAGAAGATCTCGATCCCACAGGCTGGCCTGTCGGATTCGCTCAACGTCTCCAATGCGGCGGCGATCTGCCTCTTCGAGGCGGTCCGCCAGCGTCGGAAGTAGGCTATGAATCGCCGCTATTTCATCGCGGCAGTCCTTTGCTTCTGCGCCTCGTGGGCCTGCTGGGCGGCGTATGCGCGGAATGGGTCTTACCTCGATCAGGACAGTATCCTGCGCGAGCAGTTCGGCTTCATCCCGTTGGGCTGGCTATTTGATTTCGTCGGTCTGGTGCTGCTCGCGCTGGCCTGGATCCGACGCAAATAAGAAGGCCGGGCTTGGGGCCCGGCCTTGCTTGAGGGGCTGACGCTTCGCTTAGCCGATGGCCTTGGCGACCAGGTCGTCGAGCTTCTTGCCGTCGACGGCGAAGGCACGGATGCCTTCGGCGGTCTTCTCGGTGGCCATCGCGTCTTCGTTGTGGTGCCAGCGGAATTCCTTCTCGCCCCAGGCCTTGGCGGCTTCGCCTTCGGACTTGGCGGCGGCTTCGTCGAGCACCTTGGGCACCGCGGCGGAGTCCTTGGAGAGCTCGTCGAGGAGGTTCGGGGCGATGGTCAGGAGGTCGCAACCGCAGAGGGCCTTGATCTGGCCGACGTTACGGAAGGAGGCGCCCATGACTTCGGTCTTGATGCCGTTGCGCTTGTAGTAGGCGAAGATGCGACGGACGGACTGCACGCCCGGGTCGTTGGCACCGGAGGAGGCGGCTTCGTTCCAGTTGGCGCCCTGGGCCTTCTTGTGCCAGTCGTAGATGCGGCCGACGAACGGCGAGATCAGCTGGACCTTGGCGTCGGCGCAGGCGACGGCCTGGGCGAACGAGAAGAGGAGGGTCAGGTTGCAGCGGATGCCTTCCTTTTCGAGCTCGGCGGCGGCCTGGATGCCTTCCCAGGTGGAGGCCATCTTCACGAGGATACGCTCCTTGGGGATGCCGGCGGCCTTATAAAGGGCGATGAGTTCGCGGGCCTTGGCGACGGTGGCGGTCTTGTCGAAGGACAGACGGGCGTCGACTTCGGTGGAGACGCGGCCCGGGACGATCTTGAGGATCTCGGTGCCGAAGGAGATGAGGAGGGCGTCGACGGCGGCCTGGACTCCCTTGCTCTTGTTGTCCTGGGCGGCCTTCTGGAGGAGGGCCTGGTATTCCGGCATCTGGACGGCCTTGAGGATGAGGCTCGGATTGGTCGTGGCGTCCAGAGGCTTGAAGGCCTTCATGGCGGCGAAGTCGCCGGTGTCGGCGACTACCTTGGTGTGTTGGCGAAGCTGTTCGAGTGCGTTCATGTGGAAGGCTTGCGAGCGTGTTAAAGGACTCAGAGTTGTCCAGCCCGACCCGAAAAAACGGGCATCTCCGCCCGTCCGGGCATCTCTCGCTTGTTTCGGCGGGCAGGCTGGTGCAAATTGCCCCATGCGAATCAAGGTCAAGCAGGCGCTCGCCGCTGAGCAGCCGCTCCAGGGTGTCACGGTCTCGGGCTGGGTCCGCACCCGCCGCGACGCCAAGGACTTCTCCTTCGTGGAGATCAACGACGGTTCCTGCTTCAAGAACCTCCAGGTGGTCGTGGACGCCGGGGCTCCGGGAGCGGAACACCTGAAAGACGCGCTAACGGGTTCTTCGGTGAGCGTGGACGGCGAGCTGGTACCGTCGCCGGCCAAGGGCCAGAAGTGGGAGCTCAAGGCTACGGCCTTCCGCCTGCTCGGCCGGGCCGACGAGACTTTCCCGCTCCAGAAGAAAGGGCATACGGTGGAGTTCCTGCGGACGATTCCGCACCTGCGCGCCCGCACCAACCGGCTTGGGTCGATGATGCGCGTCCGCAGCCGCATGGCTATGGCGGTACACGTGTTCTTCCAGCAGCGCGGCTTCGCCTACGTCCACACGCCCATCGTGACCGCCAGCGACTGCGAGGGCGCCGGCGAGCTCTTCCGTGTCACGACGCTCGATCCGGTCGCGCCGGCGAAGACTCCCGACGGCAAGGTCGACTGGAGCGCGGATTTCTTCGCAAAACAGGCCTATCTGACGGTCTCCGGCCAGCTCGAGGGCGAGACCCTCGCGTGCGCTCTGGGCGACGTCTATACCTTCGGGCCGACGTTCCGGGCTGAGAACTCGCACACCAGCCGACACGCCAGCGAGTTCTGGATGATCGAGCCGGAGATGGCTTTCTGCGACCTCGAAGGCGACATGCGTTGCGCCGAGGAACTCGTGAAACACCTCGTGAAGACGGCCCTGGAGGAGTGCGCCGACGAGCTCGCGTTCTTCAATGCTTTCGTCGACAAAGGCCTGCTCGAGCGCCTGCGTTTCGTCGCGGAGCGTCCTTTCGCCCGCGTCTCCTATACGGAGGCCGTGGAGCTTCTGCTCAAGTCTGGCCGCAAGTTCGAGTATCCGGTCGTGTGGGGCGAGAACCTCCAGTCCGAGCACGAGCGTTACCTCACCGAGGAACACTTCAAGTGCCCGGTGACCGTGCACGACTATCCGAAGTCC
>JBILHF010000011.1:10000-35960 GCA_044350605.1 Opitutales bacterium
GTCGGATGCTTCCGGCGGCCTCGTCGATGGTGAAGTCCGCGGCGAGGTGTTGTCCCGGGAAGATGCGTCCGCCGGCGAGCTGGTTCAGGCGTGAGCCGGTATGGCGACGTGGGACGAAGACCCCTTCGCGTCGCCGGCCGTCGTCCTCCCACTCGACGGCGATACGGTGCGCCGCGTTCTCACTGCTCAGTCCGCACCAGGCGGGCCAACCGGTCGGACGGATGGCCTCTAGTCGGATCAGACAGATCCCCACCATGGCATGACCGGCGTGCAGCTTCGGCTTGAACGGCGCCGGCAGCAGGCGACGGACGACCCCCGGGTCGGCCCGGAAGTTCACCAAGATCCGCCGTCGAATGAGTCCTTGGAGTTCCGGGGGGCGCATGGTGTCAGCCGCGGCCGGCAAGTTCGCCCAGCGTGACGCCGCCGCCCGCGAGCTCGCGGAGCCGGGCCTCGACCAACGTATGTTCCCGCGCGGCCGGATCGGCCGAAAGGTCGAGGTCGCCGGCCCGCCCCGTGGCGTGTTCGTCGACGACCACCCAGAACTGCCCGATGCTCATCGCTTCGAGCGGCCGGGCCGGCTTGTGGCCGCCCGTGCGGGACTCCAGCGCCAGCAGGCCCGTCTCGCGGAGCATCTGCAGGCAGCCCTCGGCGACCGAAGCCGGCACGCGCGCGCTCACGCCGATGTCTTCCGCCGTCGGCCCGGGCCGGCCCGTACGGTAGCGCCGCAGGGTCTCGGCCACGCAGAGGAAAGCCAGCGTCCGCCTGGCCCGATGGCTCAAGGCCTCCCAGGACTTGTGCCGGGCGAGCGTGCGGCGGTTCTGGAAGGCGTAGGCGACCTGCCCCCCGATGAGCACGAAGAGCCAGCTGAGGTAGATCCCGAACATCAGGACGAGCACGATGCTGAGTTCGCCGTAGAGGCTCTGCAGTTCCGTCACCTTGCCGACGTAGAGCGCGGCCAGGCGGTGGTTGCCGACGACGAGCACGGCGATCGCGAGTCCGCCGACCAGCGCCGCGCTCCAGCGCACGCGCGCGTTCGGCATCATGCGGTTGAACGCCGCGAACGCGAGCGTCAGCAGGGTCAGCGAGACGAAGAGCGGTCCGCCGCCGCTGAAGAAGCCGGTGATCTGCTCGCCGCCGGGCAGCTTGTGGAACCAGCTGCCCAGCCACGTCGCGCCCGCGCCGAGCGAGGCCGCGAGCGAGGCCGCCGACAGCATCGTCAGCGTCGTCGCGCCGACCAGGAAGAAGAGCACGAGGAAGAGCAGGTAGTTCGCGAAACGATCCCGCCAGCTGCGGCCGAAACGCACGCCCCAGATGCCGTTGAGCGCGTCTTCCACGCGGCTCAGCATGAGCACCGCGAGGCCGAGGATGAGGAGCAAGCCGATCACGCCCGCTTCGCCGCTCGCCGCGGTCTGCAGCAGCCGGTCGACGAGCGCGTCGAGGTCCTTGTTGATCTCGCGCAGCGTCGCATGATGGTCCGGCGTCGAAGCTTTCGCCACGATCTGCGGCGCGGCGTATTCCACCGCGGCGACGATCGCGCGCTTCGCCGGATTATCCTCCGGGGCGCCGGCGCGCGACAGGATGAAGCCGGACACCGTGAGCGCGAGGCCGAGCAGCGGGCCCAGCGACATCAGCGTGTAGTAGGTGAGCGCCGCCGACTGCTGCGGCAGCCGATGCGCGATGATGCCGTGCCCCGTCGTCGCGAGCACGCGCCAGAGCGACTTCGCCGCGCCGCGCCCGCCGCGCTCGGCGAGCGCGTCCGGTGACCAGCTGGCTTCCAGGAAACCGGCCGGAGACGTGGTCGGGGGAACGGGATCGGCCGAAGACATGGCCCGATGGTGGGGTGGGGCAGGGCGCCGGGCAATCTCCGGCCGTGAGCAAGACCAACAACTGGCGGTTGCCCGCGGCTCTGGACCCCGATTTTATTGAGGCATTCACCCTAAAGCCGCCGTCTTATCAAAAAACCGTCAAAAAACCTGATTGTGAATAAAGTTTTTTACCTAAGTGCACGAATGACAGTGGCTTGCGTAAAATCACTACATCTAGTGGTGAAATAAATTTGCAGCCCCTACATCTAGTATTTTACTGCCCGACATACCAATCACCTAGCGGCCTTCCCGGCCCCTAACTGAGCCCTTTTCCCCACTCTCCATCATGGAATCCATCACCATCAAAGTAGGTCAGAAAACCTTCATCCTCGATAAGACGAAGGCCGAAGAAGCCTTCGCCAACAAGCGCGTCATCAACGGCCGCGAATCGATGTTCTTCAACATCCTTCCGCTGAAGTATCAGTGGGCGTACGATCTCTATCGCACGATGAAGAACAACCATTGGGAGCCGGAGGATATCCCGATGCAGAAGGACTGCGAACAGTGGCGCGACCAGACCGGTCAGATCACTGAGATCGACCGCTGGATCGTCAAGATGGCCATCGGTTATTTCTCCGCCGCCGAAGGCATCGTCGGCGACAACATCATCCACGTCGTCCGCGAGGTCGTCACCGCTCCCGAGCTCAAGCTCGTCCTGGGCCGTCACGCCCACGAGGAGAACATCCACGCCGACTCGCTCGTCTACATGATCTCCTCGCTCGGCATCAACCCGCACGAGTGCGAGGCGATGTTCGAGGACATCCCGACGATCGCCAAGAAGGCCGCCTTCGTCGTCAACAATTCCCGCGCGCTGCGCCGCAAGCTCGACCTCACCAAGCTCGAGGACAAGCAGGCCCTCGCCCACAACATCTTCCTCTTCGGCCAGTGCATGGAAGGCACTCAGTTCTACGGCCTCTTCGGCATGGTGCTCTCCCTCGCCCGCCAGAACAAGTTCCCGGGCATCGGCCAGATGTTCCGCTACACCCTGCGCGACGAGTCCAACCACATCGACCTCTTCCGTAACCTGCTTTCCGAGCTGGTGAAGGAGAATCCCGACATCTGGACCCCGGCCTTCAAGGAAGAACTCCGTCAGCTCATGGCCACCGCCGTGTCGCTCGAGAAGGACTTCATCCGCGACTGCCTGCCCGTCAACGCCCTCGGCCTCTCCTCCAAGGAGTTCGAGCAGTATATCGACTTCATCGCCGACCGTCGCCTGCGTAACTGCGGCCTCGATCCGCTCGTCGCCGAGACGAGCAATCCTTTCCCCTGGCTGTCCGAGATGATGGACCTCAAGAAGGAGCAGAACTTCTTCGAAGGCCGCGTCACGGAATACCAGAAGCAGGGCGCGATGGGCACCGTCAACGACGACGAACTCTGAGCGTCCGCTGTCCAGATTCGGGCGTAACCCCCTTCGCGCCCGGTTTGGCATGCTTCCTGTTCTTACCCCTCATCCTCTCCACTGAAAAACCCTGCGCCGGCCACCGCCGACGCATCCTCCCTCATTCTCTCCCTCTCTCCGTCCCTACTCACTCTCTCTGATATGAAATCCGAACTCCCTTTCTTCCGCGAAGACATAGCCCTCAAGCACGCCGTCCGCGCTCCCGCCGACGCCAAGCCTCGCTTCAACTGGCGTGAGTCGCTGCCCGCCGCGGCCGCGCCCGCTTCCGCCGGCCTCGACGCCGCCCAGATCGCCGACATCGTCGGCGCCGCCCTCACCGACCTCCTCGTCGCCCGCCAGGAGCAGGACATCTTCACCGAGTCCAACCGCCAGTTCGTCGCCGCCGTCGCCAGCGACGTCGTCCGCGTGCTCTCCCAGTCCGGCGTCCAGGTGAGCGAGATCCTCGTCCTCCAGGCCATCGAAGACGCCCTCGTGCGCTATAACCGCCACGACGTCGCCAAGAGCCTCCTCTTCTCCCGCGGCGGTGAAGCCGCCCCGGTCGATCCTCTCGCCATCACGACCCGCCTCATGCGCCGTAACGGCCAGGTGGTGCCTTGGCTGCCCAACAAGATCACGACCGCCGTGCGCATGGCCTTCCTCTCCCTCGAGCAGGATCCCGCCCCTTCCGTCCGCGTGACCGCCGCCGTCACCCGCCGCGTGGCCGACCTCGGCCAGACGATCATCGGCATCGAAGAAGTCCAGGACCTCGTCCAGGAAGAGCTCATGCGCCAAGGCCACTTCAAGGTCGCGCAGAACTACATCCTCTACCGCGCCTACCGCGCCCGCCGTCGCGAGGAGCTCGCCGCCCAGCCGGTCGTCGTCGATGACCGTCAGGAGTCCCTCCTCCTCGTCAAGTCCGCCGACGGCTCGACCTACCTCTGGAACGGCGACGAACTGCGCAAGCGCATCGCCTTCGCCGCCGCCGGCCTCGAGCTCGTCCGCACGCCGGACCAGATCGAATCCGAACTCCGCCGCGGTCTCTTCAACGAGATCACCGAGGCCGACCTCCGCAAGACCATCGAGCTCAACGCCAAGAGCCTCGTCGAAGTCGACGCCGACTTCGCCAAGTTCGCCGCCCGCATCTGCCTCTCCTACATCTACGAGGAAGTCCTCGGCTGGAGCATCACCCGCGACGGCGTCTCGCAGCTCAAGGAATTCCACCGCGCCAAGTTCGCCGCCTACGTCGAACGCGGCATCGCGATCGGCCGCCTCTCGCCTGACCTCCGCAAATACGATCTCGCCAAGCTCGCCGCGGCCCTCGACCCGATGGCCGACCTCGACTTCGAACTTCTCGGCGTGCAGACGATGTATGACCGCTACCTGATCATCGACAAGACGGTCAAGCCGGCCCGCCGCCTCGAGACGCCCCAGTTCTTCTGGATGCGCGTCGCGATGGGCCTCTTCCTCCGTGAAGAGAAGAACCGCGAGGACTGGGTCATCCGCCTGCACGCGCTCTACAAGTCCCGCCGCTTCTGCAGCTCGACCCCGACGCTCTTCAATGCGGGCACGCTCCACAGTCAGCTCTCGTCCTGCTACCTCTACCAGGTCAACGACACGATCGAGTCCATCATGATCCGCGGCATCGCGGAGAACGCCTTCCTCTCCAAGTGGGCCGGCGGTCTCGGCGGCTCCTGGACTTCGGTCCGCGGCACGGGCTCCTACATCAAGGGAACCAATGGCGAATCCCAGGGCATCATCCCGTTCCTCAAGCTCCACAACGACCAGCTCGTCGCCGTCAACCAGGGCGGCAAGCGCCGCGGCTCCGGCTGCGCCTACCTCGAGACCTGGCACAACGACATCGAGGACTTCCTCGAGCTCCGCAAGAACACGGGCGACGACCGTCGCCGCACGCACGACATGAACACGGCCAACTGGATTCCTGACCTGTTCATGAAGCGCCTGAAGAACCGCCAGAACTGGACGCTCTTCCTCTCCAACGAGACCCCGGACCTGCACGAGACCTTCGGCGCCGACTTCGAGAAGCGCTACGCGGCCTACGAGGCCCGCGCCAAGAAGGGCGAGATCTTCGGCAAGGAGATCCCGGCCCTTGAGCTCTGGAAGAAGATGCTCGGCATGATCTTCGAGACCGGCCACCCGTGGATCACCTTCAAGGATCCCTGCAACGTCCGCTCCCCGCAGGACCACGTCGGCGTCATCCACTCCTCCAATCTCTGCACGGAGATCACGCTCAACACGAGCGCCGAGGAGACCGCCGTCTGCAACCTGGGCTCCGTCGTCCTCGACTCGCACCTCAAGGCCGATGGCAGCATCGACCACGCGATGCTCCGCGAGACCGTCACGGTCGCCGTCCGCGCCCTCGACAACGTCATCGACATCAACTTCTACCCGACCAAGGCCGCCGAGGTCTCCAACCTCCGCCACCGCCCGGTCGGCATGGGCGTGATGGGCCTGCAGGATTGCCTCTACCGTCGCGACATCTCCTTCGCCTCCGACGCGGCCGTCGAGTTCAACGACGAGATCATGGAAGCCGTCGCCTACTACGCGTACGATACCTCCGCCGACCTCGCCGCCGAACGCGGCACCTACAGCACTTACAAGGGCTCCAAGTGGGACCGCGGCCTGCTCCCGCAGGATACCGTCGACCTCCTCGAGCAGGAGCGCGGCGAGCCGATCGAGGTCAAGCGCGGCGGCCGCATGGACTGGGCTCCGGTCCGCGCCAAGATCGCCAAGAACGGCATGCGCAACTCCAACGTCCTCGCCATCGCCCCGACCGCCACGATCTCCAACATCGTCGGCAGCTCGCCCTGCATCGAGCCGGCCTACAAGAACCTCTTCGTGAAGAGCAACCTGTCCGGCGAGTTCACCGAGCTCAACGGCTACCTGGTGCGCGACCTCAAGAAGCTCGGCCTGTGGAACCAGGAGATGATGCAGCAGGTGAAGTATTTCGACGGCGAGCTCAAGGACATCCCGGAGATCCCGCAGGCGATCAAGGACAAGTATCTCACCGCCTTCACCATCGAGAACAAGTGGCTCATCGACGCCGCCGCCCGTCGCCAGAAGTGGATCGACCAGGCCCAGTCGCTGAACCTCTTCCTCCCGACGCCGGACCTGAAGATGCTCTCGCACATGTATCAGTATGCCTGGCGCACCGGTCTCAAGACCACCTACTATCTCCGTACCCTCGGCGCCTCCAACATCGAGAAGGCCACGGTCGAGAAGGCTCCCAAGGCCGAGAAGAAGGAATACACCGCCGAAGAGAAGAACGCGTGCTCCATCGAGGCCATGCGCAACGGCGGCACCTGCGAGGCCTGCCAGTAAGCGGAACGAGAGTATCGAGTTCCGAGTATAGAGTCTCGGTGGTTTCAAAAGGGCGTCCGCAAGGACGCCCTTCTTGTTTAGGTAGGGATGCGATGACATCGCATCCATTCGAGGGGGCTGTGGTTCTGCTTCAGGTAGGGTCGGGACCGCGTCACGACATAGGTGTATCGAGGGTAGGGGCCGCACCGCGTGCTGCCCTAGGTGCAAACGTGAAAATCGGCCTACGGCCTGTGCAAAGGTGCAAACGTGAGAGACATTTCCAGGTCCCAGGTCTCGGCCCTCGGGTCTCTGGTTCGGGTGATCAGCTACAGGTAATGGTACGGGGTAAAATTCAGGTCCTGAACCTGGACCCGAACCTGAGGACCTGTACCTGGTACCTGACTGCCGAGACCCGAGACCTGAAAGTGTATGGCCCCAGCCAATCATCCGGTCTCCGGTTCCCCTTTGAGTTATGTAGCTCTGTCTCGGGTAGGGTTGAGCGCCCTCGCTCAACCGCGGCTGACCGGGCCGGTCAGCCCACCCTCAAGGCAATCACTCCCCCGATACTCGATACTCCATACTCGATACTCTACGCCGCTCTTGTCCTCTTGTCCTCCGGCCCTCTATCTTCCCCTCATGTCCGATCTCCTCACTTCCGCCGGCACGGTCCGCGTGCTGACCCGCGAAGAATCCTTCGCCGAACTGGCCCGCCGCATCAACGCCCTCGCCGCCCGGGGTCCGGCGTCCGTCGGCCTCAGCGGCGGTTCCACGCCCAAGGCTTTCTACGCCTGGGTGGTCCGCACGGGCGCGCTCACGGCCGAAGCCCTCGCCCGGATCGACTGGCACGTGAGTGACGAGCGCTGCGTGCCGCTCTCGTCCGATGATTCCAACTTCGGCCACGCTGCCCGCGGCATGCTCGATGCGCTCGGCGTACCCGCCCCCCGCCGTTTTCCTTGGCCGATCGACCTGCCTCCGGTCGAGGCCGCGGCCGCCTACGAGGCCGCCTGGGCCGCCCGCTCGCCTGCCAAGGCCTTCGACCTCTGCGTGCTCGGTCTCGGCGACGACAGCCATATCGCCTCCCTCTGGCCGCAGTGCCCGCTCATCGGCCATGCCTCGGGCCCTCGCTTTGTCGCCACGGAATGGCCGGGTCGCGGCTGGCGCCTGACCATCACCGAAGCCGGCCTCGCGCAGTGCGCGGCGATCGTCGTGCTCGTCGGCGGGGCCGCCAAGGCGTCCGCCTTGCGCGAGATCACCTGCGGTGACTTCGAGCCCTCCCTGCACCCCGGCCAGACGCTGCGCGCTTTCGCGCCGCGCGTCACTTGGCTGGCGGATCGGGAAGCGGCGGCTCAGCTTTGACCGGCACCGCTGCCAGCGGAGCCAGATTACGCTCCGGATCGAAATCGGTGACGAGCGCTCGCCGTAGCGGACTCTGCGGACTGTCTTCCTGCAGCACGAACAGGAAGCGACGCTTCGCGCCCAGGATGAGCGTCGTCGAGCTGTCCGCCTTCCATCCGTCTTTGGTCTTCAATTCCAGGCGGTGGTTGACGATCCGTCGCGCCGGGTAGGCCGTCGGCAGACGCTTCGCCTCGTCCGGCGAAAGCTCCACGGATTCGGCATCGATGGAGCACCGCATCCGCCGCGAGGTCAGGTTCACGAACAGCATTCCGCCCACGGGTAGGCTGGCCTGATCGAAGGGCAGCAGTTGGGAGCGTACCTTGCCGTCGGCGACCTGGCTCAGCAGGAGGAGGTGACGGCCACTCGCCGGCAGATCTATTTCACCGAGATCACGCGGGGCCTGACCCGCTTCTGCCGGTTCGCCGAAGAGCCTCGCCTTCCGGACGTCGGGCAGCGCCGTCGCCGGCATCACATGATCGAGGAAGGCTTCCAGCCGGACCGGCGGAACCTCGGACGTGAAGCGTAGTCCGACGAACTCTGGCGCTTCGGCGACCTTGCTGACGTGCAGTTCCACGCCTGCCTCGCCCGGCAGGACGCCGAAGGGCAGCAGGCAGGCGAGGAGCCAGGCGCGCATGCCGGTCAGAGCGGGGCTTCCGGCTGCGGTGCCGGCGCGCCCTTCTTGCCTTTGGGCTGGCCTGCGGCCTTGCCTTTCGGCCCCGGTGCCGGCGGCTCGATCACCTGTGGTTTGTTCCCGAGGTTGTCGATGATGAGCTCGGTATGGTATTTGCCGTCTTCTTCTGCGCCGGGGATCTCGACCGCGAAGAGCAGGATGCGCGCGGTCGGCTTGAAGATCATCGTGGTCGACCGCAGCAGCTTCTGTTCGCCGGTCGCTTCGGCCGCCGCCATCTTGAAGGTGCTGATCGAGAGCCGGTTGAAGACCTTCGGGAAGCGCGCCATACCCCGGCTGTTGGCCACGACGGTCGTCCCATCGATGGCCATCGCGATCTTCGCTGACGTGAAGTTCACCAGCTGCACGCTGCCATAGGGGAAGGCCTCGGCGCTGAAGTCGAAGACGCGGGTCTGGGCGATGCCGCGTTGTTCGTCCGGGAAGAGCAGGACCGCGAGGTCCGTGTCGTTCGGACCGACCGGGATTGAGCAGTAGGGGATCCAGGCCGTGATCGGCTTGCCCGCCTTGTCGACTTCGGCCGTGACGGTCTTTTTCAGGATGACGGCGTTCGGTTCGCCGCGGTATTCGATCACCTGGCTCAAGGCCATGATGTCCGGTGAGAACGCCGTCCGGTCCTTGTCTTTCTGCAGCGCGAGCTCCGGCGCGTTCTCGGGCGCGCTCCACCAGGCGAGACGTAGCTTGCAGTTCCGGAGTTCGCGCCCGGGCTGCTGGGCTTGGGCGGTGCCAAGCAGGAGGAAGCCGCCGCAGAGGACGGCGGTGAGGATTCTCGGTAAGGACATGTCAGATTTCGTTCGCGGCGAGCCAGCGCAGGCCGGTCGCGCGGAAGCGACGGCCAAGGATACGGTTCAGGCGCTGTTCCTGGGCGAGGGCGAGGCGGTCGGCGGCGGTGGAACCGGGCGGATTGGGCGGCGGGGCGACCTCGTAGGTCTCCACGAGCGCCTGACGGTCGTAGGCCTTGTTGGCATCGCTGTTGACGCGATAGGCCAAGCGGCGGCGATTCGGTTCGACGTATTCCGGGTAACGTTGTCCCACGCCCATGGCCATGTATTCGGTCGAGCGTTGCACGACGACTTCGACCCAAGCCTTACCGATGACGTTGCCGGCGTCGTCTTGGGCTTCGCCGTAGGCGCGCACCACGAAGGTATCGGAGCGGGCGGTCAGGTTGGGGCCGACGGAGTTCAGCACGTCCATCTGCGTGACGATGCCGGGGGCGCCGAGGCCGGCCGTGACGCTGGCTGGGCTGTTGGTGCGGCTCATCGCCCGGATTGAGGGGAAGCGCTGATTGGAGTTGATGCGCGGGTAGGCATTGTTCTCGCGCCACCAGCCGCCGGTGGTGGAGTTGTTAGAGAAGATCACGTTCGGATCCGTCGGCGGCGAGCTATTGGCGGCAGGCGCAGTGAAGATGCCGCCGGCCGCGGTGATCGCGGTGTTGTTGATCGAGCTCTTGTCGATGGCGGCTTGCAGCGCGCCCTTGAGGCCGAAGACGTCGTTGTTGACGAGGCGACGGTTGATGAAGTCGCCTAGCGACATGAACGGCCCGCGGATGCGGACCTCTTCGACGACGCGCCCCGCCAGTTCATCGACCTGCGCCTCGGAGAGTTCGCGATACTGTGTCCACGGGTCGCTGCCGGAATTATCGGCCGGACCGAAGGCGCGGGCGAACTTGGTGAGGGCGGTCACCGTCGGCGCGGCCGGGGTGGCGGCGTCGGGCAGGGTCTGACCCCGCAGGCCGCCGAGCACGGCGCGCCAGGCGGCGCGCGAGGTGGAGTTCACGTTGAAGCCGCCATCGTAGAGCGAAGTGCGGGCGAGGTATTTCGGATGCGGGAACTCGGTCTCAGGCAGGCGCAGCGTGGTCTGATACTGCGCGTTGAGCGTGAACGAGGGCTTGCCGTCCGCGAGATAGTTGACGCGCTTGTTCGCGAGGGGCTTCCGGCCCTCGTTCAGCGCGGTCTTGAGGCTCGCGAAACTCGTCGCGTTGAGGACGCCGGCCGCGGTGAGCGCGGTGGCCTGCTGGGTCCGGACCGTGGCGTCGATCGGCAGGTCGGCGCCGGCGCTCGGCCAGTCGCGGGACGTGCCGTCCATCTGCGAGTAGGAGTTCGCCTGCAGGTTGAGACCGCTGAAGTAATAGGTGTCCCAGAGGGCGTAGTTGGCAGCGAAGGCGTGGTCGGTCCGGACGTCGGCGCGGTTGCGCACCGGGCGGGAGCCCATGTGCTTGGCTACATAGCCGAGTTCCGGCACGGGTCCCTTCACGTCAGCGGCGAGGGCGGACTCGCTCGGGAATAGGTCACGCGGGCCAGGCCATTCGACGATGCGGGTGAGGTCGCCGATGCCCGGGTGGGCGAAGGAAGAGCCAACCGTCAGGTCGGCGTCGGTGCTCACTTCGGCGAAGGCGGCCGTGCCGAGCTGCGAGAGAGAGAGCAGCGGACGGCGGGGGATCGGGTACAGGACGATGGTGCTCTTGCCGATGGTGTCGTTGTTGACGCTCGGACCCCAGAAGGCGCCGCGTTTGTCGGCGGTGGTCGGGAACTCGGTGTCGATGAGCGAGCCCCGAAGCACGCGTTGGGTCTCGACCCAGCCGATCGGCGTGTGCGCTTTGCCGTCGTAGCCGAAGAGCTGGGCCTGCTGGGCGCGGTTGCTGAGGAAGTAAGGCGTCAGCGGGGCGTTGCGCATCTCAGGCGGGGTCTGCAGACGGTCATAGCCCACGCCGGGGGGGGTGGTCTTCATGCCGAAGCCGGAGGAGAGGTAATTGGACGGATACCACTTGAGCGTGTCGCGGGTCATTTCCGCGGAGCGCCGGACGAAATCGACCATGAAGACCGGCAGCTTCGGTTCGTTCGGCGTCATGATGACTTCCTGCGAGTTATGCAGCGTGTCAGCCTTGGCGTTGGTCGTCTCTAGTCCCTTGCCGTTTCCAATGTTGAACTCAGGGTCGGTCGGCACGCCTAGGCCGACCGAACTTCCCTTGATATAGTAGTTGGGGGTTGGCGGATTGGCGCCGAGCGCCCGGGTCCATTCGCGGTCGGGCTGCGTGAAATAGCCTTCGTCGTTGTTCGGATTGCTATACATCGGCCACCCGGAGGTCATCGCCTGGAAGTTGAGCAGCAGGCTTTCGTCGACGGTGTTGAAACCGTTGATGGTCTGGGAGCCTTCGGCGAATTTCTTGATCAGGCGGTTGTTATTGATTGGGTCGACGATGTAGGTGCTCGCGTCTTCGTCAGGGGAGCCGAACCAGCGGCGGTGGGTATTCAGCGTGTTGCCTCCGTCGATGCTCTTCTTGCCGATAAGGTAGAAGTTCCAGGACTGGTTGCCCTGCACGGCGATGCGCCCGTTTCGCCGGGTCGGCGCCACGTAGAGCGTCGGGTGGCGGTTGTAAGTCTCGGTGTCATCCAAGGTTCCCCAGAGCGCGTCGGGCCCTTTGTCGGTCGTGATCATCTCGCCTTCGGTGCCGACGACGTAACCGTTGTAGTTGATCCAGCCTTGGTTGCGGACGAGGATCTGGATGGAGCGTCCGCCAAGCTGGGTCTCGAGCGAGGGGAGCGAGCCATCCCAGAGGGGCAGCGCATCGTGCACGCGGCGCTGGGACTTCACGTTCGACCAAAGGTCGTTGAGGCGGCGGGCGTATTCGATGTCGTTGAGGCCGCCGTTCGTCCACGTGATCGGGGGCAGGGGGCCGGCGCCGTCGGGGTCATAATCGGCGAAGGCCTTGCAGAGGTCGAAGTCCATCGTCCAGAGCACTCGTTCGGCGTTCTGATTGCGGGCGCCGGAACCCAGGCGCGCGCGGACGTTGTGGAACGGCGTCATCTTGTAGAACGCCCGGCTCGACAGGTCGAAGCCGATGTCTCCGGGGATGGAGACGTTGGTGTTCGTGTTGTTGATGAGGTCGCCGGGCAGGGGCGAGGTGCCGATGACGCGAATCTGCCCTGGCTCGAGCCGGATGACCTGGCCGCCACCGCCGGTCGTGCCGTTGGAGCCGGCGACGATGCGGAAGGACATCGAGCGGTTGTCGTTCTCGCCGCCGCCGATGACGACGTCGCCGATGTCGACGGTCTGGCCTGGGGCGGACACGTTGTTGGGCGGCGGCAGGGGCGGGGTGTCGCCGGGGCGCTGCGCATACTGCCACTCGGTGGAATTAATGGTCAGGCCGGTCGCGCGGAAGATGAAGCGGAACGGAGAGCTCATGCCGCTCGTCACCATGGCGAGGCCTTCGAACTCGAGTGGGACGTCGTAGGGGTTATGGATGACGATGATGGGGTCGACGGTCATGCCGAGCTTGTCGCTTTGGCGGACGCCTGAATAGATCGTCGAGAAACGCAGGATCGTCGGCGCGAGCACCGGGCTCGTCGGCCAGGTGCGTGTCGTCGTGACTTGCTGAGGGATGCCGCCGCTGTCGTAATCCGAATCGGAAAGGTTGGTCGGGGCGCTCAGACCGGCGGCCACGCGATGACGTCCTTGGATGGGCAGTCCTTCCGGGGTGCTGCCGCCGCCGACGAGGGCCGCGTCAAAGGGGATGCGGAAGCGTCGCTCAGCCTGGAAGGTCGGGCCGACGGCGCCGTCGGCGAGATTGTTGCGGTGGAAGTAGTTCGTGGCGGCGGCGCCGCTGCCGAAGAAGTTGTCGAGCACCGGATTGACCGGGGCGACGTTGGCGTCACCTTGGGCCGGACCAGCCCGGCGCGTCGGCAGCCCGCGATTACCGCTGGCATAGGTGAGCGGTTCGATGCCGCGGACGATGAAGGTATTGGCGTCACCGGGCGCTCCTTGGCCGCGCAGGGCTCCGGACGTGCCGGCGGCGGCTTCGGTCTCCCGCTTATACATACGGTAGAAGTTGCGGTAGAGATCCCATGTCGGGCCGCGGACGATGCGTCCGGTCCAGTTGTCGGGATGCGTGGTCGGGTCGCCGGCTCCGCTGAGTAGGCGGATGTCAGAGTAAGGCAGCGCGTCGTTCTTCAGCAGCGAACGCTCGTTGGATGCGGCACTCAGGCTGACCAGGTTGGCGGTGAGTCGATCGGCGTTGAAGAACTGGGATGCCAGCGGGACTTCGTAGGCGAAGCCGAGGCGTTCCGGGGTCTCGCCGCCGTTGCGGTTCTTGATGAGGTCGATCGTCGTCCCGATCGAGGAGATCGTGCGGAGGTAGCGAGGGGCCCACTCGGCGGAGCGCGGCGAGGCCCGTAGCAATTCCGAGGCCGAACCCAGCTTGTCGACGAGGTTCGGGCGGTTGTAGTCGAGGTCTGTGGCCATGCTCGGGTTGAACGTGGCGTTGGGCGAGGAGTGGAAGAGCGACTGGCGGCGGTCGGCGATCGTCGGAGTCGCGGTGGTGTCCTTCTGGCCGGGATACATCTCCAGCGTTCGGAAGACCGAATAGGGCAGTTCGAAGGCGGTCGAGAGGTCGGTCTTCACGCCGCCGTTGAGCGTGTCGGCGAGGACGGAGAAGGACAGCGGGGTGATCTCGTGCCAGAGCAGGCGGGTGGCCGTGGCCATCGTGTCGCCGGCGGCGAAGCCACCGCCTTGGCGCGCGGCCCAGGCATTGAGGTCGCCACGGGTGCGGGCCTGCGGGAGCTGGAGGAGGTTCCAACTGCCGGCGTTCAGTATGTCGTTGGCGCGCCAGGCTTGGAAGTTCGCGCTGAAACCTCCGGGCAGCAGGGCGGCTGCGGTGGCGTTGAGGGAGGGTGTGACGGATTCGATGGCGCTGCGCTGCGCGGCGGAGCCGGCGAAGCCTTTATCCCAGTCGGTGACGGTCGCGGCAGGGAAGGGCGCGTTGGCGTCCGGGAGGTTGACCTTCGCCTTGATGCCCTCATCGCCGATCCAGAAAGCGTAGCGACCGCGGGCGCCGAGCGCGCCGCTGGCCATCGTCGGGCCAGGCATGGGCATCGACGGCAGGTCGACCGCGCCGTAGTATTCCTGCAGGAAGGGAGTGGTCGCCGTGGCGGGCCACTGCACGCTGCCGGCCACCAGACCGCCGGTACCGGCGGGGGAACCGCCGACGAGGCGCACGAAATTCGGCGTGGTGATCGGATTCTGCGCGACGGCGCTGAGGAGGTTGATGAGCATCTGGCCTTCGCTGCTCGCGTAGCCGCCGGCGACCTTGCCGGTCGAAGCGTCGAAGTGGGTGCGGTTCGGCAGGTAATGGTTCAGGAAATTCGCGTCGGCGAGCTCCTGGTTGCCGCCGTCGACGGCGAGCGGGGAAGTCAGCCAACCGAGGAAGAGGCGCGTGTCGTGCGGATCGGCGACGTTCCAGTCGCGCGGCTTGGACGAGTCGACGCCGCCGGTGGCCCAGATGCCGGTCCAGTAACGACGTTGGTGCGAGACCGCGGCGGGCTTGTTGGGGTTGGCGAGCGCGCCCGTCGGCACCGAGGTGGGCGGCGGCGAGGCCATGTCCGGCGAGAACATGTCCGCGCGCATGGTCACGCGCTGGTCGGGGCCGGCCATCACTTGCAGCTGCGCGATCGCGATCCGGGCCGACGCGAGGGCGTTGAAGCGTGCCCGTAGGAAGCCGGCGTTGCTCTGCGCGAGGCGGCTTTCCACCTGCAGGAAGGAGGCGAGGACGATCACCATCATCACCATCGCCGCCATGATGGTCAGCGAGAGCACGAGGGAGAAACCTGAGCGTTTAAGTCTCATAGGAAATTGGGGTAAAATCACAGTAAACCCCCCTAGGGCTAAGTCAAAGGATTGGTTTTTAACATTTGTTCCAAAAGATTGAATTTAATCGTTTAAAGTCATTTAAAGTCATAAAATAGTGATTTATTGGCAATTTATAGAGGGGGCTTGCGACCTCTGGGGGTTTCCCGACGTTACAGGGGTGCAAACCCTCATCCAAGGTGCCGGCGCTTTTATCTGGCCGCTCGGTTTCTGCTCTTTCCTCGCGGTCTATCTGATCATCGAACGAGCCCTCGCCCTGCGAGTCTCTCGCGTCGCGCCCGAGACCGTCGTCAAGGCGGTCCTCGCCGGCCAGCTCGACCAGGTCGGCGCCGCCGACGGCGAGTCCGTCGCGGGTCGTCTCGTGCAGCGTTGGAAGGATGGCGCCTCGGGCGAAGTGCTCAAGGCCTGGGCCCGACACGAACTCATCCGCCTGCAGCGTGGACTCCACCTGCTCGATAGCATCGTCGCGGGCGCGCCCTTGCTCGGCCTGCTCGGCACGGTCGCCGGTCTCGCCACGCTCTTCCCGGAACAGGGCATCCCGGACACGCAGACGCTCACGCGCGGCGTCGGCCTCGCGCTCAGCACGACGTTGATCGGCCTCTGCATCGCGATTCCCGCGCTCCTCGCCGCCAACTGGCTCGCCCGACGTCTCGAAGTCCTGTCCTCGCGGCTCGACGTCCTTGTCGAGGCGCTCGAAGCCCGCCGCCGATGAGCCTCGTCGTCGCCCGCCGCCGTCGCGCCGACATCAACGTGGTGCCGCTCATCGACGTGATGGTGGTGCTGGTCTTCTTCCTGCTCTTGAGCGGTCGCTTCGAGCAGACGCGCGCGCTCGCCATCGTGCCGCCCACGGCTTCCGCGGGTACGGCCGGCGCCGAGGCTTCTTCGCTCGTCGTCGGCGTCGACCGCGACGGCAAACTCTACCTCGAGGGCAAGGCCATCGCCGCCGACGCGCTCGCGAAGGCCCTCGTCGATCACGCGCTGAAATCGCCTGGCACGGAAGTCATCATCGTCGCCGATGAGCGTTCGCTCACGGGCGCCGCGGTCGGGGCGCTCGATGCCGCCGCCAAGGCCGGCCTGAAGCCGCGCCTGCAGACCCGCCAGCCGCGCTGAGCCCTTCCTTTATGTCGACCCGTCTGCCTGAAGTCCTCCGCCTGCTCGAAGATTATACGCAGGCCCACGGCACGTCCGGCCACGAGGACGCGGTCCGCGCGATCTTCGTCCGCGAACTCCGCGGCCGCGCGTTCAGCGCCGACGGCCTCGGCGGCGTGCTCGCCGCGCCCGCCAAGGAGAAGGGCGGTCCGCGTGTGGTGCTCACGGCGCACATGGACGAGATCGGCTTCCTCGTGCAAGCGGTGACCCACGACGGCTTCCTGCGTCTGGTCCCGGTCGGCGGCTGGCCCGATGGCGTCCTCGCCGCGCAGCGTCTCCGCATCTGGTCGCGCTCCGCGCGTAAGGAATTCCTCGGCGTCGTCGCCGCGCTCCCGCCTCATCAGGGCGGCGCTCAGGCCGCTTCCGCCGACAAGGTGCTCGTCGACATCGGCGCGCGCTCGGCCGACGCCGTCGCGCGCCTCGGCATCCGCCCCGGCGATCCGGTCGTGCCGGAAGGTCCGTTCACGGCGCTCGCCGAACCGGGCCTCTACGTCGCCAAGGCTTTCGATAACCGCGTCGGCATGGCCGCGCTGACGCTCGCCACGCACGCGCTCGATGCCGCTCCGCCCGCCGCCGATCTCCTCGCGGTCGCGACGGTGCAGGAAGAAGTCGGCTGCCGCGGCGCGGTCGTCGCCGCCCGTCTCGCGAAGCCCGACGTGGTCATCGTCCTCGAAGGCCCGCCGGCCGACGACCTGCCCGGCCTCGCCCCGCATGGGGAGCACCAAGGCGCCCTCGGCGGCGGCGTGCAGGTGCGCGCCTACGATCCGACGGCGATCATGAATCCGCGCCTCGTCGACCTGACGCTGCAGGTCGCAGCGGAGCAAGGCATCCTTTGCCAGCTGGCGGTCCGCCGCACGGGTGGCACCGATGCGCGTGCCTTCCAGGCCCACGAGCTGGGCCTCCCGGTCATCGTTCTCGGCGTGCCGGCCCGCTACATCCACACGCACAATGCGGTCATCGACGTCGCCGACCTGCAGGCCTGCGTCGACCTGGCCGTGGCGCTGGTCCGTCGCCTCGATGCGCCGACGGTCAAGTCGCTGACACAGTATCTCTGAGCCGGCCGGTCGCGGTTTCTCGCCCGGAATCCGCACAATCCGCTTGAGAGGGGAGGGTGCTCCGCTGACAGTAGGTCCATGTGCGCGGACAAGAAACCCGCCTCGGCTTCCGGCAAGGAAGGCTTCGAGGCCGAACTCAAGCAGCTCGAGCAGCTCGTCGAGTCCCTCGAGTCCGGCGATGTCTCCCTCGACGCGCTTGTCGCGAAGTATGAGGAAGGCATGCGCCTCCTGAAGTCCTGCCAGAAGTCGCTCGAGGCCGCCGAACTGCGCATCGAGCAGCTGGGCAAGCGCGGCGAAGAATCGCAGGGCTGATGTCGCTGCTCGCGTCCATCCGCGGTCCGGCCGACGTCAAGGCCCTCGCGCCCGAGCAGCTCCCGCTCCTCGCGCAGGAGATCCGCGAACGCCTCGTGGCCGTCACGGCCAAGAACGGCGGCCATATCGGTCCTAATCTCGGCGTGGTCGAACTTTCGATCGCCTTGCACCGCGTCTTCGGCACGCCGCGCGACAAGTTCGTCTTCGACGTGGCCCACCAGGGCTACGTCCACAAGCTCCTCACCGGCCGTAATGGCGCCGACTTCGACGGTATCCGCACCACGGGCGGTCTGAGCGGCTTCCTTAATCGCGAGGAGAGCCTGCACGACGTCTTCGGAGCGGGCCATGCCGGCACGGCGCTCTCCGCCGCCGTCGGTCTCGCCAACGCCCGCGATCGCCTCGGCGAAGACTCGCACGTGGTCGCGCTCATCGGCGACGCGGCCCTCACCTGCGGTGTCACGATGGAGGCCCTCAACAACGCCGCGAAGTCGACCAAGCGCCTGGTCATCGTGCTCAATGATAACGAGTGGTCCATCGACCGCAACGTCGGCGCGGTCGCCGATATCCTGAGCCGCCTGATCGTCACGCGTCCTTACAATAACTCCCAGCAGGGGCTGAAGCGCTTTCTCGGTAAGAGCCGCCTGGGGACCAAATTCCTGGACTTCGGCCGCAGCTTCAAGCGCCACGTGAAGAACTGGTTCACGCACAGCTCCTCACTATTCGAGCAGTATGGCGTGCGTTACGTCGGTCCGATCGATGGCCATGACCTTGGCGCCCTCGAGCGATACCTGAATTTCTGCAAGGACTCCCAAGGTCCGATCCTCCTGCACGTCCGCACGGAGAAAGGTCGCGGCCTCGGCGCCGCCCTCAAGAATCCGGAGAAATTCCACGGCACGGGCGCCTTCGATCCCGAGACGGGCGACTCGCTCGCTTCCGGCGCCGCCGGCGCCCCTAAGGCCTGGCAGGACGTCTTCGGAGCCTTGCTGCTCCGCGAGGCCAAGGCTGACTCCCGCGTGGTCGGCATCACCGCCGCGATGCCCTCGGGCACGGGCCTCAATCAGCTGAAGAAGGAACTGCCCGCGCAGTATCACGACGTCGGCATCGCCGAGGAGCATGCCGCGCTCTTCGCCGCCGGCATCGCCGCCCGCGACCTCCGCCCGGTCTGCGCGATCTACTCCACGTTCATGCAGCGCGCCTACGACATGGTCATCCATGACGTGTGCCTGCAGCGCCTGCCGGTCACCTTCTGCATGGACCGGGCGGGAGTCTCGCCCAGCGACGGCCCGACGCACCACGGTCTCTTCGACATCGCCTACCTCCGCTGCGTCCCGAACGTCACGCTGATGCAGCCGAAGGACGAGGACGAGTTCGCGGACATGCTCCACACCGCGCTGAAGTCCGGCGCGCCGATGTTCATCCGCTACCCGCGCGGCGCCGCCGCCGGCAAGGCGATCAAGGCGCAGCCCGCGCTCATCCCGCTCGGTCAGGCCGAAGTCCTCCGCGCCGGCGCCGACGTCCAGCTGTGGGCTCTCGGCACGATGGTGCCCGAGGCGCAGGCCCTCGCCGAACAGCTCTCTGCTCAGACCGGTCTTTCCGTCGGCGTGGTCAACGCGCGCTTCGCCAAGCCGCTCGACGCCACCTTGCTCGTCACGCAGGCCAAGGCCGCGAAACTCATCGTCACGCTCGAAGACGGTGCCGTCACCGGCGGCTTCGGCACGGGCGCGCTCGAGACCCTCGCCGAATTCGGCGTCCGCACGCCGGTGCTTCGCCTCGGCTGGCCCGACCGTTTCGTCGGTCACGCCACCGACGTGAAGACCCTCCGCGCCGCGAACGGCCTCGCCCCCGATCAGATGCTCGCGGCGATCAAGGAGAAGGTGGGCTGAAGAAGTAGGTGGAAGCGGTTAGCGGTTGGCATCGCATCGGTAGGGTCGGGACCGCGTCACGACATAGCTGTCTCTGATTCGCCGCAGGGCGAATCCAGGTAGGGGCACGATTAATCGTGCACTTCTTTGTCGGATGGCGCGGCGAAGCCACGCCCCTACCCAAGTAAATAGCCATCAACCCAAAGGGAAACCGGAAACCGGAAACCGGAGACCGGATGAATGGCTGGGGATATTTCTTTCAGGTCCCTGGTCTCGGCCATCAGGACTCTGGTACGGGTATCCAGGTTCAGGTGCAGGTACGGGATCTTTGCCATCTGTCATCCGTCATCCACTCAGTCCTCCCACTGTCTCTTTCTATCCGCTAACCGCCAACCGCTAACCGCCACCACCTGTGACCATCACTTCTTCTCCTCAATCCTCTTCCTCATCTCCTCGGCCCGTGCGGTCGCTTCTTCGGCGTGGCGGACGGCTTCGGTAAGTTTCGTGAGGATGAGTTTCTCACGTTCCTGCAGGGCGTTGAGGCGGGCATCGCGGGCCTTCACCGCGTCTTCCCATCCGCGCAGAGCCGCCTGCCAGTCCTTGGTGCGGGCGACGAATTCCGCTGTCTGTTTCCGGTTATCCGCTTCGGCCTCGGCGCGGAGGGCGCGCGTGCGCTCGAGCTGCGTGCGCAGTTCGGTGAGATCCTGCTTGAGGCCTTCGCCTTCGGCGCGCGCCTGGGCGAGGTCGGCGGTCAGCTTGGCGCGCGTGGCGCCTTCGGCGGCGTAATCCGCGCGCAGGCCGAGGTCTCTCTGCCACTGCCAGCCGGCGACGGCGACGAGCAGGCCGATCAAGGCGAACTGGATGGCGCGCAGGCTCATTTGCTTTCGACGGGTTCGGCGGCGAAGCGCACTTCGGTGATGCCGGCTTCGCCGACGGCCTCGAGCGCGCGGGTCATGGCGGCGAACGGCGTGCGGGCGTCGCCCTGCACGAGGGCCGGCCGGCCGGGCGCGGCGGCGGCGCGGCGGCGCAGTTCGGCGACGAGTTCGTTGCGACCGAGCGCGCGGCCGTCGAGCGAGAGCGTGCCCGCGGCATCGACGGCGACGACGAGGTTACGTTCGGCCGAGGCCGTGGCGGCGCCGGAGGTCGGCAGGCGCACGGGTGCGAGCGCCTGGCTCTGCGTCAGGCCGAGCGTGGCCAGGATGAACGTGGCCAGCAGGAAGAACATGATGTCGATGAGCGGCACGATCTCGATGCGCGCGCCCGT
Organism: Opitutales bacterium; assembly: GCA_044350605.1. Lineage (GTDB taxonomy): Bacteria > Verrucomicrobiota > Verrucomicrobiia > Opitutales > UBA953 > UBA953. The sequence goes on from JBILHF010000011.1 coordinate 30,923, forward strand.
CTCTTCATCCTTCGGCCGGCGGAGGCGGAGGGCCATCTCAGCGACGGCGCCCGGCTTCGTCGGGCGCAGGTTGGAAATCGCTCACCGGCTGGCCGGCGGCCGCCGCGCTCTTCAGCGCGATCTCGGCCTGGTTGATGGCCTGCTCGAGGTCATGGCGCAGGGACTGCGCGCGGCGGTGGAAGAAGTTATGCGGGATGAGGCAGAAGATCGCGATGCCCAGGCCGGCCGCGGTCGCGATGAGGGCTTCGCCGACGCCGCCGCTGACCTTGGCGACCGCGAGCTGCTCGGAGCCGATGAACTGGAAGCTGCCCATGATGCCGACGACGGTGCCGAGCAGGCCGAGCAACGGCGCGAGCGTGACGATGGTGCTCAGCAACCACTGGCGGGCGCCGGCCTCCTCGAGCGTCTCTTCGGCGCGCAGCTGCATGGCGGTCACGGGTTCGGTGCGGCCATTGGCTAGGCCGGAGCGGAGCGCGACGAGGAAGGGCGAGGGCGCTCCCTGCGTGCGCTGCCAGGCCGGACCGTATTGGCCGAGACGGACTTCCCAGAGGGCCTCGCTGAAGGCTTTGTCGGCACGGAGGCGGCGGACGTTGCGCCAGTAGAGCAGGCGCTCGGCCACGGTCGCGAGGGCGACGATCAGGCAGACGAGGATCGGCCACATGATGGGGCCGCCTTTGAGGAAGGTCTCTACGAGCACGTTGGCGAGGGGCATGGTCACTGGAGTTGGAATTGGATGGAGATCTCGTAGAGGCGGACGTCGCCGGCCGGGAATTCCCAGCGGCGCAGGATGGTGTCGGTCGCGGCCTCGTCGAGGCGATGGCAGCCGGAAGTATTGACCGCGCGGGCGCGGCGCACGGCGCCGTTCTCGCCGACCTCGAAGACGACGCGGACGACGCCGCTTTCGCGACGACGCAGGCATTCGTAAGGATACTCCGGCCAAGGCTGGCGTCCGGCCATCTCGGCGACATCGAGCACGATCGGGCCGGCGGTCACGCCGCCACGCGCCGCACCGGTCGCGCCGGCCTTACCGGCGGCGGCGACGGTCGCCGTCACGGGCGTCTGGCGGATGCTCACGGCGGGGACCTGGGGCAGGGCCGGGAGGTTCATGTTCGGGAGCGAGCTGATCGGGGCGAGGGGAGCGGGCGCCAACGCGGCGTCCGGGGCGACGGCGGCGCTGTCGGCGTTCGCGGCGGACGCGGTGCGGAGTTTGGTGGGGTCGAGCTTCACCAAAGCCGGCTTGGCCTTCGCGGGCGGGAGCGTCGCGGGTTCGAGCCGCGGAGGCGTTCGGCTCAGGCCGCTCACTGACACCGCCAACGCCACGAAGGCGAGCGCCACGACCACGAAGTCGAGGAGGCGGTCGGAGTCAGGCTGGACGGGCGCGGGGCGCATGCGCGGAGTAAGGTGACGATGCGAGCGCGGCCCGGCGGTGGCAAGTCGCGTCCGGGGTTCAGAAGGCCAGTTCGCCCCCGCAGAAGAAGGTGCGTGGGGCGTTGGCGCGCGCACCCAGCGGGGCACGGCTGATGATGGCCCGCTTATCGAGCAGGTTCTGGACGCCGCCGACGAGCTTGAAGGACGGCGTCAGCTGATAGCGGAGGTTGAGGTCCACGGTGAACAGGCCGTCGACCTTGCCGTCGAGCGTGGACGGATTGGCCAGCGCGCCGGAGCCGTCGACGAGGCGAGGCCCGGCGTTGTAGCCCGTACCCCAGGTCGCGGAGTAGTAGCTGAGGTCGAGCGAGCCGCCCCACGGTCCGGTCTCGAAGCCGAGGCCGGCCGAGAGTTTCCATTCCGGGATATACGGGATCTCGTTGCCGTTGCTCGCTCCGGCGAAGAGGCCGGCCGAATTGCCGAGGCGGCTGCCTTCGATGTCGCTGAAGCGGGCGTGCGTCCAAGTCACGCCTGCGTAGGCCGGCAGCGCGTAGCTACGGCCTTGCGCGCCGGCGAGGTCATGCCGCACGAGTGCTTCGAGTCCGTAAGAGGTCGCGCCGCCGCCGTTGGTGACCGGCATCAGGCCGCCGCCGGCCACGCCGACCACGGGCGCGATGAGGTTACGGAAATCGGTATGGAAGGCGGTGAGTTCCCAGCTGGTCGCACGGTCGCGGTGACGCAGGCCAAGTTCCTTGCCGAGGCTTTCTTCGGAGCGCGTGCCGGCGGCGTAGCCGGAAGGATTAGCCGCCGAGCCGCCGCGGTAGACGCCACCGAAGACGGTGCTCTGCGCGTTGAGTTCGTAGGTGAAGCCAAGTCCGCCCATGACCATCTCGCTGTCGACGGGCGTGTAGGCCCCGCCGGAGGTGGTGTTGGCCATGTCGAGGAATTCGTAACGCACGCCCGGACGCAGGGTCAGCGCGCCGAACTTGATCGCGTCTTCGACGAAGAACGCCGTCGCGAGGGTCTCCTGGAAGCCGGCCGAAGTCACCGCGGCCTTGGTGCCCGCGCCGATCAGGCCGTCGTCGACCACGTAGGTCGTACGCTGGTTCGAGCCTCCGGCGGTGTCGCGGTGGACGCGTAGGCCGGTCACGAGCTCATGGCGTACTTCGCCGGTCTCGAACTGCTTCCGCACCGAGCCCTGCCAGCCGTAGGCCTCGTGGTTGCGCGTGGCGTCGTTGGTGAAGAAGGCGCCGTCATTGCCGGCGATGAGGTCGCCGCGCAGGATCGCGAGGGAAGGGGCGTGGGCGAGGGCTTCGGCGACGTTGGTGCGGAGCGTCGCGCCGGTGGTGGTCGTGAGGCCGTCGAGCTTGTCCCAGTTGCGATCGAACTTATTGAAATACAGCGCGCTCTCAAGGCGGAGGGACTTGTCCGGTTCGGCGATCCACTTGAGATAGGTGCGCCAGTGTTCGGCCACGTGGTGGTCGAAGCGGCTCGAGCCATAGCGACGGTCCGGATTCGCGCGGAGGTCGGCCTCGGTCAGGCCGGCGTAGGATTCGTCGGCCTCGAAATCGGTCTGGCCGACCTTGAGTTCGATGCGCTGGCGGAGGGCGCCCTTCGGTTCCCAGGACAGCTTGACCATCGGTTCGGTGAGGGTGAAGCCGCTGCGGCGGCCGACGCCGTCGATCACGCGGTAACCATCGCTCAGCTGGGAGTGCAGTTCTACGAGCGCGCCGACCTTGCCGGACTCGGTCATCGTCGTGCCGCCGAGCCAGGTCTGGTTGAAGAAGTTACCGTAGTTGCCGGCCGTGAGACGCGAGAAGAAGCGCTGGCCGCCGGTCGGGATCGGGGTCGAGAGGAAGTTGATGACACCACCCGTGGTGTGCGGGCCATACATCACCTGGCTCGAGCCCTTGAGGAACTCGATGCCGGACATGCGCCCTGACTTCGGCGCGTAGTAGGCGTTGGGGGAGGAATAGGGGGATGGCGCGGTCAGGATGCCGTCTTCCATCAGGGTGACCTTGGCGCTGCGCGTGCCGTCGACGCCGCGGATCGAGATGTTGGGGAAGTTGCCGAAGCCGTCCTCGTCGCGCACGAACACGCCCGGGGTGTTGGCGGCGATCTGCTTGATATTCGTATAGCCCTTGGCGCGGAACTCGTCGCCTTCGATGATGGCCGCCGAGCCTGGGAGGATGAAGGCGTCCGGCGCGATGCCCGTCACGGTCAGGGGGGCGAGTTCGCTGGGCTTGACCGTCGAAGGCGCGGTCTGGGCCAAGGTCACCTGACTGGCGGCGAGCAGGAAGAGGAGGAACGGGCGCATGACGAAATGGGCTGGTCACCAAAAATTGAGATTCAGTCTCAACAGTCAAATATGAAACTGAGTCTCAATCTCATCTCAATCGCATCGAGCCTAGGTAAGTGTTGAGTTATTTAGGTAAATGAAGGATTTTACCCGTCCGCGATGCCCCTCCTAATCGTCATTCCGGTCCGCAATGAGGAGCGCCGTCTGGGGCCGGGCTTGGCCCGTCTGGCGGAGAGCCTGCAGGCTAACGGCTGCGCGGACGCCCTGATCGTGGTTTCGGACAACGGCTCGACGGACTGGACCCGCTCGGTCGCCATCGAAGCGTCCGCGAAGATCCCGTATCGCGTCGTCTATCATCGGGCGTGCGACCATGGCGACAAGGGTGTCGCGATCTGTTCCGCCTGGGAGTCGGCGCCAGAGGGCTATGATGTCCTCGCCTATTGCGACGCCGACATGGCCACGGATCCCGAAGCGCTCGTGCGTGGCTATCGTCTTATCGCGGAAGGGAAGGCTGACCTCATCGCCGGCTCCCGCTGGCATCGCGACTCGCAGGTCGTCGGTCGCTCGTGGAAACGTTCGCTCATCTCCGCGACGCTTTCGTTTTTCTGGCGGATGCTGCCCGGCGCGCGCCTGACCGATCCCGGCTGCGGCCTGAAGCTCGTGCGTCGTTCCGTCTTCGCGCAGTTGCAGATGCCGGCCGACGCCCGTGGTTTCTCCTTCGGCGCCGAAGCCTTCGTCCGTCTTGCGCGCGCCGGTGCCAAGCTCATCGAGATCTCCGTCAAATGGACCGACGACGACGCCGGCCGCATCCGCCTCGGCAAAGCCGCCGGCGATTACGCCCGCGCGTGGGGGAGGCTTGTTTGGAAGAATTGAGGACTGAATAGAGGGCAGAATGGAGGACTGCGTTGAGGGCTGAATGGATGACTGAATCGATGACATAGGACGGATGGCAGAATGCCCGACACCTGAAGCTGTACCTGAAAACCCGTACCAGATACCTGACGGCCGAGACCTGAGACCCGAAAGTGTTTCTGCCTCAGTTAACCTTCCGGTTTCCGGTCTCCCCCGGAGTGATGTCTCTCTGTCTTGGGTAGGGTTGAGCGCCCTCGCTCAACCGCGGCTGACCAAGGGTGGTCAGCCCTACCACGAAAAAGGACAGCACATGGTGCTGCCCCTACCTGCTGCATCGAATCAATTCAGCCCTCTATTCAGTCCTCAACGCCGTCCTCGACTCAGTCCTCTATGCCTACCTCTGTCCCTTCCGCCGTTCCGGTCCCCTCGGCTTCTGGGCCTGACGATCATCATAGAGGCGGAAATCTACCTGGCGCTTGAAACGGTCCACGCGGTCGACGGTCACGGTGATGACACCGCCCG
>JBILHF010000087.1:0-5632 GCA_044350605.1 Opitutales bacterium
GCGTTCAGGCGCCCGGCTTCGATCTGGGCTTTGACCTGGAGGGCCAAGGCCACCCGCCAGCGCTCCTCGGGCGTCAGCAGCCCGAAATCATATTCCGGGTCGTCCGCCGCCGCGTCCCGTAGCTCGACCTTGGCGTAGCGCCGCCACTTGGTCAGCCAGACTTCCCATTGGTCCGTTCCACGGAGAGGCGGCTTGCCCAGCCAGTCGGGGATGTCTTCACGCATAGCAACAATACAGCCCTTTTGCCCCAACCTGAGAGGGGAGGCAAGTAAAAGGTGAAACTATGTTCACTACTCATAGGGTATCTCCCTGTTTGCGGTGGGCTTAACCCCCGAAAAAACCTCTCAAAGACCGATTTTTCGTCGAACTATTCCTCCCGTTTGGTGTTATCAAAGCGTACCCCTTCTTACCCAAGTGATCCGCGCTCATTCCACCCCTCGTCAACGGCGGGCTTCTCTGCCTATTTTCTGCCTGTTGCTGGCTGCTGCCTCCGCCCCCATCGCGGGCTTCGGTCAGGCCGCTCCGGCCGCCGCCCCCGCTGCTCCGGCTGCGCCCGCCGTCGTCCCGGGTGTCATCGCCGCGGTCCCGCTTCCGGGCCTCAGCGGCTCCGACCAGATCGGTCCGGTCATCCTCCGCGATGAGACCGTCGCCCAGGTTCTCGACCTGATGCAGCGCTGGACCGGCAAGTCCATCCTCCGGCCAGCGGCCCTCCCGGCCAGCGTCTACACCCTTTCGTTGCCCGCCTCGATCACCCGCGACGAAGCGCTCCTCGCCCTCGAGACCTTGCTCAACCTCAACGGCATCGCCGTGATCCAGCAGGGCGACAAGTTCCTGAAGGTCGTCCCCAACCTCGTCGCCAAGGCCGAGTCGCCGCAGCTCATCACGGGCTCCGTCCTCGCGCTACCGCCCAGCGGCCGCATCGCCTCCAAGATCTTCACCCTCAAGCACGCCAACGCCCAGGAGCTCGTCGCCCAGATCGCCTCGAGCCTCAACACGACCCTGGCCTCGCCGCCCGTCTACTTCGGCCGCAACAACGCCCTGCTGATCACCGACTCGATCTCCAACCTCCAGAAGATCGAGACGCTGACCATGCAGATCGACAGGCCGCAGCTCGACCTGGTCGTGACCAAGAGCTACGTGCTGAAGAACGCGATGGCGACCGACATGGTCAACAAGCTGACCTCGATGCTCCGCTCGCCCGCCACGGTCTCCGGCGGCGCGCCCTTCCGTCTCAGCACCGGCACGACCTTCCTCGCCGACGAGCGCACCAACCGCGTGCTCCTCATGGGCTCGGCCGACCAGCATGAATTCTTCGACAAGCTGATCGACACGCTCGACCAGAAATCCAACCCGAACACGAAGACGGACGTGATCTTCCTGCGCCACGCCGACGCCCAGCAGGTCGCGACGCTCGTCACTTCGCTCGTCACGGGCCAGACCACCGCCGCCGCCCGCGCCGGCAACTCGGTCCGCAGCAACACCACGCTCAACCGCGCACCGACCCCGGCCCCGACGGCCGCCGCCGCTCCCGGCGCCCCGCAGATGGGCGCCGACGAGTTCAGCAGCAGCCTCACGGTGCTGCCCGACGTCCGTAGCAACTCCGTCGTGGTCTCCGGCACCAACGACGACCTTCGCCTCCTCCATGAGCTGGTCGACAAGGTCGACATCGTCCTCCCGCAGGTCCGCATCGAAGTCGTGATCGTCGAAGTGAAGCTCTCCGACAACGAGACCAACGGCTTCAACACGCTCGGCCTGACCGTCAGCAACGGCAAGCTCATCGGCATCGGCGGCACCGGCGCGGGCTTCGGCGTCAACGGCGCCCCCGCCACGACCAACGCCACGCTGGCCCCGAACAACACCCAGGTCCTCGCCTCGCAGGGCTTGTTCAACACGACGACCAACGACCTGAGCGCCACGATCGGCCTCACCACCACGCCGCGCAAGAGCGACCTGAAGGTGCTTTCGGTACCCGCGGTCACGACCACCCACAACAAGGAGGCCACGATCTTCGTCGGCGAATCCCGCCCCGTCATCACCGGCGCGACCATCGCCCCGCAGACGGGCCAGGTGACCTCGCAGGTCTCGCAGCGCGACATCGGCATCCAGCTCAAGGTCCTGCCGCTCATCGGCAAGGACGGCGCCGTGCAGCTCCAGGTGTCCCAGTCGGTCGAAGACATCCTCGGCAGCGTGCGCCTCGACGGCAACGACCAGCCCATCATCGGCCGGCGCACGACGGACTCCTTCGTGAGCGCGATGAGCGGCGAGATCGTCGTCCTCGGCGGCCTCCAGCGCACCATCACCACGAAGTCCACCTCGCGCCTCGGCCCCATCCCGTTCCTGGGCGACCTCTTCGGTTCCTCGACCGACCTCGAGGAGAAGCAGGAGCTGATCATCTTCCTCCGTCCCTACGTGCTCAATGGCTCCGCGGTCGACAACCTCGACGCCCTCAGCCGCGCCACGAGCAGCGCGATCGGACCCGAGGCGAAGAAGGCCCTCGACAACGTCCCCGGCAAGATCCCCGCCGCTCCCGAGAAGAAGTGACATGCTGACCGTCGACCGGCACGGACTGCCCTCGGCCCTCGCCGAGCGCCTGACCGAAGAGGCCCGCGCCTCGTTCGCGGAGACGCCGCGCGAAGCGCGCTTCAAGTTCCTCGCCCAGGCCCTCGGCCTCGACGAGGCCGCGCTCCTCGCCGAACTTTCCCGTCTCACGGGCCTCGAAGTCCTCGACGAGCCGGCCATCGATCCGGACGGGATGAAGATCCTGCCCGCGCGCATCGCTTCCGAAGCGCAGGTCGTCCCGACGCTCCTCCCCGGCGGCGAAGAAGGCCGCCTCCGCCTCGTCACGGCCCTGCCGCCTGACACCGATACGGCCGACTGGGTCGCGACGTTCGCCGCCCGCCGCCCGCAGTGGTATCTCGCCCCGCCTGAACGCGTGGCCGCGCTCATCAACGAGAATTACGGCGTGGGCTCCGGCAGCCTCGAAGACGAAGGCGATGACCTGCCCGCCACGGAAGTCGCCGCTTCCGATGAGGCCGACCAAGACGCCGCGGTCGTCCGCTTCGTCACCGAAGTCCTCACCCAGGCCGTCGCCGAAGGCGCGACGGACGTCCACTTCGAGCCGCAGGAGACCAACCTGCGCATCCGCTACCGCGTCGACGGCATCCTCATCGCCATCCCGCTGCCCGACAACCTCGCCCGCTTCCAGGACGCGATCATCTCGCGCCTGAAGATCATGGCGCGCCTCAACATCTCGGAGCGCCGCCTCCCGCAGGACGGCCGCATCAATTTCCGCGACGGCAAGAACGTCCTCGATATCCGCGTCTCGACGATCCCGACGATCTACGCGGAGTCGGTCTCGCTGCGTCTCCTCAATCAGCGCAAGGAGGCCTACAACATGGACCGCATCGGCATGAACGCCGAAGAGCAGGCCGCCGTCCGCAAGGTCCTCGACTACCCGCACGGCATCATCCTCGTGACGGGACCGACGGGCTCCGGCAAGTCGACCACGCTCAACGCCTTCCTCCAGGCGATCAACTCGCCCGACATCCGCATCGTGACGATCGAAGATCCGATCGAATACGAAGTGCCCGGCGCCAACCAGGTGCAGACGCGCGCCGAGATCGGCCTGACCTTCGCCGGCGCCCTCCGTAGCACGCTCCGTCAGGACCCCGATGTGATCATGGTCGGGGAAATCCGCGACTTGGAGACGGCCGAGATCTCGATCCGCGCCTCGCTCACGGGCCACTTGGTCTTCTCGACCCTCCACACCAACGACGCCCCGGGCGCGATCACCCGCCTCATCGACATGGGCGTCGAACCGTTCCTCGTCGGCTCCGCCGTCGAACTGGTCATCGCCCAGCGCCTCGTCCGCCGCCTCTGCGCCGACTGCGCCAAGACGGTCCCGGTCGACCGCGCGAAGCTGCTGCCGGCCCTCGAGACGCTCGGCATGGATGAATCGTTCCTGAAGGACGTGACTTCCCTCAAGGAGGCCGTGGGCTGCCGCAAGTGCCGCGGCACGGGTTACCGCGGCCGCGTCGGGGTCTTCGAGATCTTCCACCCGAAGCCGCTCCACGACCTGATCATCACCCGCATCTCCAACCGCGACCTGACCGAGAAGGCGATCGCCCTCGGGATGCGCCCCCTCGCCAAGTCGGGCTGGCTCAAGGTCGCCGCGGGTCTCACGACCATCGACGAGCTCGTCCGCAACCTGAGCTCGAACGAGTAACGCCGCGATGGCCGTCTTCAATTACACCGCGCGCGACGCCGCCGGCGCCGTGACCGAAGGCACCATCGAGGCCCCGCTGCGCCGCGACGCGCTCCGTAAGCTCCAGGCCCGCGGTCTCAAGCCGGTGAAGGTCGAGGAATCTGGCGCCGCCGTCCGCGCCAAGGAATCCGCCCGCGAAGGCGGCCCCGCCGACAAGGACCTCATCCCGACCGAAGCGGAATGCCTGCCTTTCCTCGAGTCGATGGCCGACCTGGTCCGCTCCGGGATGTCCGCCGGCGAAGCGCTTCGTCTCCTCGCCCTCCGCCTCCAGAAATCCCGCCTGCGCGCCCTCTGCGCCGGCATCTGGTCCAAACTCGGCGAAGGCCAGAGCCTCTCCGTCGCGATGGGCGCCTACCCGCAGGTCTTCGACGGCCAGACGCTCAACCTCATCGCCGCCGGCGAAGCGACCGGCAATATCCGCGACGTCCTGGAGCGCCTGATCACCCACTTCACGGAGCAGAAGGAATTCAAACGTAAGCTCATCAGCGCGATGGCCTACCCGCTCTTCATCTGCGTGGTCGCCGTCGGCGTGGTGATCTTCTTCGTGCTCTTCCTGTTGCCGCGCCTCCAGACGCTCCTGACTTCGCTCGGCGGCAAGCTGCCGCTGTCCACCAAATTGCTGATGACCTTCGCCGACGTCTTCGTCGTCGTGGGCCCCATCCTCCTCGTGCTCGGCGTCATCACGGCGATCGGTATCGCGCGCTGGCGTAAGAGTGAGGCCGGCCGTCTGGCCTCCGACGCGCTGCTGCTGAAGATCCCGCTCGCCGGCTCGTTCGTGATGCGTGTCTCGGTCCTCAACTTCTGCCACACGCTCGCGGTCCTCCTCGAGAACGGCATCACGACCGCCGAAGCCCTCCGCCTCGCCGAGAAGACCGCGCCCAACCGCGCCCTTCGCCAGCAGCTCCGCGAAGCGACCGACCGCGTGCTCGAAGGCGACAGCCTCTCGAAGGCCCTGGCGCGCACGGGTTACTTCCCGCGCCTGCTCCTCGACCGCGTCGCCGTCGCCGAACAGACCGGCAACCTGGCCCCCGGCCTCCGCGACATCTCCCGCTCCTACCGCGCCGAGCTCGACCGCTGGCTCGGCACGGTCTCGCAGACGATCTCCGCTTCGGTCCTCGTCGCCGCCTTCTCGTTCGTCGCTTTCATCGCCTTCGCGATCGTCGCTGCCGTCTTCGAAGTCAGCTCCAGTTTCCGCTTCTAAGGCAGGGACAGCACCGCGTGCTGTCTTAAGTGCAAAAGTGCAAATCGGCCTGCGGCCTGTGCAAAGGTGCAAACGTGGGAGACATCTTCGGGTGTCAGATGACGGCCACCGGGGCCTGAGCCATTCAGCCTTCGGCAGCCGGCTCCAGGCTCCCGCGGCTCCTCCGC
>JBILHF010000034.1:0-17685 GCA_044350605.1 Opitutales bacterium
ATCTCTGAGGCGGGGTTGGGGTTGGGTTTGGGGTTGGGGTAGGGGTAGGCTTCATTTGCTTAAATTTAGGCAAAACGGACCTCTTTTCTTTGTTTTTCCACCCCTACCCCTCTCTGACTTTCCTACCCCTACCCCCACCCCTACCCCTACCCCTCTTTAGCCCCACTTATTCACACTTGCCCCCGCAAGCCGGCCACCTTTTCTAACCCATTCCCTGCAGGCTCGACCTGCCCCCTACGACCATGCCCAAAAAGAACGCCGCCCAAAAGTCCACCGCCTCCGCCCCCTCGGCCGTCTCGGCCAAGACCGGCGTCAAGATGCGCGGTTGCGACGTCATGGTCCGCTGCCTCGAGAACCTCGGTGTCGACACGATCTTCGCTTACCCGGGCGGCGCTTCCATGGAGCTTCACCAGGGCCTCACCCGCTCCAAGAAGATCCGCACCATCCTGCCCCGTCACGAACAGGGCGGCGCCTTCATGGCGCACGGTTACTCTCGCTCGACCGGCAAGCCCGGCGTGTGCATGGCGACCTCCGGTCCCGGCGCGACGAACCTCGTCACCGCGATCGCCGACGCGCACATGGACAGCATCCCGCTGATCTGCATCACCGGCCAGGTCTACCAGCAGTTCATCGGTCGCGCCGCTTTCCAGGAAACCGACTTCTACGGCATGACCCTGCCGATCGTGAAGCACTCCTTCCTCGTCCTCGATTATAACGAGCTGCCGAGCATCATGTACAAGGCCTTCAAGATCGCCACGACTGGCCGTCCGGGCCCCGTGGTCATCGACATCCCGAAGGACATCCAGCAGCACGAGTGGGTCCCGGTCTTCCCGAAGACCCCCGACGACGTCTCCATCCCCGGCCTGCCGACGCCTCCGAAGTGCGCCGACAGCGAGCTGGAGCAGGTCCTGCGCCTCATCGAGAAGTCCAAGCAGCCCGCGCTTTACATCGGCGGCGGCATCCTTTCCGGCGACGCCCACAAGGAGCTGCGCGCCTTCGCTGAAGCCACCGGCATCCCCGTCGCGTCCACGCTGATGGGCCTCGGCGCCTTCCCCTGCGACCATCCGCAGTCCCTTTACTGGTACGGCATGCACGGCACCGTCGCCGGCAACTGGGCCGTCTGCAAGAGCGACCTCCTCATCACCATGGGCGCGCGTTTCGACGACCGCATCACCGGCGCGATCGAGAAGTTCGCCCCTGACGCCACGATCGTCCACATCGACATCGACCGCTCGGAACACCAGAAGAACAAGTTCGCGGACTACCCGATCCACTCCGAGATCAAGCACGCGCTCGGCCGCATGGTCACGCTCGCCAAGAAGGGCTTCAAGAAGCCTGACCTGAAGAAGTGGTATGAGACCATCAACGGCTGGAAGAAAGAGCACCCGTATCCGTTCAGCTACGAGCGCAAGACGAAGCACATCCTCCCGCAGGAAGCCATCGAAGTCCTCTTCGAAGAGACCAAGGGCAAGGCCATCATCTCCACCGGCGTCGGCCAGCACCAGATGTGGGCCCCGCAGTATTACCGCTTCAACGAACCCCGCCACTTCATCAGCTCGCTCGGCGCGGGCACGATGGGCTTCGGCCTCCCGGCCGCCATCGGCGCCAAGGTCGCCAACCCGAAGACGCAGGTCATCGACATCGACGGCGACGGCTCGTTCCTGATGAACATCCAGGAACTCGCGTGCATGAAGATCGAGAAGATCAACGCCAAGATCCTCATCCTCAACAACCAGCACCTGGGCATGGTGGTGCAGTGGGAAGACCGCTTCTACGCCGGTTCCCGCGGCCACACCATCCTCGGCGACGCCAATAATATCGGCTCTCCCGACAACCCGGCCGGCCTGTACCCGGACTTCGTCAAGATCGCCAACGGCTTCGGCATCAAGGCCCGCCAGGTCATGAAGCGCGAAGACCTCCGCGACGCCATGCGCGAGATGCTTGATCACGACGGACCTTACCTCCTCGACGTCATCGTGCCTTACACCGAGCACGTGCTGCCCTTCATCCCGCAGAAGAAGTCGGCGATGGAGATCCTGACGAAATAATCCCGAAGGGATTATTTCGAGGGGGCACGTGGGCAAGGTGACACGTGGACAAGGGGAATAAGTGATCAGGGGCGCGTAAGCGCCCCTGATGCTTTTGGATTAGGTCTTAGCGGTTAGCGGTAAGCGGTTGGCGGTTAGGTATGATGCATCAGGTAGGGGCAGCACCGCGTGCTGCCCTAGCTGCATCCATTCTCGGGTGGCAGGTGGCTGCCTCAGGTGGCGGGTGGCGGGCAGAAGCAGTTCGGGTCCCAGGTCTCGGCCGTCGGGTATCGGGTGCGGGTATTCGGGTACAGGTACTGGTCCCAGGCCTGAGACCCGAACCTGAACCTGCAGCCGAGACCTGAGACCTGAAAATTCGGCGTATCCAAAACTCAAAGGGAAACCGGAGACCGGTTACTGCATCCATTCTCGGGTGACAGGTAGCGGCCTCAGGTGGCGGGTGGCGGGAGAGACATTTCAGGTCTCAGGTCTCAGCCATCGGGCGTCTGGTTCGGGTGTTCAGGCAAAGGTGCAGGTCCCGGGACTGTGACCCGAACCTGTGCCCGCACCCGTACCTGCAGCCGAGACCGGAGACCCGAAATTGTCTTTCCCAACCGCTAACCGCCAACCGCCAATACCTAGGGCTTGCGACTCCGTCGCAAGCCTCAGTGCCCCGCCAGCCAGCGTTCGGCTTCGATGGCGGCGCGGCAACCCATGCCGGCGGCGGTAATGGCCTGACGATAGACGTGGTCGGAGCAGTCACCGGCGACGAAGACGCCGGGGATGTTGGTGCTGACGGTGTTGGGGCCGGCGATGAAGTAACCGCCTTCGTCGACCGCGAGGGCCGGCGTGAAGGCCTGCGAATTGGGCACGTGACCGATGGCCACGAAGACGCACTTCACGGCGAGGTCGCGATCGGCGCCGGACTTCTCGACGACGCGGAGCGTGTGGACCTTGGCGTCGCCGAGGATCTCCTTCGGGGTGACGTTCAGGACGAGCTCGATCTTCTCATGGGCCTTGACGCGCTGTACCATGATGTCGGAGGCGCGGAAGGTGTCGCGACGGTGCACGAGGTAGACCTTCGAGGCGAAGCGGGTGAGGAAGAGGGCTTCTTCGCAGGCGGAGTCGCCGCCGCCGACGACGGCGACGGGGACGTTGCGATAGAAGGCGCCGTCACAGGTCGCGCAGGTAGTGACGCCGTTGCCGCCGTAGTAATGCATCTCGCCGGGGATGCCGAGGTGGCGGGGCGAGGCGCCGGTGGCGATGATGACGGCCTTGGCCTCATAGGTGGCCTCGCCGCCCTTGAGCTTCTTGATCGGTCCGGAGAAGTCGACCGAGTCGATGCGATCCCAGGCGAACTTGGCGCCGAAGCGTTCGGCCTGGCCCTTCATGTTCGTGATGAGTTCGTTGCCGTCGACGCCGTGGACGAAGCCAGGGAAGTTCTCGACCTCCGAGGTCGTGGTCAGCTGGCCGCCGGGCTGGCCGCCTTCGAGGACGAGGGGAGCGAGGCCGGCGCGGGCGGCGTAGATGGCGGCGGTCAGGCCGGCGCAACCGGTGCCGAGGATAAGGACGTTTTCAGCCATGGGTACGTCCCATCTTGACGGCGGGAGGACGGCCGCAAGGCCGAAAACCCGATGTGAACAACCCGAGTCAAGGCTTGCCCCGGGGGGCGGGGTCGGAGTTTGCTACCTCTCGCTCCCGGACCCATGTTTCTCAGCATCCTCAAGCTCTTCGCCGGCAGCCACCACCGGAGGTTCCTCCGCAAGTGCGCTCCCCTCGTCAAGCGGATCAACGCCCTCGAAATCGAGTATCAGAAACTGTCCGACGACGCCCTCCGCGCCAAGACGGCTGAGTTCAAGGCCCGTCACGCCCAGGGCGAGTCCCTCGACGCCCTCCTCCCTGAGGCCTTCGCCGTCGTCAAGAACGCCGCCCGCCGCCTTTGCGGCACCAAGGCCATCGTCTGCGACCACGAGCAGGTCTGGGAAATGGTACATTTCGACGTCCAGCTCATCGGCGGCATCGCCCTTCACCAGAACAAGATCGCCGAGATGGCGACCGGCGAAGGCAAGACCCTCGTCGCCACCCTGCCCCTCTACCTCAACGCGCTGACCGGCCGGAACTGCCAGCTCGTCACCGTCAACGACTACCTCGCCCGCCGCGACTCCGAGTGGATGGGCCACCTGTATCGCTGGCTCGGTCTCACGGTCGGCTGCATCCAGAACCAGATGTCCAGCGAGGACCGCAAGGCCGCCTACGGCTGCGACATCACCTACGGCACCGCCTCCGAATACGGCTTCGACTACCTGCGCGACAACGGCATGGCCCTCTCGCCGGACGAACAGGTCCAGCGCGACCACTATTTCTGCATCGTCGACGAAATCGACTCCATCCTCGTCGACGAAGCCCGCACCCCGCTGATCATCTCCGGCCCCGTCGCCGAAGAACGCGAGCCGGCCTTCCCGCGCCTCCGCCAGCCGGTCTCCAGCCTGGTCGAGCTGCAGATCCGCCTCGTCACCCGCCTGATGAACGAAGTCCGCGACGAGCTCGAGAAGCTCGGCGAGGACAAGGAGCCGTCCGCCGACGCCCTCGACAAGCTCTGGCTCGCCGCCCACGGCATGCCGCGCAACCGCGTCTTCCTCCGCCTGATGGAGAACGGCAAGTGGCGCAAATTCCTCGAGAAGCACGAAGGCGTCCTCGCCTCCGAGATCGAGAAGGACCGCCGCTTCCACCTCAAGGAACGCCTCTACTTCTCCGTCAGCGAACGCCAGCACGAGTCCGACCTCACCCAGCTCGGCCGCGACACCCTCCGCCCCGGCGAGCCCGACGCGTTCGTGCTGCCCGACCTCCCGAGCCGCTACGTCGAACTCGACAACGACGAGTCGCTCTCGCCTGAGCGCCGGGCCGAACTCCGCGCCGAAGCCGAGGCCGCCTACGCGCAGGTCTCCGAAGACATCCACGCCATCGGCCAGCTCCTCAAGGCGTACACCCTTTACGAGAAGGACAAGCAATACGTCGTGCACGAGGGCAAGGTGAAGATCGTCGACGAGAACACCGGCCGCATCATGGAAGGCCGCCGCTGGTCCGACGGCCTGCACCAGGCCGTCGAAGCCAAGGAAGGCGTCGCGCTCGAGAAGGAGAACAAGACCTACGCGACGGTCACGATCCAGAACTACTTCCGCATGTACCAGAAGCTCGCGGGCATGACCGGCACCGCCGAGACCGAAGCTTCCGAGTTCCATGACATCTACCGCCTGACGGTCGTGGCCATCCCGACGCACCGCCCGTGCATCCGCGCCGACGACAACGACATCGTCTTCAAGACCCGCAAGGAGAAGTATCAGTTCTCCATCAAGGAGATCGCCGAAGCCCACAAGCGCGGCCAGCCCGTGCTCGTCGGCACCGCCTCCGTCGAAGCCTCCGAGACCCTCGGCCGCATGCTCGCGATGGCCAAGGTCCCGCACAAGATCCTCAACGCCAAGCACCACGAATCCGAAGCCGACATCATCTCGATGGCCGGCCAGCACGGCGCGGTGACCATCGCCACCAACATGGCCGGCCGCGGCACCGACATCAAGCTGGGCGAAGGCGTGCGCGAACTCGGCGGCCTCTACGTCCTCGCGACCGAACGCCACGAGTCCCGCCGCGTCGACCGCCAGCTGCGCGGCCGCTGCTCGCGTCAGGGCGACCCCGGCCGTTCCCGCTTCCTGGTCTCCCTCGAGGACGACCTGATGCGCCTGTTCTCGAACGCAGGCATCATCTCCTCGCTGCTCGAGAAGTCCTTCAAGGAAGGCGAACCGCTCGAGCACCCGCTCCTCAACCGTTCCATCGGCACCGCGCAGAAGCGCGTCGAAGGCCAGAACTACTCCATGCGCAAGCGCCTGCTCCAGTACGACGACGTGCTGAACCAGCAGCGCCAGATCGTCTACGGCCTGCGTAACCGCGCGCTCAAGGCCGAGGACAGCCGCGCGACGATCATGGACATCGTCGAGGAAGAGATCGACGAACGCCTCGCGATGGTCTTCCCGGAACCGGATGGCGGCGCCGACCGCCGCGCCGCGGAAGCCTTCGTCTACTGGTATGTGACCACCTTCCACATGCGCTTCGACCTCGAGGACATCCTCGCGCGCACGAAGTCGCAGGTGCTCCTGCTCGCCACCGACCGCGTCCGCGCCCTGCAGGCCGGCCGCGAACAGCACGAGTCGCCGGAGATCCTCCAATACCTCGAACGCAGCGTGCTCCTGCGCGCCATCGACCGCAACTGGCAGAACCATCTCACCGAGATGGAAGACCTCCGCCGCGGCGTCGGCCTGCGCACCTACGCGCAGAAGGACCCGCTCAACGAATACAAGGCCGAGGCCTTCAAGGCCTTCGAACGCCTGATGCAGCAGCTGCGCACCGACGCGTGCTCCGGCCTCTTCCGCACCGCGACCTCGATGGAGGCGCTTGAATCGCTCATGCGCCGCGCGCAGGGCCAAGCCAAGGCCGTCGGCCCCGCCGAACCCGGCACGGGCGCCGCGACCGAGTCCACGCCCGCCGTCGCCGCCAAGCAGGAGCCTTTCCGCCGCCAGACCCCGAAGATCGGCCGCAACGCCATCGTCCGCATCCGTAAGGGACCGGAGACCCAGGATATCAAGTGGAAGAAGGCCGAATCGCTCGTCCGCGACGAGGGCTGGGAAGTCGTCGAAGTCCTCTCGGAATGACCGGAACGGACGCGAGCAGCCCGGGATCCGGCCGGCTCGCCTGGCTCGGGACGTCGCTGACGGCTCTCCTGCTCTTCCTTTCGTTCGGCCCGCTCGGTCATCCCTTCTGGGCGTTCATCGCGCTCGTACCCGCCGCGGTGGTCGCGGCGTTCAAGCCGGACTGGCGCGCATGGCGTCGCGCCGGTTTCGCGCTGAGCTGGGTGCTCTGGATCGCCCTGCTCGTCTGGCTGCGTCACGTCTACCCGCCGCTCGGCTGGATCGGCCTGGTGCTGCTCACGGCATACTGCGCGCTCTACCTGTTCGGCTGGTTGCTCCTACTGCGCTGGATCTTCCCGGCCTGCGCCGGCGCCGGCCTGCCCGCGCGTCTGCTTGCGATCGCCGGACTCGCGGGCGCGTGGGGTCTGCTCGAATGGACGCGCTCCACGATCCTCTCCGGCTTCGGCTGGCTGCCGCTGTCGGCTTCGCAGACGGGTAATCCCGTGATGCTCAGCCTCTGCGCGTGGGTCGGCCCCATCGGCCTCTCCATCGCGCTCGTGCTCTTCAACCTCGGCTTCGCCCGCTGGATCGTCCGGCTCATCGAATCCTATCGCGAAGACGCGCGCCTCGCGCCGGTCGGCCCCGCCGGCTGGCTGCGGCGGCTCACGCCCGAACTTTACGTCGGCCTCCTGCCCATCGCCGGCGGCTTCCTCGCCTTGCTCGCCGGCAACGCCGCCAAGGCCACGCTTCCGCACGTCACCATCACGCCCGCGGTGGTGCAGACGGACTTCGATCCCAACGCCAAATGGGACGGCGCGCGCCTGCAGGAGCACCTGCGCCTCGTCGAGACGATGACCGTCGACGTCGCCGGCGGCCGGAAGGCGGACCTCGTGCTCTGGCCGGAAGCGGCCCTGCCGCTGACCTTGGAGAGCGAAGCCTACGTCGAACGACTCAAGGCCTTGTCCGCGGTCACCGACACGACGCTCGTCATCGGCGCCATCGACCGACGCGGAGCCGGCTACGGCAACGCCGTCGCCGTGGTCACGTCCGAAGGCGTGCGCAAGCCCGCCTACGCGAAGCGGCACCTCGTGCCTTTCGGCGAATACGTGCCCTTCGCCGACTTTCTCCCGCTGCGTAAGGTCGTACCGATCGAGACCGACTGCGTGGCCGGCACCGGCCCTACCCTATTACCCCTGAGCACACGCCAAGGCCGCACCTTCATGGCCGGCCCGTTGGTGTGCTATGAAGACGTCTTCCCGGAGCTCGCCCGCGAGCATGCGCTCGCCGGCGCCGACGTGCTCGTCGTGATAACCAACGACGCCTGGTATGGCCGCGAGGCCGGGGCCTACCAGCACGCGGCTCATTCGGTCCTGCTGGCAGCCGCCACGGGGCTGCCCGTCGTGCGCTGCGGCAACGCCGGCTGGAGCGGGACCATCGACCCCCTCGGCCGGGCCTTCCCCGTCCGGGAGGAAGGCAGCATCTATTTCCGGGGCGCCCGGCTGGCCACGCCGGTCCGGATCCCGCGCGACCGCCAGCCCGAGACCTTCTGGGTCCGGCATGGCGACTGGGCCGTCGGCCTGGGTGGCCTCTGCTTCGCCTTGGCCTATCTGTGGCGGCGTCGGCGGGCGGCCTGAGCCAGAAATCCGCAGGTCCTTGTCGACCTCCCGCGGATTCCGTCCAAATTAGGGTGACCCCGGCGCTTCCCGCGCCTCGCCGCCCACCGATGAAGCCCCTGCGCCTCCTGTTCGCCAGCCTCGGCCTCTGCCTCGCCTGTTCGCTCGCGGCGCAGGACCTCAAGAAGCCCAAGGAAGAGTTCCCCGAGAGCGGCGTCGCGACCTATCGCCTGCGGATCAAAGCCATCCCCACGCTCGTCGTGAAGATCAACGGCGTCAACGTGCTGCTCGGCGTCGACACCGGTTGCCAAGGAACCGCCGTGCTCACGCCGCGCGCGGCGGAGCGCTGCGGCATCAGCGAAGCCTTCTCGGTGCCCTCGATGGGTAACTCCGGCCGCAAGGAATCGACCTACGGCCTCGTCGAGAAACTGCAGGCCGGCGAAGTCACCTGGCGCGATTTCCACGTGGCCATCATGCCGCTCGACGGCATGGACATCGACGGACTCATGGGCGCCGACCTGCTCTTCGGGCGGCCCTTCTACATGGACCTGCGCAACAAGGTCATGATCCTCGGCAAGATCCCCGACACCTCCGCGGCCCACGAAGTCCCCATCTACAGCCGCGGCGGCCATTGCGGCGTCAACATCGAGGTCGAAGGCGTCAAGGTGCCCATGATCGTCGATTCCGGCGCCTCGAAGTCCTACATGAGCTCGTTGAAGTTCCGCGGCGAGACCGAGTTCCGCGGCTTCCTGCCCGTGGCCACCGTGCGCGGCACTTCGCTTACGCGCGTGCAGGTCTGCAAGATCAAGTCGCTGCGCATCGGCGGCGCCCCGCTGACGGGCGTCGAATTCATCCGCGACGAAGAGCACAACCTGCTCGGCGACGATTTCCTGCGCGCCCACCCCATCGCGGTGGACATGGCTTCGCGACGCATGTGGCTCTTCGAGCCGCAGGTCGCGGACAAGCCGACGGACGCCCCGGGCAAGTAAGCCGTCGGCTCAGCGCCGGCGACCGGACTTGCCGGAGCCCTTGGCGCCGCCTCCGGATTCGCCGCCTTCGGATTCGCCCGCGCCTTCTTCGGCCGGCTCTTCCTCGTCGTCCCAGCGGAGGTTCTTCTCCATGTCCTTGTCGACTTCCTCGACGTCGGGCAGGTCGGCGATGTCCTCGGCGGCCGCCTGGGCGCGCGCGGGCTTGTCGTCGTCGTCATCGTCGCCCGGGACTTCGTGGCCTTGCGGGACGAATTCCAGGATGTCGGTGATCTCTTCGAAAGGATGGATGTCGCGGCCTTCGATCATGGCCTGGTTGCGGAGTTCGCTGAGCTGCTCATCCACGTCCTCGACGGTGAGCTTCTGCTCCAGCTTGATCGTGTCGTTGATGAGCTTCACGCGCAGGCGCATGATGTGCTCGAGGAGGTCGGCGTAGGCGCCCTTATCGCCGTCCTTGACGTTCGGCAGGGCGAAGAGCGGCTCTTCGGAGTCGAGGATGTGCTCGGCCACGCGGACGAGGCGGACCGTCTGGTCCTTCTCGATGTCCTGGGCCTGGAACGGCACGAAGGCCGCCTCGAGGATCTCGTTGGAGAGACCGTACTCACGGAGAGGGTCCATCATGTCGAGGATCCAGGGGAACTGGTAAGGATCGAGGATGCCGAGACCGTCGGGCTCGTAATGCTTCGGGTCGGAGTTCTCCTTCACCCACCAGTTGCCTTCCTTCTCCTTGAAACGGATGGTGCACCAAAGGAGCTTTGAGGTAGTCACAGCCATGGCTGGGTGGTTTGCCCAAGTCTGGGCGGGAGTCAAGAGGGGTCGGCGGCGGCCCCAAATGGCGGGCTTCTCCGCTTTCCTTCCGGCCTTTCCTCCCTTAACTCCGGGGCATGTCTTTCCTGTATGACAAGGTGATCGCCAAGGCCCTCTACAAGCTCGACCCCGAGACGGCCCACCAGGTCGGCCTGCGCGGCATGGGCCTGCTCGGAGCCTGCGCCCCCCTCCGCGCCCTGATGGAGCGTTCGCTGACCCCCAAGGGCGGCCGACCGATCGAAGCCTTCGGCCTGAAGTTCCCCAACCACATCGGCCTAGCCGCCGGTTTCGACAAGGACGGCCTCGGCTGGCGCGGCGCGGCGGCCCTCGGCTTCGGCCACGTCGAAGTCGGCACCGTCACGCCCAAGGCCCAGCCCGGCAACGAGAAGCCCCGCGTGTTCCGTTACCCCGAGCTCAACGCCGTGGTGAACGCCTACGGTTTTCCGAACAACGGCGCCCAGGCTCTCCATGACCGTCTGCGCAAGCAGCCCGGCCGCGGCCAGCGCGTCAGCCCGCTTGGCATCAACATCGGGAAGAACAAGGCCACCGCCAACGAGCAGGCGCACGAAGACTACCTCACCTGCTTCAAGCTGCTCGCCCCGCTCGCCGATTACGTCGTCGTCAACATCAGCAGCCCGAACACCACCGGCCTGCGCGCCCTCCAGGACCGCGCCCCGCTCGTGACGTTGCTCTCCACGATCGCACAGGAGAATCGCTCCGTCGCCGGCGGCCCGGTGCCCCTGCTCCTCAAGATCGCCCCGGACCTCAATCCGAACCAGCTGGCCGACATCGTCAGCGTCGTCGGCGAATGCGGCTTCGCCGGCATCATCGCCACGAACACCACCGTCACCCGCCCCGCGGGCACCGAAGCGTGCTCGCCCGGCCGCGGCGGCCTCAGCGGCGCCCCGCTCCTCGAACGTTCCCTGCAGGTCGTGCGCTTCCTCGCGAAGGAAGCCGACGGACGCATCCCGATCGTCGGTTGCGGCGGCATCCTGTCCGCCAAGGACGCCGGCCGCTTCATGGACGAAGGCGCGTGCCTCGTACAGGTCTACTCCGGCCTCGTCTTCCGCGGACCGGAACTCGCCCGCGAAGTCGCCGAAGGCCTCGCCTGGCGCCAGCGCGCCTGGGCCTGATCACTTCGTCGGCGCGACGGGGATGTGCACTTCCGACTGCTTGAGGAAGAAGGGCACGAACGGGCTGTTCCAATAGACCGCGTAAGGTTCACCCGCGGCCTTCACGTCCGTACGCTTGCCCAGCCAGGCCTTCAGCTCGGTCAGGGCTTCCTCATAATTCTCCCGGCTATACGAGCCGCGGATGCCGATGGCGGCCACGCGGCGCTCGGGCACCGACGAAAGTTTCACCGCCGGCGTCTCCGCGAGATCGGCGCGCTTCGCCGAGGCTTCGTCCATGTAGAAGACCATCGTGCCCGGCCTGATGCCCGCCTCGACCGGCGCGGTCATCGGGATCTTGTTCGAGTCGATGTAGCGGAAGAGCTTCATGAACAGCCCGTTGTCCGCCGCGAAATAATCCTTCGACGACTCCGTGCGCATCCAGCGGGCCGCAGGCAAGGTCTTGAGCTCGAGGTCGCCCGGGGAGGTGCGCGGGTAGGCTTCTTCCACGGCGCTGAGGTTGGCGGAGAGCGCCATGATGGCGAGGGCAACCCGGAGGAGCGTGTTCATATCACCATTTAAAGGCCTGCGGCTGAGGTTCCAACCCCCGAAATCACCGACCGACCTTGCCTCCGGTCCGGGAGGGCGTTTGCTTGGGTCGATGAGCGACTCGTCGGAAAAAACCACCTTAGCCTCCCGCCTAGGCCACAACTTCCTGACCGGCCTTTTCCTCCTCCTACCGATCGGGCTGACGCTGTACGTGGTTTCCATCCTGCTCGACCTGATGGGGAAGTTCATCCAGCCCGCCGTCGAGATCGGCCTGAAATGGCTCTGGACTTACGCCTTACTGCCCGTCCCTGACTTCACGCTCGGCCTCTACCGCCAGCTGGTGGTGGTCACCTCGGCCGTGGTGATGATCTTCATCCTGATCTTTGTCGGCTACCTCTCGAAACGCCTGTTCGGCAAGGTCCTCCACCGCTGGTTCGCGACCGCGCTCGAACGCATCCCGGGACTCGGCGCCCTCTACGGCACGATCCGGCAGATGGTCGACGCCCTCAGCGGTCGCAACAAGGACACCTTCCGTCGCGTGGTGATGGTCGAATTCCCCCGCCCGGGCATGTGGTCCATCGCTTTCGTCACGCACGAGCAGCCGACGATCTTCTGCGAGGCCATCGGCAAACCGGTCGTCAACGTCTTCATCCCCGCCGCGCCCGCGCCCACCACCGGCGTCATCCTGCAGGTCTCTCCGGATGAAGTCCGCGAGACGAAGCTGACCGTCGGCGAAGCCCTCGGGCTGCTGATGAGCTTCGGCGCCGTCGTCCCCAAGCCGGAAAGCAAGGAATAGGCCGGATGTCCGCGACGAGCCTCCGCTGCCTGGTGCTGGGTCGCGACCCCTCCGGGGAGTCGCACTCCTTGCTCACGCTGCTCGAACCCGCCGAGGGTGTCGTCCGCTGCCTGATCCGCACCCACCGCGGCAAGGGCACCACGCTGCCCGATCTCTTCGACGAAGGCGAAGTCAGCCTGGAACGAGCCAAGGACGGCGGCACGCGCTTCGCCCGCGACTACCGCCTGCTCACGCGTCGCGCGGGCCTCGCCCGCGACCACCGCACGCTCGAACGCGCCTGCCGCCTCGCGGGGATGCTACGCAAGAATCCGCCGCCCCCCGAATCCGCCGAGGTCTGCTACCGTATCGCGCTGGAGACCTTCGACGCCATGGCCGCGCGCCCGCGCGCCGACTGCGCTTACTTCAAGAGCCTCTGGCTCATCCTCAAGGACGGCGGCTGGGGCGTGCATGAGCAGTGGTTCACGCGCCTCGGCGCACGTCAGGCCCACGCGGCCGCGATCCTTGGCCAGCCCCTCGACGCACAGACGACCGACGAAGAGACCGTCGCGGCGCTGAGCACCGACCTCGAACGCTGGTCCGCCGGCGAGGCGCACTTCGTCCTGCCCTGATGCGCATCGACCTCAAGGCCAAGCGCGTCGAACTGAGCGCGCAGGAGTTCGCGACGTTCCGCCCCGGACCGGGCGCGGGCGCCGGCGGCGCCCCGTGGCGGGCCGAAGCGGGCCGCCAGTGGCACGAGACGATGCGCAAGGTCGCCGAAGCCGAAGGCCAGGGCTGGCAGTTCGAACGCACGATCGCCTGCGAGGTCAGCGCCCTCGGCTGGACGATCGCCATCACCGGCCGCGCCGACCAATGGAGGGAGACGGAGACCGAGGTGAGCATCCGCGAGATCAAGACGATCAGCCTCAAGCTACCGCGTAAACCGGAGTTCCTCATCGGACGCTTCGCGCACCACTTCCTCCAGCTCGCCGCCTATTGCCACGCCGCCCGCCTCGGCTCGGGCACGCGCGAGGTGAAGGGCGAACTGATCTTCATCGATCCCGCCGACGGCACGCGTCAGCCCGTCGCCCTGCCCCGCTCCGCCGAGGCCGACCTGCTCGCGCAGGCGGAGACGCTCGCGGCGCACGCCGAGAACCGACGCGCGAGCCACGCCCGTCTCCTCAATCTGCCCGACCGCCTGCCTTTCAAGGAACCACGGCCGGAGTGGCTGCAGTGCGGCGCCGACCTCGACCAGGCCGGCCTCGATTCGCCGACGCGTCTGCTCGTCGCGCCGACCGGTTTCGGCAAGACCTCCGCGGCCTTACGTCACGGCCTGGGCCTCCTCCGCGGTGGCCGCGCCGGTCGGCTCCTTTACCTCACCGGCAAGGGCACGGGCCAGACGCAGGTGCTCACCGAACTACGTCGCCTCGCCCGCAGCAACGAGCTCCGCGCGGTGCTCCTGCGTCCACGCGCCGAACACGAGGTCGAAGGCATCACCGACGACCCCGAGCAGATCCGCCGCAACTGGGCCAACGCGAAGATCGACCCGCAGCACCTGCTCGAAGAAGCCGCCGACCTCCGACGCGTCCGCGAGATCGGCCGCCTCGCCGGCGTGCCGCCCTGGGACATCACCAAGGCGATGCTCGGGCACGCCGACGTGGTGATCTGCGACTACAACTACGTCTTCTCGCCGCGCAACCGCGCCGCCCTCGAGACCGTGCCGGGCTGGGACATGGCCGACACCGTGCTCGTCGTCGACGAGGCCCACAACCTGCCCGAGCGCGCGGCGGAATGCCTTTCCATCCGCGATGACGAACAGTCGGCGGCGGACTTCGCCTTCACGCTCACCCGCTTCCGCGCGCCGGAGGCCTGGTGCCAGACCGCCCAGATGTGGGCCGACTTCCTGCATCGCCTCCCCAAGGCCGATGCGATCTCCCCCGACGACCGGATCGAAGCGATGGCCATCGCGGAGCGGATGTCCGTGCTCGCGGCCGAGCACCCGTTCAACACCGACGACCTCCCGGACGCCGCCAAGCAGGCCGTGTGGAACGCCGCTTCGTGGTCCGACCGACTCGAAGCCGCCGATCTCGGCTGGCTCCTCTGGTCACCGAAGCCCGGCCTGCTCAGCCTCGACTGCCTTTCCGCCGCCAAGGCCACAGGCGAACGCCTGCGCGCCTTCGGGCATACCTTGCTGATGACCGCGACGCCCGGACCGCGCGGCTCGCTCGCCGCCGACTGCGGCCTCGACTCCGACCACCTCGTGACCGTGCACGCCCTCGCCCCGTGGCGCCAGGGAGCCTACACCGTCGCCATCGACGGACGGGTGGACACGCGCCTGAAGACCCGCGACACGCACATCGCGCGGACCGCCGCCGCGCTACTCCGCCTCTCGCAGGAAGGCGCGGTCGCCGCGTTCTTCCCTTCGTATAAATACGCCGAAGCCGCGGTGAAAGAAGTCAAGAACCTCGAACCCAAGGCGGACGTCGCCCTGCAGCCACGCGGACTCGGCCCCGAAGGCACCGCCCGGTTCGTCGAGGACTCGCTCAACCGTTATACCATCCTCTGCCTCATCCTCGGCGGCTCGCTCGGCGAAGGCGTCGACATGCTCGGCGGACGCATCCGCTCCGCCGTCGTGATCGGCCCGGCGCTCCCGGAGGTGAACGCCCTGCAGGAAGCCCGCCGCAAGATGTTCGTCGAAGCCGGCGCGGAGGACGCCTTCTCGCTGGCGTATGTCCGCCCCGGCATGCGCAAGGTCAACCAGGCGCTCGGACGTCTCGTGCGGGCGCCTGGCCATTCGGCGCGGGTGCTCCTGCATTGCCGACGTTTCGCCGACGAAGCCTACCGCAGCCTGCTCTCGACGGAATACGGCGACCCGCAGGTGCTGGCCGACGACGACGAGTTCGTGAGCTGGTCCGCCCGCAGCTGATCAGACGCGGCTGATGACGCGCGCGGCCGGGAAGCGAATCTTCTTCATGCCGGCATACTTGTCTTCCGCCGAGCGGTAGCCGACGGCGCAGGCGACGACGACTTCGTAACCCGTGCCCTGGAGTCCGAGGATGTCCGTATAGGCCGCGGGATCGATGCCTTCGAGCGCGCAGGTGTCGATGGCCATCGCCGCGGCGGCGCCCATGAGCTGGCCGAGGGCGATGTAGAGCTGACGGGCCGCCCATTCCTTCTGGCCGGCGGCGTCCTTACCGTTGACCACACCGCCGAGCATCATCTGGCGGTAGGGTTCGAGCTTCGTGGCATCCGCGCTGCGTTCGGAGACCATCTGGTTGAAGAACTCGTTCACGTCCGCTTCGGTGACCTCGGTACGACGGGCGAAGACCACGAGATGGGAGGCGTCGGTGACCTGCGACTGGTTCCACGAGACCGGACGGAGCTTGGCGCGGAGGGCCGGGTCGTTGACCACGATGAACTTCCACGGCTGGAGACCGTAAGAGGAAGGCGCCAGACGGAGCGATTCCTCGAGCGCGGCCCAGGTGGCGTCCGGCAGCTTGCGGGTGTCGAAGGCCTTGGTGGCGTAGCGCCATTCAAGGGAAGCGAGGAGCTGGGCGGGCGTGAGGGCGGCGTTCATGAGAACGTCAGACAACCACCGCCCCGCCGCATTGTCAAATCAGGCGGGCGAAAGCACGCCGCCGGAGAGGACCAGCCGGCGGCCGGCGCGTTCGGCGAACTCGCGGCTATGCGTGACCAGGACCAAGGCCGCGCCGCGGTCGGCCACGACGCCGAGGAGGAGATCCATGATCTCGACGCCCGTACGTTCGTCGAGATTACCCGTCGGTTCGTCGGCCAGGATGACCGAAGGACGGTTGACCAGGGCGCGGGCGATGGCGACGCGCTGGCATTCGCCGCCGGAAAGCTTCGCCGGCAGGTGTTCGAGGCGGGCGCCGAGGCCGACCTGCGTGAGCAACGCGCGGGCGGCCGCGGTCGCGGAAAGCGCCGGCATGCCGGCGATGCGCGCGGCCAACGCGACGTTCTCGAGCGCGGTGAGCTCGGGCATCAGCTGGTAGTTCTGGAAGACGAAGCCCACGCCGCGGCCGAGCGAGGTGCGGGGCGCGACGAGGCCGGCGTCGGGCGAAAGGATGCGCACCTCGCCCTTATCGGGCTGATCGAGGCCGCCGAGCTGCTGGAGCAGCGTCGTCTTGCCCGAACCGGAGGAACCGCGGATCGAGACGGACTCGCCCGCGAAGACCTCGAGCGAGACGTCCGTCAGCACCGGCAAGGGACCGGCCGGCGAGGCGAAGCTCTTCGCGAGACCGCGGGCTTGGAGGACGAGTTCAGGCATCGCGCATGGCCTCCGAGGGTTTGCGACCGGCGGCCCAGAGCGCGGGCACGAGACCGGCGATCGCCGTGGTCAGGAGCGTGAAGGCCGCGGCGATGACGAAATCGGACGCGTCATAATGCAGCGGCACCTTCGAGAACTGGTAGATGTTGGCCATCATGTCGCCGTCGCCGAAACACGCGTTGATGCCGCGCAGGATGCCGTCGCGGAAGGCGAGGATCGTCCACGTCAGCACGAAGCCGAGGAACGTGCCCAACGCGCCGATGAGCAGGCCCTGCAGGCCGAAGAGCGCGACCACCTGCCAGCGCGCGGCGCCGAGCGAGGCGAGCACGCCGACCTCACGGGAGCGGCGGATGACGGCCGAGAAGAGCGTGCTGCCGATCGAGAACGACGCGACGAGCGTGATGATGAACATCAGGAAGAAGAGCATCGTCTTCTCGAAGCGGATCGCCTCGAGGAAGTCCTTCTTGAAGTCCTGCCACGGACGGAAGCGCAGGCCGGGATGAACGGAAGCGAAGCGGGCCGCGGTCGCGACAGCGTTCGCCGGCTCCTTCAAGCGCAGCGTGAGCCCGTGGGCGCGCGGGCCGAGGTTCCAGAGTTCGCGGAAGCGGCGGAGCGGGATGAGCGCGGCGGCGTTGTCGACTTCGGCGAAGCCCGTGAGGATCACCGCGCTGACCTCGAATTCGGCGGGCAGCGGGGCCTTGCCCTTCTCGGCGCGCTCGGCCATCGCGGGCGACCAGATCTCGATGCGATCGCCGACGCGGACGCGGAGGGCGCGGGCGAGGCCGACGCCTAAGATGATGCGGCCGTCGTCGAGGTCGTCGAAGGTGCCGCCGTGCACATACTTGCGGGCGGGCTGAT
>JBILHF010000089.1:0-5529 GCA_044350605.1 Opitutales bacterium
TCGGACAAGTATCTGCTCTGGGCCAGCCCTGGCATTGGCACGCTGCGGAACATCGTGTTTGAAAATCTGGTCTTCAATCGCCCCGGCAGCATCCAAGTCCACGCCAACACCGACGGACTGACCGTCCGCGACGTGAAGCTGCTCTTTTCACCTTCTGCCGACTATCACCTCATCGAACTCGGCCCGAAGTCCATGACCTACAAACACGGCGGCGAGTCGTCCGATCCCGTCCGCTGGGTGGAAGTCTACGCGAGCGCCGACGCCAAGGAGAAGTTCCTCCAGGACTTCGTCGCCGCCTGGACCAAGGTCATGGAGCTCGACCGCTTCGACCTCGCCAAGAAGTAAGCCGCCAGCCATCCCGGCCCTCAGGCCCCCCAGATCCGTCTGGCGGGCCTTTTTGTCGGCGGGCCATCGGACTGTGTATTTTTCCAGCGTAGTAGTCTCCTTAACAGGAGCAGGCTGGGACTTTCCATCCTAACGGATGTCATAGCGACATGAAACCCCTCCGCACCTTCTTCACCCTGCTGCCGGCGCTGGCCGTCCTGTGCGCCGCCGAGCCGGGGGACCTCACGCGATGGAAGGAGGACTTCTCGGATGAGGCTTCATTCTCCAAGCATTGGTCAAGCTACGGATTCCTCGCGGCGGGCATCGATGCGAAGAATCCGCTCGGCAAACCGGTTGGCGGGAAGGATTCACGGCCGGAGTGGTGGCAGGTTGTGGATGGCGCATTGCGCGGGCAAAACTTCCCGGAGGAGAAGCATGGCTCGGGCATCTCACGCAATGCCACGGGCAAGGACGTCCGTCTGAGCTGTCGCTTCAAGATTCCGCCGGGCGGCATGGTGGCGGTCGGCATCCGCGGGCCGAACCCCATCCTGGAACGCGTGTTCAGCGTGGCGAGCCTGCACATCCGGCAGGACGGCGTGACGGCCACCGACAACGACGTGCTGCATCCGAAAGGATCGCCGGAGGCCGCGGAGCTCAAGAAGAAGGGGGTCTGGAACCGACGGCACTACTACGCGAAGTCCGAGAAGGTCGCGATCGCGCCCGACGTCTGGCACGACCTCGTCGCGGAGGTCCGCGGCAAGGAACTGACTATTTTCATCGATGCCAAGCAGGTCCTGCAATACACCACCTTGTCCGGCGACGCGCCGAAGACGAGCATTGGCTTCGGGGTCGGCGGCAACGGAAAGACGGTGCTGGCGACCTGGTATGACGACGTGCGTTTCGAACCACTGGAGAAATGACCGCGGAAGCGACGCGCCATCCCCCATGAGCCTCCTGAAAATCATCTGGTCCACGTCATGCTGCCTGATGGCCCAAGCCTTGCTGCAAGCGGCGCCCGCCGACCCGACAAGCTGGAGTGAGGACTTCTCCGATGAGGCGGCGTTCATGAGCAACTGGTCCTCCTACGGCTGGCTGCCCGATGGCAAGGTGGTCTCGGGACCGGAAAACATGCGCCGCTGGTGGCAGATCCACGGCGGCGAGCTGCGCGGTCAGACGTTTGGGAAGCTGCATCCATCGGGACTCACGAGAAAGATCAGCGGAACGGATGTGCGCCTCAGCCTGCGTTTCAAGCTTGAGGAGGGCGGCATGGCGGCGGTCGGGTTCAACGGGCCGAATCCGATCCTGGAGGCGAACTTTCATCTCGCGGGCGTTCACATCCGACCAAGCAGCATCACCGCCTGGGATGAGGAAAACCTGCATCCTAAGGGCTCGCCAGAGGCGGAGGCGCTGAAGAGACAAAAGAAGATGAACCGCAAGTTCATCCCCGCGGCGAAAGTCGAGAAGGTCGCACTGGCGCTCGGCGTCTGGCACGATTTGGTCATCGAGATGCGCGGCAGGACCATCACGGCCTCCATCGACGGGAAGCAGGCGCTGACCTACGTGACCAACGCGGGCGATGCGCCGAAACAGACGGTGCAACTGGCCGTGGGTGGCGGCAGCCGGGACGTGGTGAACGGCTGGTATGACGATGTGCGCTTTGAACCGCTGGAGGGGAAGAAATGAGCTTTATGGCGCTTGTTCGATGAGATGAAAAAGTTCCTTTCCTTCTTTGCGCTCCTGACTGCGGCAAGCGCGGCTCACGCCCACGATCTCACATGGGTCAAGGTGGGCGATGCGGGCAATGCGCCGGACAAGACGGGCCATGGAGCGGTGGCGTATGAGTTCGAGGTCACCAAGCATGAGATCACCGTGTCCATGTATGCGGAATTTCTCAACGCGGTGGCGACGAAGGCCGATCCGCACGCCCTTTGGAATGCCGCGCAGAAAATCGTCCGCACCGGCAACCCGGGCGCCTTCAAGTATGCCGCCAGTCCGAAACGCGAAGGGGAACCGGTGATGCAGGTGCGCTTTCTCGACGCGATGCGCTTTGCCAACTGGCTGCATCATGGGGGCGGACCAGGCGACACCGAAACCGGAGCCTACCTGATTTCCAAAGACGGTGGACTAGCCAGCCGGGAAGCCGACGCCAGGATCTGGATTCCCAACGAGAACGAATGGTATAAGGCCGCCTATTACCAGCCCCAGGCAACGGGCGGACCTCCGGGAAGTTACTGGCGCTACCCCACGCGGAGCGATCTGGCTCCCAAGCTCGCCAAGCCCGGCGACCCCGGCCTCAACCTCGCCAATTTCCTCGCCGATACCAGACCGCAACCTAACGGCGGCATCCTCCGGGGCTTCAACGACGTCATGCCAGTCGGCAGCTTCCCGGGCTCCTCCAGCCACTACGGCACGCTTGATCAGGCCGGGAACGCCTGGGAATGGATTGAGACGACCGTTTTCGACACCCAGCAGATCATCCGGGGCGGCAGCATGTGCGGGACTCATGAAAAACTCCTTTCCACGGTCCGAACCTCCACCAGTCCGGCCAAACGCTATCCCGACACCGGCTTCCGGCTCGCCCGCGCCATGCCGAAGGCTGGCGACACACCGAACCTCCGGCCCACCCCTCCGAAACAGCCGTGATGAAGAGAACCTTTCACCTCAGCACATGGCTCTGCACCATTGCACTGGCTTCCGCATCAGCGGCGGAACTTGGCGGCAAGCTGGAGCCGATGTTCGAACAGCACTGCTACGACTGCCACGACGCGGACGCGAAGAAAGGTGGGCTGGACCTGACCGCCCTGAAGTGGCAGCCGGACGACATCGAGAACCTCCAGCAGTGGACCAAAGTCTTCGACAAGATCGAGCGTGGTGAGATGCCACCGAAAAAGAAGGCGCGTCCGCCTGCGGAAGTGAGCAGCGCCTTTCTCAAGACGCTGCGCGGCGAGCTGCACGGCTCAAGTCGCCGCAAGCAGGAGAGCGAGGGCCGCGTCGTCTACCGACGGCTCAACCGCACGGAGTATGTCCAGACGGTGCATGACCTCCTCGGCATCGACACGCCCCTGCGCGACCTTCTGCCCGAGGACGGCACGGCGGGCGGCTTCGACAACATCGGTGCCGCGCTGAACCTCTCCGCCGTGCATCTGGAGCGCTACTTACAGGCCGCTGACCTTGCGCTCAAAGAAGCGACCATCACCACACCCAAGCCCGAGACCAAGAAGATCCGCACGGACTACAACGAAACGTGGCACGACTGGAACGCACCGGGCTTCCAGCTCAGCCAATGGACCCATTCGCCCGAGGGCCTGCTCGCCATCCGCTGGAACGGAGGCAACGGGCCGCACGGCGAACTCGGCGCGTGGTCGCCGCCGGTGCCGGATGCGCGCTACCGCTTCCGCATCCGCGCACGGGCGATGATCGACAAGACCGGCCCCAACGCCGGCAAGAACGACGCCACGCGTCCCGACCGCCATATCATCCTCAAGGTGGCGCTCGCCGACTGGCCGCGCACCGGACTGACCCTTGGCAACACCTACTTCGAGATGAGTCCGGCCGAGTTCCGCGAGTTCACCTACGAGGCGCGCGTGCCGAAGGGCAAGACGCTCTGGCTCTCGCCCTATCGCGCCGTGCCGGAGAAGCCGGACGAGCGACCGATGGTCGCAGGCATCTGTGCGGTCGTCGAGTGGGTGGAAATCGAAGGCCCGCTTCATGAGCAATGGCCGCCGCCGGGCCACCGTCTGCTCTACGGCGACCTGCCGCTGCAACCCGCCGATCCGAAAACGCCGGGCAAGGACCTGCGAGCGACCTCCGCGCAACCCGAGGCCGACGCCCGCCGCCTCCTCGCCGCGTTTCTGCCGAAGGCCTTCCGCCGTCCCGTGAGCGAGGACGAGGTGAGCGAGCATCTCGCGCTCGTGAAGCAGCAGATGGCCGGGGGCCGTCGCTTCGATGACGCCCTGCGCGCCGCCTACAAGATGGCGCTGTGCTCGCCGAACTTCCTCTTCCTCCAGGAAAAGCCCGGACGTCTCGACGATCACGCGCTCGCCGCCCGTCTCAGCTACGGCCTTTGGAGCGCCGCGCCCGATGACGAACTGACCGCGCTCGCCTCGCAGGGGAAACTGCATGACCCGGCCGTGCTGCGAGCCCAGACCGAGCGCCTCCTCGCTTCTCCCAAGGCGGCGCGCTTCACCCGCAACTTGCTCGGTAGCTGGCTCAACCTCCGCGACATCGACTTCACCCAGCCCGACACCAAGCTCTACCCCGAGTTCGAGCAATACCTGCAGCAGTCCATGGTCGCCGAGACGGAGCACTTCTTCGAGGAACTGCTCCGGAACAACCTCAGCGTGCGGAACATCCTGCACAGCGACTTCGCCATGCTCAACGAACGCCTCGCCGAGCACTACGGCATCGCCGGCGTCAAGGGCGGCCGGATCCGCAAGGTCAGCCTCGCCGCCGACTCCCGGCGCGGCGGCTTCATCACGCAGGGCGCGGTCTTGAAAGTCTCCGCCAACGGCACCAGCACCTCGCCCGTGGTGCGCGGCGCTTACGTGCTCGACCGCATCCTCGGCACCCCGCCCGATCCGCCGCCGAAAAACGTGCCCGCCATCGAGCCGGACATCCGCGGAGCCACGACGATCCGCGAGCAACTCGACAAGCACCGCAACCAGCCCGCCTGCGCCGGTTGCCATGCCCAGCTCGACCCGCCCGGCTTCGCCCTGGAGAACTACGACGTCACCGGCCGCTGGCGCACCGTTTACCGCGCCATCCCTGACAGCGCCAAGGACAAGGTCGTGACGGTTCCCGGCATCGACATCCGCCATTATACCCAGGGCCGCCCCGTGGACCCGAGTTTCGCCATGGCGGATGGCCGCGCCTTCAAGGACGTGGATGAGTTCAAGCAACTCATCCTCGCCCACCCTGAACAGCTCGCCCGCTGCGTCACCGAAAAGCTCATGACGCACTTCACGGGAGCGCCCGTCCAGTTCGCCGACCGCGAGGTCATCGAGGCCATCGTGCAGCGAGCCGCTTCCAGCGACCACGGCCTCCGCACCCTCCTGCACGAGGTGATCCAGAGCCGCGTATTCACCGAAAAGTAATTCAAAGAGGAACGCGCTACTAAAAACCCATCATGAAATCCATCCTCCTCACCGCCATCCTTTTCGTCGTCGGCCTCGCCGGAGCGGAGGAGGATCGGGAACGCCAGCTGCG
>JBILHF010000091.1:0-5469 GCA_044350605.1 Opitutales bacterium
GGCGACAGGAAGCAGACGGCCGCGATGGCCAAGAGGAACCAGCCTGACCAGACGGCGGCGCGGTCCTTGCGGAAGCGCTGCCAGCCGCTCTCTGAGGCGAGGGACTCGACGACGGGGGCGTTCATCGGCCGCGGGCTACCTTGGGGTTCAGCGCGGCGTTGGCCAGGTCGGCCGCGAGGTTGAGGAAGAGCAGCGCCGCCGCATACACGATCGTCGTGCCGAGGATCAGCATGACGTCGCGGTTGATGATGGCGGTGACGAAGAGACGGCCCATGCCCGGGACGTCGAAGAGCGACTCGACCACGAAGGAGCCGGAGACGAGGCCGGCGGCGGCGGGACCGAGGTAGGTGACGACGGGCAGGAGCGCGTTACGCAGGGCGTGGACGAACCAGACGCGCAGCGGGGGCACGCCCTTGGCGCGGGCGGTGCGCACGTAATCCAGCGAACGCACCTCCATGAGCGACCCACGCGTGAGGCGCGCGAGCGGCGCGGCGGTGATCAGGCCGAGCGTGAGCGCGGGCAGGATGAAGTGCTCCGGCGAACCCCAGCCGCACGGCGGCAGCCAGCCGAGCCCGAGCGCGAAGACAAGCGCGAGGATCGGACCAAGCACGAACGACGGCACGCAGATGCCGACGAGCGTGAAGCCCATCGGGACGCGATCGAGCCAGCTGTTGGGCCGCGACGCGGCGAGCACGCCGACGGGCACGCCGATGAGCACGGCGATGAACAGCGAGACGAAACCCAGCGCGCATGAGACGCCGATGCGCGAGCCGATGACTTCGCGCACGGTCCAGCCGGGATACTTGAGCGAGGGTCCGAGGTCGCCCTGCGCGAGATGGACGACGTAATTGCCGAGCTGCTTCGGTAACGGCTGGTCGAGTCCGTAATACGCCTCGAGGCGCGCCTTGACCTCGGCGGGCAACGGCCGGTCCTTGTCGAACGGCCCGCCGGGGACGGCGTGCGCGAGGAAGAACGTCGCGACGACCACCACGAGGAGGACGGGGACCATCTCCAGCAACCGGCGCAGGACGTAGGCCATCAGGGCTTGGGCGCTTCCGCGGCCTTGACGCGCTTCTCGAGCTCTTCGATCGAAGGCGGCGGCGGCAGGCCGGCCTTGCCCTCGGTGGTCCAGCCCATCTTGCGGGCCATGAGTTCGTATTCCTGCGGACTGAGCGTGCCCTTGGCCTTCAGGCGGGCCTTCCGCTCGTCGGTGTCATTCTGGATGCGGTCGTTCAACTGAGCCTGGTCGCGCTTCGGATCCGGGAAGATGGAGCAGCCGACGAGCCACGCGAAGCTCGCGAGCAGGAGGGCGCGGGGTACGGACTTCATCGGCATCCTTCTACTCGGCGAGGTCATACGGGCTCAAGCGCGTACAGGCCGCCGGGCCGGCGAATCGATGACGCCGACGGGCGACCTGGTCGTAGACGAAGTCGAGCCACGTGACGGGCAGGCAGCCGGCGACGGCTCCCACGAAGGCCCAGCCGCCGCCCAACGAAGTCAGCATGGCACGCACGGCCTGCGAGCGGACCAACCGACGCGAGCCGTCCCAGACGACGATCGTGTCCGGGTCGCCACCGGGCGGTTCGCCGGCCACGCGGGCGACCACCCCATGGTTGATCGCGAAGAGCAGCCGGCCCGCCGCATTGCGTCGGGCGAACCAGGCGGCCGACCCGTTGCAGAGGGCGCATTCCCCGTCGATGAGGACGATCAGCGGCGCGGCAGGCATACGTGACAGCCTAACGGGCCGCCTGATGGTGGAAAGGGGTAATCTTCCGGCCTCCGCCGGCAGAAAGGACCTTTAAGGCCAGCGAAAGCGCTTGTCATGGACCAGCGGCAGTGCCAAGTTGCCCATCCTGTTGGCCGGAAGGGTATCCAAGTGGCTAAAGGTCGCGGACTGTAAATCCGTTCAGCTTCGCTGTTCGTGGGTTCGAATCCCACCCCTTCCACCAGCAGGACGTCTGAGGCCCCTCCCAAGGGGGCCTCTCCCTGCCGTTATCCCTGAAATCCGCGTTGACTCCGAGGGCCGCCCACGGCTTCCCTACTGACACACATGGCCAACATCAAAGCTAACAAGAAGAGCATCCGCCAGACCGCCCGTCGCGCCGAGCACAACAAGATCGTCCGCACCCGTCTCAAGGGCCTCGTCAAGAGCCTGACCGGTGACAACGTCGCCGCTTCCGCCTCCCAGGTCGCTTCCGCCGCCGACAAGGCCGCGAAGACCGGCGTGATCCATCGCAATAAGGCGAACCGCATCAAGGCTCGCCTCGCGAAGAAGCTCGCCGCCGCCAAGAAGTAATGCGGGGTCAGCCCCTCACCGACCCCGTCGCCTCGGCGCCGGGGTTTTTTTGTTCCTGAGATGTCCGCCTCCCTCCCCGCCTCCATCGGTTTCGCCGCCGGCCTGCTCGGCGAAGAGGCCGTGCGCATGGACGTCCTGGCCCACGGCGCCGGCTGGGTCGCCTTGGCCAAGCCGAGCGGCGTGGCCTTCGAGGAACACCCCTGGCAGCACGGCGCCCCCACCCTCCTCGGCCAGCTCCGCGCGCAGCTCGAAGCCGGCAAGCCGGAGATGGTCCGCCTCGGACTCGCCGAGCCGGCCGCGGTCTTCGGACCCGAACCCGAGACCGCCGGCATCGTGATCCTCGCCGATCGCGCGACGGCCATGGCCGGTTGGCGCGAAGCCCTCGGCTCGGGCGCCTTCCGCTTCGAATATGAATTCGTGGCCCGCACCGAAGACGCCCCGGAGGACGCCGGCCTCTGCGATCTCCCGGTCGGGATGGACGACTCCCAGGAGCGTGCCTTCGTCTCGCACCGCAACGGCAAGCACGCGCAGACCCGCTTCGAACCCGGCCGCGCGTGCGGCCGCTGGCGCGTCTGGGCCGCGCACACGCCCTTCCCCCGCCGCGACCAGGTACGCATCCACGCCGCGGAGTGCGGCATCCGCATCGCGGGCGAACTGAAGTATGGCCGCTCAGGCCGCGTGACGCTCACCGACACGACGCCGAAGGGCCGCCTCAACAAAGGCGAGGACAAGCCGCTGCACCGCGGCCTACTCCTGCGCGTCGCCCGCGTGACCGGCAAGGTCGCCGGTCAGACGTTCGAGATCGTCGCGCCGCGCCCCGACGATTTCGCGACGGTCGTCAAACGCCTCTCGAAAGGGATCTGATCAGGCCTCCGACGGGAACCGCAGCGTGAAGCGGTCCGTCGTGCGCGCGTAGCCGTCGGGACTGTTCATGCGTCCGACCGGGGCATACTGCGCATAGTCGACCTTCCAGGTCGCGGGATCGGCCACGCCCTCGCGCACGTGCGCGAGCAGGAGCTCGATCACGACGAGACGATTGTCGCCGTATTTACGGATATCGAGGACGCGTCCTTCGAGGGCCACGGGGCATTCGACGAGCCGCGGGACGCGCACGCGCTCCGAGGGCGTCAACGTGAAGCCGGCGCGCGGCACCTCGCTCACGCCGGGCGGCAGCGGACGCGCGCACTCGACCATCCGCGCCGCGACGGCTTCGTCGCAGATATGGATGACGCATTCGCCGTTGGCGTGCAGGTTGGCCGCGGTGTCCTTGGGCGTGCCGTCATCACGGTCGGCCGGGGCGAGCACGGCGAGCGCCGGCTCGGTGCCCATGACGTTGAAGAAAGAGAACGGCGCGGCGTTGACCACGCCCGCGGCGTCGATCGTCGTGACCAAGGCGATGGGCCGGGGGACGACCAGGCCCGCGAGGAGGCGATACGCCTGCGCGCCGGGATGGGCCGCGAGGTCGAACCGCACGCTCATGCGCTGGGCGGCGAATCTTCGCCGCCGTGCGAGACGATGGCCTCGCGACGCAGGCGGTCATGCCGATACGACATGACGACGTAGATGGCCACGCCGACGCAGATGCAGGAGTCAGCCACGTTGAAAGCCGGGAAGCGATAATACGGCAGATGGACGTCGATGAAGTCGATGACGTGGTCGCCGAAGAGGCGGTCGCGCACATTACCTAAGGTGCCGCCGACGAAGAGGCCGAAGGCGAGCTGGCCGCCCTGGAGTTCGCGCAAAAGCGGCTGACGCCAGCGCCAGACGAGCGCGAGCACGGCCAAGGCGAGGAAGACGAGGAACGGGCGGACATCATGCTCCGCGCCGAGGCCCCAGGCGGCGCCTTTGTTACCGACGTGCACGATCCAGAACCAAGGGAAGACGAAGATCGGGGCGCGCTCGGGATCGTTGCCGAAATACGCCCCGAACGGGATATGGCGCACCACGAGCAGCTTGGTCGCGACGTCCGTGACGATCGCGGCCACGCAGACCGTCCAAAAGGACAGGTAGGGGCGGAGCCGGGCGAACATCGGACGACGCGCTTAGGTGTCGCTCGGGTCGTCTTCGCCGCCGCCGCCACCGGTGCCGAAGCCGACTTCGTCGCCGATCTCACCGAGCGGGTTGCCGCCGCGACGACGATGGGCGCGACGGTTGCGCTCGAGCTCCTTCTGGCCTTCGAGGGAATAACGGGTGAACGGCACGGCGATCAGGCGCGCGGCGGGGATCGCCTTGTTGGTGATCTCACAGGTGCCGTAGGTGCCCTTCTTCATGCGTTCGATGGCGTCGGCGATCTCCTTGAGCGCTTCCTGTTCGTTGGAGATCAGCGAGAGCGCGAAGTCGCGGTCAGCGGTGTCGGTGCCCGCGTCGGCGAGGTGCTGGGAGTAGCCCGAAAGGTCGCCGGCGTCGTCCTTGCCCGACTTCTTGAGCGCTTCCTCGGAGTGGAAGGCGAGGCCCTTGTGGAGCGCGTCGCGCATGTCCACGAGGAGGCGGTAGTAGCGGCGGAACTTCTCGGGGACCTGCTTCGATTCGTCGACGAAGCCTTCGCCCTTGCGGAAAGGATTGGAGCCGCCGAGCAGGTCGGCGATGGAAGCGGTGGCGATGTTGTTCGAGCGATTGCCCTGCGAACGAGCGGCCGCGGCGGCTTTCTCGCGCGCCTTGCGCTCTTCGTCAGGCACCCAGACGTTGAGCTTGGACTTCAACTTGTTGCGCTTGTCGAGATAGGCCTTCAGTTCGACCAGCGTGTAATATTGGAGCTTCGGGCGGACCTTCACGTCGAGCGCGTCGGCCTGGTGATGGTCATCGCGATGCTTGTTC
The DNA here is from genome assembly GCA_044350605.1 of Opitutales bacterium. Classification (GTDB taxonomy): domain Bacteria; phylum Verrucomicrobiota; class Verrucomicrobiia; order Opitutales; family UBA953; genus UBA953. Next base: position 5,111 of record JBILHF010000091.1, read on the forward strand.
AGGAGGCCCTTCTGGACGGCGTGATCGACCTTCGGGGCCTTCGTGGGCTTGCCCTTCGCCGCCGGAGCCGCCTTGGAGTTCTTGGCCGGAGCGACGGGAGCGGCGCCCTTCTTGGCGGGCTTCGCGGCCGGAGCCGGAGCCGCCTTGGCGGCCTTCACCGGAGCGGCGGCCTTGCCCTTCGGGGCCGGAGCCTTGGCCGCCGGCTTGGCGACGACCTTGGGGGCGGGCTTCGCGGCCGGCTTGGCCTTGGCCTTCGGCGCCGGGGCGGCTTTCTTGGCGGACTTCTTAGGATCGGGTTTCTTGGACATCGGTGAGAGGGGTCAGAGTTGGGAGTATTTGGCGAGGAGAGCTTCGCGGCA
>JBILHF010000139.1:0-3488 GCA_044350605.1 Opitutales bacterium
TGCCGAAGAAACGTTCCCAGGCTCGGTTGACCCAGATACGTCCCGTGAGCGGGTGCGTGCCGCTGGTGAGCCAGCGGGCGAAGCCGAGACGGTTGTTCGGTTCGCCGGCGGGCATCGGCGGCAGGGCACGGAAGAGGGCGCGTTCGACCTTGGGGCCGATCTTATCGTATTCGCCGCGCAGGAGCACGAACGCGTCGCGGGGCTTAGGGAGTTCATTCATCACCATCACCGTGACCGGCGCGTTATTGGCCGTCTCGAAGGCCAGCTTGGCGGCGGCGACCTTGGCGGTCGCGGCATAACGCGGATGTTCGGGGCTATCGGTGAAGAGTTTCTCGAGCGCTTTCTTGTCAGCGGCTGTCAGTTTCTCCGCGGGCTTTCCCATCAGGCGGCGGGCGGCCTCGGCGGTAGGGTCGGACTTGAGCGAGAGCAGTTTCGGATCTTGGCCCGAGACATTCAGTCGGAAGCGGCCGATGCTGTGATTGGCGAAGGAATCGTGGCGCATCACCACGATGAGCTTGGCGCCAGCCGGTACGGTGGTCGGCGCGAACGAGAAGATCGCCTTACGGGGGACACGGTTCTCGGGCAGATTGCCGCCGATCGCCCAGCCCGGGTTGTTGCTGTCCGCTTTCTTCGCCTTCCCCTTCACCATCGGCGCCGGAGCGAGTTTGGCGATACTCCAGCCGGGCTGGTCGTAGTCAGTCTCCGCTTTGATCAAGGGGAGGGCCGTCGTCTTGCCGTCAGCCGTACGCAGGCGGACCTCTAAACCGCTGAGCACGAAGTTACCATTGAAGGCGCGGCCGAGGCTCTTACCCGGATGGGAGTCGTCGGGCAGCGCTTCAAGGCGCACGGCGGTCAGCAGTCCGGCCGTGAGCGGGGCTTCGACCACGTAGGTCTCCTTGGCAGCCGTGCCACCGGAGACGAGCCAGGAGCCGTCGTCGAGGCGTTTGAACTCGGCATTCTCCTTGGCGGACACCTTCTCATCGGACAAGGGCTGCCAGGCTACGCCTTCCTTGGAGAAGGCGGTGCGCTGACGGTCCAACCACTTGGCCAAGAGCTCCGGCTGGGAGGTCGGGATGGCCTTGAGGGCGGCTTCGGCGGAGGCGAGAGCGGCGCTCGTGGCGTCGATCTGTTTCTGCTGTTCCTCGGTAGGAAGGGAAAGCAGCGGGGCGGTGTTGCCGCCACGGCGGGTGCCGCCGGATCCGCCGAATTCGCCGAGCACGCCAGATTCGTCGTTGGAATTGAAGTAGGCGAAAAACTGGTAGAACTCCTTCTGGGAGATCGGGTCGTATTTATGATCGTGGCAACGGCAGCAGTTCATCGTCAGGCCCATCCAGGTGGAACCCGTGGTCTCGATGCGGTCGATGACATTCTCGGCGAACCATTCCTCGACGATGCGGCCTCCTTCGCCGTTGAGGCGGTGGTTACGGTGGAAGGCCGTGGCGACGATCTGATCGCGGGTGGCGTTCGGGAGAAGGTCGCCGGCGAGCTGTTCGACCGTGAAGGCGTCGAAGGGTTGGTTACGGTTGAAGGCCTTGATCACCCAGTCACGGTAAGGCCACATCGTGCGCTGCGTGTCGCTCTGGAAGCCGTTCGAGTCGGCATAGCGGGCGAAGTCGAGCCACTGCATCGCCATGTTCTCACCATAGTGCGGGGAGGCGAGGAGACGGTCGAGGGCCTTGGACCAGGCTTCAGACGAGTTGTCGGTGAGGAAAGCCTGCAGGTCGGCGTCGGAAGGCGGCAGGCCGGTGAGGTCGAGGGCGGCGCGGCGAAGGAGCGTGGCCTTGGGGGCGTCGCTGTTGGGCTTGAGTCCCTTGGCGGTGAGGCCTTGGGCGAGGAAGGCATCGATCGCATTGCCGCCGGCGGGAATCGTCGGGACGGCCGGTTTGACCGGAATCTGGAAAGCCCAGTGACCCTGATACTCGGCGCCTTCCTTGATCCACTGTTCGACGAGGGCGATCTGGGCTTTGGTGAGCACCTTATGAAACTCCGCCGGCGGCATGTGGTCGTCGGCATCGTCGGTGCGCAGGCGCTTCATGACTTCGCTTTTTTCCGGGTGTCCCGGTAAGATGGCCGGTTCGCCGGACTTGCCGCCCTTGCGCGCCGCATCGAGCGAATCAAGACGGAGCTTACCCTTGATCTTGTTCTCGTCAGGGCCGTGGCAGGCGTAGCAGGTGTCGGAGAAGATCGGCCGGATGTCCCGGTTGAACTGGACACGTTCCGCGGCGAACGCCGAGGTCAGGAACAGGGCGCCGGCGGCGGCGAGACAATAGCGGGGAAGGCGCATGGGGCTTGCGAATAAAGACATTAAAGACGAGCGCGGGTTCATAGCAATTAGCACTTAATAAAAAAACCCCTCAAATGAGGGGTTTTGGAGAGGGCTGCGGCGAGGCTTACTTGGCCGCCAGGTCCTTGATCTCGATGTTCCGGAACTGCGCCGGGTCGTTGTGGCCCGCGAAGCCGAAGTAGCCGTTCTTACGGTCCTTGCCCGGGTGCGGGCTCTTGGCCATCACGGTGGCCATGTCGACCTTGGAGAGGTCGGCATCGAGGATGACGAAGCCGTTGAGTTCGACCTTGATGGTGGAGCCGACGACCGTGACTTCCTGGAAGTTCCATTCGCCGATCGGGCGTTGGAAGCCGCGCTGGGCGCCGACCATGCCGTAAGCCGATCCGTGGACCTGGCGGGGGTCGATCTTGCCCTTCACCTTATCGTAGTTGTCGTCGAGGACTTGGAGCTCGCACATGCCGACGTAGGCCGTGTTGCCGGTACCGGGATAGCGGAGGGCCAGGCCGTTGTTGCCGCCGGACGGCAGCTTGAATTCGAGACGATTGGCGAAGTCGGTCAGGTCTTGGTTGTAATACGGGGTGCCGCCCTTGCCCTTCTTGCAGGCGATGGCGCCGTCGACGATCTCGTAGTTCTCGACCGGACCGGCCCAGCCCGTGAAGTCCTTGCCGTTGAAGATGGACTTGAAGCCGGACTTGCCGTGCGAAGCCAGGATGCGGTTGGCCTCGTCACCGGCGATCTCGCGAATCGCGACATTACGCCAGCGGATCGGGGCGCCGTGGGTCTGGAGGCTGATCGGGCCTTTGGCAGGGATGGAGGCCTTGCGGTCGTAGTAGTTCTCGAGGATGGAGTGGTCGACGGTCTGCTTGCCGTTGAGCCAGATGCTCACGCGGGCGCCGACCATCACGATGCGTAGGGTGTTCCATTCACCGGCCGGCTTGTCAGCCAGCACGAGGGGGTCCTTGCCCGGCTTGCCGGGGGAGTTGTTCCAGAGCGCGCCGGAACCGAGCTGGCAGCCGTGTTTGAAGGATTTCTCGTCGGTGGGGTCCCAGATCTGGACCTGCGGCACGCCACGGAGGTAGACGCCGGAGTCGCCCTTCGGGGCCATGTTGTATTCGAGGACCAGCTCGAAGTCGCCGTAGTCCTTGTCGGTCGTGGCATAAGGACCGGTACCCGGATTGAAAATCTCGCCGTCCTTCACGGACCA
>JBILHF010000069.1:0-7349 GCA_044350605.1 Opitutales bacterium
TCGAGGGTGCAGCGCTTGACTTCGAAGGCGCCGCCTTCGACCTGCAGGCCGATGAAGCCTTCGCTGAGGTTGGTGCCGGTGGCCTTGTTCACTTCCTTGCCGTTGACGAGGATCGTGACCGTGTTGCCGTCGCAGACCGTGGTGAAGGTGTTCCATTCGCCGGCTGGCTTCTCAGCGTCGGCCTGCTTGCCGAGTCGGTAGCCGCGGATCTTGCCGGACTTCTTGTCCTTGAGTTCCGTGCCGCCGGAGAGCGTGGCGCCGTTCCAGAAATAGAAGTCGCCCTGGTTCTTGTGCATCCCCTGGCACTCGATGCTCTTCGGCCAGACGGCGTCGGGGGGCGTCATGTGCACGACCACGCCGGTATTGCCCGGCTTGGTGAAGCGCCACTCGACCGTGAAGCGATACTGCTTGTAGCTCTGCGTGGTGCGGAGGAAGCCGCTGGGCTTACCCGTGCAAGCGAGGATGCCATCCTTGATGGACCAGGAGTCCTTGCCGGCTTCGGGGAAGACGATCCAGCCGGCGGTGTCCTTGCCGTTGAAGAGTTCGGTCTTCGCGGACGGCGTGATCGCGTCGGCGGCGAAGGTGTTGACGAAGGCGGACGCCAACAGGGCGGCCGCGAGGGCGAGGCGGGGGAGGGGCATGGAAATACCTTACGGTTCTCGTCCGAGCGTTGAAGTCTAAACGCCGAAATTAAACGGCGTTAAAGTGTCGTTTACCGCTCAGGCCATGATGCCTTTCACCACCTTGCCGGCGACGCCGGTCAGGCGCACGTCGAGGCCCTGGAACTTCACGTTCAGGCGGTGATGATCGATGCCCATCAACGCGAGCATCGTGGCGTGGAGGTCGTGGACATCGACGATGTTCTCGACGGCGTTGTAGCCGAGTTCATCGGTCGCGCCATAGGTCGTGCCGGCCTTCACGCCGCCCCCGGCGAGGAAGACCGAGTAGCCGGCGATATGGTGGTCACGGCCGGAGCCTTGGCCCATCGGGGTGCGACCGAATTCGCCGCCCCAGAGGATGAGCGTGTCGTCGAGCATGCCGCGCTCCTTGAGGTCGCGGATGAGGGCGCCGGTCGCCTTGTCGACGTCTTCCGCGCCCATCTTCATGCCGTTATCGAGGCCGCCGTGAAGGTCCCAGGCGCGGTGGTAGAGCTGGATCATGCGCACGCCGCGTTCGGCGAGGCGGCGGGCCATGAGGCAATTGGAAGCAAATGAACCGTCGCCGATCTCCTTGATGCCGTAGGCTTCGATCGTCTTCGCCGACTCGCTCTTGAAGTCGAGGAGCTCGGGCACGCTCGACTGCATCTTGAAGGCCATCTCGTATTGGGCCACGCGGGTGGCGATCTCCGGATCCACGGTCTCCTGGGCCAGCTGGCCGTTGAGGCGACGGATCTCATCGATGACCTGGCGCTGGGTGCTCTGGCAGACGCCCTCGGGGTTGCCGATATAGTGGACGGCCTCGCCCTTGGATTGGAACTGGATGCCTTGGTATTTACTGGGCAGGACGCCGCTGGACCACTGGCGGGAAGAGATCGGCTGCTGGCCGGTGCGACCAGCGGAGGTCAGCACGATGTAACCCGGCAGGTTCTCGGTCTCAGAGCCCAGTCCGTAGAGAAGCCAGGAGCCCATGCTCGGTCGGCCCTTGATGATCGAGCCCGTGTTGAAGAAGGCATGGGCCGTGTCGTGGTTGATCTGCTCGGTCTTCAGGGAGCGGACGACGCAGAGGTCGTCGGCGACCGAGCCGATGTGCGGGAAGATGTCGGTGATCTCCGTGCCGGACTTGCCCCACTTCTTGAATTCGAACGAACCCCCGCGGGCCTTGAGCACGGCGCCTTGGAGCTGGGCGATCTGCTGGCCCTTGGTGAACGATTCCGGGAAGGCTTGGCCATCCAGTTTCTTCAGGACCGGCTTGTTGTCGAAGAGCTCGAGGTGAGGCGGGCCGCCGGCCATGCAGAGGAAGATGACGCGCTTGGCTTTGACCGGGAGGTGCGGGGTCTTGAGCACGCCCTTGGAAAAAGGCGCGGCTTGCAGGTCCGCGAAACCGGACTTCGCGGCGAGCATGGCGAAGGCCGCGCTGCCGAGGCCGTAGGCGCTCTTTGTGAGGAAGCTCCGTCGGTTGATCGACAGGGCGTGGGCGATGGGGTCGTAAGGGCGCATGATCTTAGTAGCGGGTGATCGCTTCGTGAGAGTTAAGGAGGACGCGGCAGGCCTGCGTCCAGGCAGCGAGTTCGATCTGGTCGACGCCGGCCGGCGCCGGGCTTTGGCCGATCTTCAGGAGCTTCGTCGCGTCTTCCGGGTGGGAGGCGTAGTAGACCTTCTGGTCGGCGACGAGTTTCTCGAGCGACGGACGTTCGCTGGCTTTGATCTCGCGGCCGACCGCGAGTCGGAAGGCGAGGGTCAGGCGCTCGTCGGCGGGACGGGCCAGCAGGCGAGCGGCGAACGCGCGGGCGGCTTCGACGAAGACGGGGTCATTGAGCAGCGTCAGCGCCTGCTGCGGCGTATTGCTATAGCTGCGGAGCGCGGTGCATTCATCGCGGGCGGGAGCGTCGAAGTTGACGAGCATCGGGTGCAGGAACATGCGCTGCCAGTGCATGTAGAGGCCGCGGCGCCACTGGTCCGGGCCGGCGCTGGCGACGTAGGTGCGGTTCGGGAACTGGATCGGCTCGTAATAGCCGGCCGGTTGGTAGGGCTTGGCGCTGGGACCGCCGATGTCCGACGCGTGTAGAAGGCCCGCGACGGCGAGCGCGTTGTCCCGGATGAACTCGGCGTCGAGACGGCGGGGATTCTGGGAGGCCAGCAGGCGGTTGGCCGGATCGATCTCCTTGAGGTCAGGGCGAAGGCTGCTGCTCTGGCGGTAGGTCTGGCTCGTCACCATCAGACGGACCATGCGCTTCACGTCCCAGCCCTTGTCGCGAAACTCGAGGGCGAGCCATTCGAGCAGTTCAGGATGCGAAGGGAGTTCGCCTTGCGAACCGAGGTCATCGAGCACGGCGGTCAGTCCGGTGCCGTAGAACGCCTGCCAGAGGCGATTCATGAACGTGCGGGCCGTGATCGGATTGTCCTTAGACGTGATCCAGTCGGCCAGGTCCAGGCGGGTGAGGCGCTTCTGGTCGGTGCTCGTGCGCAGGCCAGGCAGGAAGGAAGGCGTCGAGGGCAGCACGACGGGGCCGGATTGGTCGAGGAAGTTGCCGCGGGGAAGGACGCGCACTTCCAGCGGCTTGGTGGCCTGCGTGACCATCGTCCAGGCGTAGCCTTGGTTCTGGCGGCGCAGTTCTGCGTTCAGGGCGCGTGCCTTGACCAATGATTCGCGGGAGGGCGCCGAGTAGGCCAGATAGCTCGGCATGACGGCCGGTGCCGGCTGGGCGGAAGTTGCCGCAGAGAGATTGGCCGGAGTCGTGATCTGGAGCGGGTCGTGATGGCTGAACGGAGAGAGCGAGACCTTCAACGTCAGCACCGGCGCGCCGTCGAAGTGAACGACGAACTTCTCATCTGACTTCAGGGTGACCGGGGTATCGAGCACCCAGACCGCATGGACGTCGGCGGAAGGCATCTTCAGCGCCCAGCCGCCGTTGATGTCGGTCAGCTCGTTGCCGCTGTTGTAACGCGGCTCGCGGTGCGAGGCGTCGGCTAGGGTCATGCCCACCCCTCGTTCCTTGCCTTTGGCGTCGGCGACAGCGAAGCGAACGCCGAGCGTAGCCGTGGCATCCGCGGGCAGAGATCCCTTCGGGAGGTCGATGCGTACCGAGGCGACGGGCGTTCCGGGAGCATCAAAACGGAGGGCGAAGTCGTCACCCTTGCCCAGGGCTTTCGGGATCTTCACCAGGCTATCCGCGAAGAACGGCATCGGTTCCGGCGCAGCTGGCGCCTTGGCCTTCATCTTCGCCTTAGCGGCGTCGGTGTTCTTGGCGGCGGCCTTGGCGGCTTTACCGGCGTCGGCAGGCGTCGCGGGCTTGAGGAGAGAAGTGCCGGCGGGGCTGATCAGGCCCGAGGGATGGCGAGCTAGCGTGGCCGTCATGCTTTGCTGCCAGGCTTGGTAGGCGGTGAGGGCCTTCGGGTCGCCGGCGAGGGCCTTGGCGAGCTCGGCGTAGTGCGCCTCGAGTTCGGCTTTGAGGCGGGAGTCTTGCTTGGCGAGATAGGCGTTCTTCACGCGGGCCTCGGGGTAGAACGGGTGGTCATTGCCGACGCCTTTGAGTTCCGGCTCCGGGGTGTAGTTGTAGTTCGCGTAGACACCCCACTGCTTCACGTCAGCGAAGAAGGCCTGCAGGGAGTAGAAGTCGGCTGACTTGATCGGATCGAACTTATGGTCGTGGCACTCCGCGCAGCCGAACGTGCTGCCAAGCCAAGCGTTGGAGACCGACCGCACGCGCTCCGCACCATATTTGGCGAGATACTCCTTGGGTTGGGCGCCGCCCTCGCGGGTCATCATGTTCAGGCGATTGTAGCCGCTCGCCGTCAGCTGTTCTTCGGTCGGGTTAGGCAGGAGGTCGCCCGCGAGCTGCTCGCGGGTGAAGACGTCGAACGGCTTGTTGGTGTTGAACGCGTTGATGACGTAGTCGCGGTAAGGGAAGATCCGCTGGTTCTGGTCGCCATGGTAGCCGACCGTGTCGGCGAAGCGCGCGATATCCAGCCACCAGATCGCCATGCGCTCGCCGAAGTGAGGTGAGGCGAGCAGGCGGTCGACCTGCTTCTCGAAAGCGTCAGCTGAATTATCTGACACGAAGGCCGCGGTCTCAGCGGGCGTGGGCGGAAGGCCGGTAAGGTCGAGGGAGATGCGGCGGAGTAGTCGCTCCTTGGTCGCTTCGGGCGACAGCGTCGTCTTTTTCTCGGCGAGCTTGGCGGCGACGAACGCGTCGATCGCGTTCTTACCACCGACAGGCATCGACGGCACGACCGGGGCTTCGAGGGGCTTGTAGGCCCAATGGGGTTCGTAGACCGCGCCTTGGGCGACCCATCGCCGGAAGAGTTCCTTCTGGGCCGGCGTCAGCGTTTTGTGCGCTTCTTTCTCCGGCATGACATCTTCGGGGTCGTTCGAGAAGATGCGTTTGATGATCTCGCTCTGCTCGGGCTTGCCGGGGACGATGGCGATCTCCCCGCTCTTGCCGGCCTTCAGCGCTTCTTCACGGATATCCAAGCGCAGGCCGCCTTTGCGCGACTTCGGATCGAAGCCGTGGCAATGAAAGCAGGTGTCCGACATGATCGGTCGGATGTCGCGGTTGAAGCGGACAGGCTCAGGGGTGCCGTCGGAGGCCAGAAGGCCGGCGGCGACGAAAAAACAGACGAGCGTCGGAAGGCGCATAGGGGATGTCGTTATGACACCCCCTATCCCGATGGGTTTCAATCGATTAGTAGGAGAACCCCCTAGGTTCAACGGCCCAGCCAATTGACCGCGTCGATCAGCACGTAACCGGTGGCCCCCTCGTTGCTGACGATGACCTTGGCCGGGCCGGCCGGGAAGCGGAACTTACCCAGCGACAGCAAGCCCGCCTGGGCCCCGGCTCCGGAGAGGTCGGCGCGGACATCGGCCACGCCATCGGCATGGTGGATGCGGACGAGGGCGTTGCGGCTGCGGTTGGCATTGGGGACGACCGACAAGCGTATCTCATACTTACCGGCGGCAGGGAGCTTGCCGATGAAGGTCGCGCTCGCCTGGCCTGCCTTGCCTTTGTCGTCATGATGATACCCCGAGCCGACGAAACCGCCGTTGGCGGAACTCTGTTTCCAGTCGCCCTTAAGTTCGGCGGAATCGTCGTCCACCGTCACGCCGGGCAGCGATTCCGGCGATTTACCGGCGCCATGGCCTTTCGGGGTTTCCTTGGAAGAGGCGTGTTCGAGGACCTGGCCGTCGGCCATGAGGCGTGAGCGCAGGGCGGCGTAAGGCACGTCTTGGACGGCGAGGTTGCCGTCGATCGCCAGCACGGCGGCCGTGGCGGCGGATTGGCCGAGGATCATGAAGACGGGCTCCATGCGGATCGAACCGTAGGCGATGTGCGTCGCGCTGCAGGCCACGGGGGCGAAGAGGTTGGCGATCTCGCCGCGCTTCGGCACCAAGGCGCCGTAAGCGATCGAGTAGGGCGAGATCGGCACGCCGATGTCGCCTTCGTTCTGCACGTTGCCTTCGGGGGTCACGTAGCGGCGCACGTTGTGGGAATCGATCGTGTAGGAGCCCATGCCGACGGAATCCGGGGTAGGCTTCTTCTTCGTGAGCTCGTTCTCGGTCATCACGAAAGCGCCGACCATGCGACGCGCCTCGCGGACGTAAATCTGGTGCGGCCAATGGCCGTTGTCCTTGAACTCGTCCTTCGGGAGGCCCCAGCGTTTGGCCTCTTCGCGGACATCTGCCGGCACGCGGGGGTCGTTGGCGAGGAACCAGAGCAGGCCTTGCTGGTAGGTGCGATGTTCGGCCAGGATCTCCTTGCGGCGCTCATACGAAGCCTCCGGGTAGTCGTAATTCATCCCGATATTGTCGAAGCTGAACGGACCATGGTTGTTCGTGTCGGTCTTCCGGTTGGGCAGCAGGTCGAACTTATGGAAGGTCTGGCGCCAGCCGGCGTCGAGGACGCGGACGACCAGCTCATACTGCGAGGCGTCGTAGTTCGCCGGCTTCGGGAAGGGGATGCGGTTGTCAGGATGGTCGGTCGCGCACCAGCGGTAGCAATAGGCCTGCACGCGCTTGTCACCCTCTCCGCGCACGCCGGGTGGTTCGGGAGAGATGCGGGGCAGCAGGCCCGAGGACGGGTCGCCCGGGATCTTGTAGGCGCTGATCGGCTTCTTCACCGCGCCGAAGTGGTGGCCATGGTGGAGGATGCCGACCTGGTTGCCGTTCCATTCCTCGCCGTAGACGGAATTCGCCTCGCGGCCGACATGGTAGCTGATGCCTGCGGCCGCCAGTAGGTCACCCTCGTAGGTCGCGTCGATGAACATTTTTCCGGCGAACTTCTTGCCGGACAGCATAGTGATCTCGGCGATACGACCGTCGACGACGCGGACGCCCTTGGCGCGGTCAAGCCACTCGTCGCGGAGGACGGTCAGGCCGAATTCCTTCACGTAGTCTTCGAAGACCTTCTCGGCTACGTTCGGTTCGAAGATCCACATCGTGCGTTCGTCTTTGTCCATGGCCACGGTGCCTTGGCCTTTGTTGCCGAAGGCTTCGGGGCGCTGCCAAGCCCAGGTCGAGTCCTTCTGATACTCGACCCAGACACGGTGGTAGAAGTTGCGGGCGAGACCGCCGATCACGGCCTTGTTGCCGGTGTCCGTGTAGCCGAGACCGCCGCTGCTCAGGCCGCCGAGGTGGATGTCAGGTCCGACGATGATGACGGACTTACCCATCTTCTTCGCCTGGACGGCGGCGAT
>JBILHF010000017.1:0-31333 GCA_044350605.1 Opitutales bacterium
CGCGTTCTTCGCGAACGGTGTAATGATTGAAGACCTGGCCGCTGACCTGGGCGACGCCGGCCACCGAGCCGAGCGTGAGTCCGTGCGGCTTAAGCCGTTCGGGGTCCATCGCCACGAGCAGGGCGAGGTAGCCGCCGGCCGAATGGCCACCGATGAAGACCTTCCGCGGGTCGCCGCCGTGCTCGGCGATATGCTTGACCGTCCAGGCGAAGGCCGCGGCGGCATCGTCGACGTAAGCCGGATATTTCGCCTTCGGACTGAGGCGGTAGTCCGGCGTCACGACCGCGACGCCGGCCTGGGCGAGGCTTTCGCGGATCTCGGCGCAGAATTCGGTCCGCAGGTCCTTGGAGCCGTTCTTCAGTCCGCCGCCGTAGAACCAGACGTAGGTCGCGAAACCCTTGGCGCCCACGGGCACGGTGAGGTCGAGCTTGCAGCGCTCCTGCTCGTAGGGCGTGAGCGAAACGACGTCATCCTTGTAGGCGATGTCCTTCAGGACCTTGGTCTCGACCGCCCCGGCCGGGGTGTAGGCGAGACAGAGCAGCAGGAGAGCGAAGCGCATCAGGCGATCAGCGACTGGACGATCTTGCCGTGGACATCGGTGAGACGGAAGTCGCGGCCCGAACTGCGGAAGGTGAACTCTTCGTGGTTGAAGCCGAGGAGACGCAGGATGGTCGCGTGCAGGTCGTGCACATGGACGACGTCCTTGACGGCCTTGAAGCCGAACTCGTCGCTCTCGCCGTGGACGTGGCCGGGCTTCACGCCACCGCCGGCCATCCACATCGTGAAACCGTGGCTGTTATGGTCGCGGCCGTTGATCTTGCCGGCGTTGGAGCCCGGGGTCGGTAGTTCGACGGTGGGGGTGCGGCCGAATTCGCCGCCCCAGATGACCAAGGTCTCGTCGAGCATGCCGAGGCGCTTGAGGTCGGCGAGAAGCGCCGCGATCGGTTGGTCGGCTTCCATCGCGAGGCGGCGGTGCTGGACTTCGAGGTCGTCGTGGCTATCCCAGGGCTGACCGGCGCCGTGCCAGAGCTGGATGAACCGGACACCGCGTTCGGCGAGACGGCGGGCGATGAGGAATTGGCGGCCGAGGGTCGTATCGCCATACATCTCACGGGTTTTCTCGGATTCGCGACCCACGTCGAAAGCATCGGTCGCTTCGAGCTGCATGCGGTAGGCCATCTCGAAGGACTGGGCGCGCGCCTCGAGGGCGGCGTCCTGCGGGCGGGCGGTCTGGTGGGCGGCGTTGAGCTTGGCGAGCAGGTCGAGCTGCTTGCGCTGGGCAGGACGCGACAGGCCGAAGTTACGGATATTCTCGATGAGCTCCTCGACGGAGCGCTTCGACGTGTCGACGTAGTTTCCTTGGTAGACGCCGGGCAAGAAGCCGCACTGCCAGTTCTGGGTTTCTTGAATCGGGAAGCCGCCCGGGCAGAGGGTCATGAAGCCGGGCAGGTTCTCGTTCTCGGTGCCGAGTCCGTAGGTGACCCATGAGCCCATCGACGGACGGACCTGGCGGGCTTCGCCGCAGTTCATCAGCAGCAGGGAAGGCTCGTGGTTGGGTACGTCGGCCTTCATCGAGCGGATCACGCAGAGGTCGTCCGCGTGTTCGGCTGTCTTGGCGAAGAGTTCGCTGACCTCGAGTCCGCTTTTGCCGTAGCGCTTCCAGGAGAACGGAGAGCGGAAGGCGGCGCCGGTGCGACGCTCGGTGGCGATGTAGTCGCCCGGCAGGGTCTTGCCGTGGTATTTATCGAGGGCGACCTTACGGTCGAAGGTGTCGACCTGCGATGCGCCGCCGTTGGCGAAGATGTGGATGACGCGCTTGGCCTTGCAGGGTAGCGGGGCTTTGCGAGCGGCGAGCGGATGCAACGGGTCGATGCGGATGTCGGCGCCGCGGAGTTCCTGCTGGAGCAGGGAGGCCATGGCGACGCCGCCGAGGCCCATGCCGACGCGGCGGAGGAACTCGCGACGGGAGCCGAGGGAGAGTGGATCGATATGGTGCATCAGTCGGCGAAGGCGAATTCGTTGCTTTGGAGGAGGACCTGGGCGAAGGTCGAAAGGGCTGACTGGCGGTCCGGCTTGCGGCCGAACTCACCGGCGGAGGAGCTGATCACTTCGCCGGTCTGGGCGTCCTTGATGACCGGCGACCAGGTGAAGCCGTCGCTGTTGGAGCCAAGGTATTGATCAGCGATGAAGTCGATGCTTTCGCCGGCGGTGAGTTCCACCGAAGCGAGCTCGACCGGGGCCGAGCTTCCTCCCTTGACGATGATTTCGGCGAGGAGGCCGCGGCGCGAAGAGACGATGCGGGCGCGGACGCCGTCGCTGGCCTTGCTCTGCACGGCGAGGGCGCCTTCGAGGCGATACTTACCCGGGCTGCCGGCCGTCCAGCGGCGGATGGCGGCGGTCTCCGGCAAGCTGCCCGTGTGGCCGCCCTTGGCGGTCAGGAAGACATAGGCGTATTTCTTGTCCGGAATCTGAGCGGTGGGGGAGATGCGATCTTTGACGTGGGTCGTCATCGGCGTGAAGGCCGTCGTCTTTGTCTTCGGGTCGTAGCCTCCGAAGCCGTTGGCCCAGGCCGCCGGCGCCGGGGCTTCCGCCGCTTCCCGGAGGTAGGTCAGGGCGAGCGCGGTCTCATCGGCCCGAGGCGCGCGGGCGAGGATGGCGACATAGAGCGCGCGGACCTTGGCGGCGTCATCCGGCTGGGACGCGGATTTCGCGGCCAGTTCATCGGCCAGCGAGCGCCCGAAGGGATGATTGAGCATCCAGAGCGACTGCTGCGGCGTCGTGGTCTGGTTCCGCTTGGGGACATGATAATCCGGGTTGGCGAAATCGAACGTCCGGAAGAAGGCCGGCAGGTTCTGGCGGTCGATATGGCCGTAGATCGTGCGGCGGGGCGTGCCGAAGGCGCCGACCAGGTCGAAGGGCTGTCCGCCGAGCTTGGCTTCGTCGAGGCGTCCGGCCACGCGCAGCATGCTGTCGCGCAGGGCCTCGAAGTCGAGGCGACGGCGATGGGCGCGCCAGAGCAATGTGTTTTCGGGGTCCTTGGCGACGGCGTCGGCGCGGAGGTCGGCGGACTGCAGGAACGTGTGCGAGAGGACGATCGAGCGGATGAGCTTCTTCATCGACCAGCCTTCTTTCACGAACGAGCTCGCCAGATGGTCGAGCAGGGCGGGGTTCGTGCCGGAAGTGGTGCGGACGCCGAAGTCGCTCGGTGTCTCGACGAGCGGCTGACCGAGGAGATGCATCCAGACACGATTGACCATCACGCGGGCGGTCAACGGATTGGTCGGGCTCGCGATGGCGTTGGCAAGGTCGAGTCGGCCGCTGCCCTGGGTGAACTCCTTGGGCGGACCGTCGGAGAGGATGGAGAGATACTGACGAGGGACCTTCTTACCCGGGCGCGAAGCGCTGCCGCGGAGGAAGACGACGCCCTGCACGGCCTTTGCCTTGTCTTGGATCGCCATCGCGTGCGGCGGGCTCTTCAGGCTCGTGGCTTTGAAGCCCGAGACGTCGATCTGCAGCTTGTTGCGGGTGTTGCGGTCAGCGACGTTGTAGGTGCCGATCAGCGAAGCGGGCGTCATGACCGTCGGGCCGCTGGGATGCAGGATGAGCTCGCGCCAAGACTTCCATTCGGCTTGGGCGGTATGCTCGGGCTTGCGGGCCTCGGAGAGCAGGGCGGCGTAGGTCGCGGTCAGTTCGCCCAATTTGGTCGGCGCCTTGGCTTGCAGCCGGGCACGGAGCAGCGGGTCGGCGAAAGAGGTGGATTGGGACAGCAGCGCGGCGAAACGCTTCGGGAACTCGGCATCGGCGACGCCCTGCAGGCTCACCCAGGCGCCCCACACGGGATCGGTCGGCGTCAGCTTGGGCTTCAGTGCGTTCTTCCAGCCGCCGAGCACGGCCGCATAGAGGTTCGCGGCCTTGGCCTTCTGATTGGCATCGAGTTTGGCGTCCTTGAGGGACTCCATGGACAGGTTGAGGTAGGCCGTGGTCTTCTCCGGCGAATAGGAAAGATCGTAGCGGCTCTGGATGAAGTCATTGAGCTTCTTTTCGCGGACGCCCAGTTCGGTCTCGAATTCCTCCGTCTCCTTCGTGCGCGTAAACGGCTTCAGCGGCGGGAGGTCCTTGGGTTCTTCGCTGGAATTGAAGATCGCATAGAGCGAGTAATACTCCGTCGTCGGCAGCGGGTCGAACTTATGGTCGTGGCAGCGGGCGCAGGCCATCGTCAAGCCTTGCGTTCCGCGCATGACGACGTCGATACGGTCGTCGATGATGTCCGGCGTGCTGTTGAGGAAGCGACGGCCGAGCGTCAGGAAGCCCAGCGCGGCGAGGTCGCGATTGTTCTCGGGGTCCTTGACGATCTGGTCGGCGGCGATCTGCAGGCGAAGGAACTGGTCGTAGGGAAGGTCGTCGTTGAAGGCCTTCACGACCCAGTCGCGATAGGTATAGGCGTAAGGGTAGCGTCGTTCTTCCTGGAAGACATAGCCCTTCGTGTCGGCGTAGCGGGCGACGTCGAGCCAATGGCGGCCCCAGCGTTCGCCGAAGGCCGGCGAGGCCAGGAGGCGGTCGACGAGTTTCTCGGTCGCCTGCGGATCTTTGTCGCCGACGAAGGCGGCGATTTCAGCGGCGGTGGGTTGATAGCCGGCAAGGGCTAGCGTCAGACGGCGGATGATGACTTCGCGGCCGGCCTGCGGATTGAAATCGAGCCCGGCTGACTTCAGTTGTGCGAGCACGAAGCGGTCGAGCGGTTGGTTAACCTTAGGGGCGTCGGTCGAAGCGATGACGGGAACGGCCGGCGCCTTCACGGGTTGGAAGGCCCAGTGCTTGCGAGGGTCGAGGGCGTTGGGCTTGGCTTCTTCCGGCCAGGGCAGGCCTTGTCGCACCCACTCCGTGAGCGCGGCGATCGCCTTGGGCGGAAGTTTCTCATCTTCACCCGGCATGGCGTAGACATCCGGAGCTTTGACGTGGTTGACGGAGAGAATCAGGCGGCTGGTTTCGGGTTTGCCCGGGACGACGATCGGCCCGAGTTCGCCGCCCTTGAGCACTAACTCACGAGAGTCCAGTCGCAGTCCTGACTTCTGCTTCTTCTCGCCGTGGCACTTGTAGCAATGGTCGGCCAGGATCGGTCGGACTTCCTTTTCAAAAAACTCCAGCTGGGCGGCCGTCGCGGGTTCGGCAGCTGACGCCGAGACGGCGAGCAAAAGAGGGGCAAGGTGGTGCCGGAAAGACATCGGAAAAGGGTAGGACAGGGCGGGGTGCCCTTAGTTCCTCAAACGTGTTGGCTGTCATCGGGATGTAAAGCCGTCGCTGGGGATTTAGGCCAGTTACCCTCTTTTGGCCCAAGTTGGGGTTGAACCTGACTAGAAACAGGGTGTCTATGGGGCACCCCTAGTTTACTTATGTCCCACTTATCCCGTCAGGCCAGCCTCTCGATGCTGGCCTTCCTTGCCTTGGCCGCTCCCGTCGTCGCCGCCGACCCGAAGCCGGTCGCAGAATCGCCCCACATGCTCGCCAAGGATAAGCAGCGCCTGGTTGATTTCTCCGCCGAGCTCAATGGCTCGAAGGAGCTGTATCTCATGGTCGCCGAAATCGACGGCAACGCCTGCGACTGGGCTGATTGGATCGAGCCGGAGGTCGTCCTGATGGACGGCACCGTGGTCGATCTGACTAAGCTTAAGTGGACCAGCGCCGAATCCCTCGGACAGACCCGTGTCGGCAAGAACTATGACGGCAAGCCGCTCAAGGTCGCCGGCAAGGAATATGCCCGAGGTATCGGCACCCATGCCTCGTCTTTCATCTCCTACGTTCTGCCAGGTCCGGCCAAGTCCTTCCGGGCCAAGGTCGGCATTGACGACGGTGGCGCCATCCGCGCCGGCAAGGCCAGCGGTGCCGACGTGAAGTTCGCCGTCTTCACCACCCGTCCGGCGAAATACAAGCCGGTCGATTATGACGGTGGCCCGACGCTCGTCCCAGCCGAACTCTTCACTGTTCCCGAAGGCTTCGAAGTCACGGTCTGGGCGACCTCGCCGCAGATTTCCAATCCGACGAACATCGATTTCGACGAACGTGGTCGCATGTATGTCGCCGAGGGTATCAACTACCGCGGCAAGAAGGGGCGCCGCAAGGAAGGCGACCGCATCGTGATCCTCGAAGACACCCTTGGCGCGGGCAAGGCCGACAAGGTCACGGTCTTCACTCAGGATACCAACTTGGAATCCCCCCTGGGCGTGGCCCACATCGACGGCAAGGTCGTCGTCTCCCAGCCGCCGGATCTGCTCGTCTACACCGACGTCAACGGGGACGGCGTGATAGACCTGTCCGTCGACAAGAAAGAAGTCCTGCTTACCGGCTTCAACGGACGCCAGCATGACCACAGCCTCCACAGCGCGACCTTCGGTCCGGACGGCAAGTGGAACTTCAACCAAGGCAACATGGGCGCTGACTTCATCGACAAGGCCGGCCGCCATTTTTATATGGGCAGCCCTTACATGCTGCAGAACATCGCCGGAAAGCGCAGCGACGACGGCAACGTCTGGATCGGGGGTTTCTCCGTGCGCATGAACAGCGACGGCTCCGACCTCCGTATCGTCGGACACAACTATCGCAACAGCTACGAGCAAACCATCAACTCGTTCGGCGACATGTATCAGAGCGATAACGATGATCCGCCCGCCTGCCGTGTCTCCCTGATCATGGAAGGCGGCAACGCCGGCTTCGCGTCGCTGGACGGCAAGCGTTCCTGGGGCGCCGACAAACGCCCCGGACAGAGCACCCCGGTCGCCGAATGGCGCCAGGAAGACCCTGACACTATGCCGGCCGGCGATGTCTACGGCGGCGGCTCTCCGACCGGCGTGGCCTTTTACGAGAACGGCGCGATGGGCGAAAAGTGGAACGGCCTGCTCCTCGCCTGTGAAGCCGGCAAGAACGTCGTGTTTGGTTACCTGCCCAAGCCCGACGGCGCCGGCATGAAGCTGGAGCGCTTTGATTTCCTCACCTCCAACAAGGAGAAGGAATGGGCGGGTTCGGACTTCCTCGGTGGTAAGCCCACCGGGATCCTGAAGACCAAGTTCCGTCCGTCTGACGTGTGCGTCGGTCCGGATGGCGCCATCTACGTGGCCGACTGGTTCGACCCGGGCGTGGGTGGACACGGCACCCGAGATAACGGCTCCTCCGGCACCATCTATCGTATCGCGCCGAAGGGCTTCAAGTCCGTCGTCCCCAAGATCGACCTCAGTTCCGTCGCCGGACAGATCGCCGCGCTGCGCAGTCCTTCGCCCAACGTCCGTGCCGGCGGCTTCAACCGACTCAAGGCCGCGGGTGACAAGGTCGTCGACGATGTCGCGGCTCTGCTCGCCGACGCCAATCCTTACGTCGCTTCGCGCGCCGTCTGGCTGCTCGCGCAGCTCGGGGACAAGGGCGCCGCGCTCGCCCGCAAGGAACTCGGCTCCGCCGACGACACCCGTCGCCTCGTGGCCTTCCGTGCCCTGCGTGCCGCCGGCCGTGATGTCTTCACGCTCTGTGAGTCGCTGGCCAAGGACAAGTCTCCGGCCGTCCGTCGCGAAGTCGCCATCGCGCTCCGTGATTTCAAGACCCCGGCCGCCATCGCGCTGCTCGTGACGATCGCCGAACAGTTCGACGGTCAGGACCGCGCCTACCTCGAGGCCATCGGCCTCGCCTCCACCGACCGCGAGGCGCTCGTGCATGCGGCCATCGCCAAGTCCATGGCTAAGCCCGCTCTTGAGTGGACCCCGGCCTACGCCTGGCTGACCTGGCGCCTGCACCCGGCCTCCGCCGTCCGCGACGTCCGCGCCCGCCTGCTCTCCGGCAAGCTCACCGAGTCCGAGGTCAAGCGCGACCTCACCACGCTGGCCTTCACGCGCAGCGCCGAGGCCGCCGGCACGATGGTGGAGCTTTCACTGAACAAATCCTTCGCCCAGGTCGATCTCGCCAAGTGGTGGGTCGGTAATCGTAAGAGCAATCTCTGGAAGCCCTTCGACGTCGATGCGATCGTGAAGGCCCGTGGCGGCGACGCTTCGGCCGCCAAGCTCGTTGCCAGCGATCTGCCGCCGGAGATGCCGGGCGCCAAGGCGCTCGCTCCGGTTGAAGCCATCGCCACCCTCAAGGGCGACGTCGCCAAGGGCAAGGCCTCGGCCGCGGTCTGCTACGCCTGCCATAAGTTTGACGGGAAGGGGATCGACTTCGGTCCGGACCTGACGACCTACGCCAAGCAGCAGTCCCTGGAGACCCTGATCCTGAACATCGCCCAGCCTTCCAACAACATCTCGCACGGCTTCGAAGGAACGCGCGTGGTGCTCGATGACGGCATGGCCATCACCGGCATGGTCCTGTCCTCGGGCGACCCTCTCATGGTGAAATCCATGGGTGGCGTGGTGCAGTCCATCCCGCGTCAGCGCATCAAGGAGGAGAAGCAGCTGGATCGTTCGCTCATGTTCACGGCTTCCCAGATGGGTCTGACCGAACAGAGCGTCGCCGATATCGCCGCTTACCTGCGGAGTCTCTGATACAAAGGGGGCAAGCTGGCCAGTTGGCCGGTTGACAAGGATCATAAGCGCCGGGGTCGCAGGACTCCGGCCCTTACTTTTGCCTGTCCCTGACCCTATGCCAGTGGTTATGACTCTCCCCATGCGCTCGCCCCTCGTCGCTCTCTTCCTTTCGGTTGGTCTGCTTTTCGGCCAGGCCAAGAAGCCGGCCAAGAAGGTCGCCGTTCCCGCACCCGTCGTGGAAGCCTCCGGACAGTGGATTCTCGGCACCGTCGGCGTCGGCAAGCAGAAGGACGCCTCGATCGACTCCACCGGCCTGAAGGGGCTGGCCGTCCGCCTCGGAGACGACGGCAAGAAGGGCATCGCTTACGACTTGGACCTCTGCCGTCCCATCGGGGCCTGGGCGGGCAAGTTCACGACGGACATGAATCTGATGTCTCGAGGGGATTACCCGACCGCCATCGGCGAGACGATCTTCGTCACCGGGGATTTCGCCGGCTTCATGCCGGATGCCTCCGCGACGGCCCTGACGCCTCGCAAGGGATTCGGACCGCTCCCGGTGGATCAGGCGCGTTTCAAAGGTTTCCAGAATGCCGGTCGCGCCGTGGTCGTGCGCTGGCAGGTCGGCGCCGTCTCCGTCGATGAGGCGTCCGAGGTTGTCACGGCCAACGAAGTCCAGTTCGTGGTACGCACCCTGGAGGTCGGTCCTTCCGTCAAAGGAATCACCGTGATGCTGGGTAAGGCCGCCGACGCCGCGCGCATCGTCACGCTCGGCGCCGCCAAGGTCGAGACGCTCGACGGCCACGCCGTGGCCCGCATCACCGGCGCTTCCGAGGTCACCCCCGTCCGCATCGCTTATCTTCCGTCCGGCGTGCCCCTGCCGACGGCCTTCGACACCGACCTGCCATCCAAGCTGCTAAAGACTCCGAAGGTCCTCTGGCCGGAGGTCGTGGAGACGACCGGCAAACTCTCGGAGAAGGCCGGCGAGCCTTACGTGGTCGATGACGTCAGCCTACCCGTGACCAATCCTTGGAAGGCGCCGATGTTCACTTCGGCCTTCGATTTCCTGCCTGATGGTCGGGCCGTCATCAGCACCTTCCATGGTGACGTCTTCGTCGCCTCGGGTATCGATGACAAATTGGCCAAGGTCACCTGGCGTCGCTTCGCCGCCGGTCTTTATCACCCGCTCGGCCTCAAGGTCGTGAACGGAGAAGTCTATGTCACCTGTCGCGACGGCCTCTGGAAGCTGCGTGATACGAACGGCGACGGTGAGGCCGACGCTTATGAGGCGTTCAACTTCGACGTGATGGTCACCAAGAACTTCCACGAGTTCGTCTTCGATCTGCAGACCGATGCCGCAGGGAATTTCTACTTCATCAAGGCCGGTCCCGTGCGCAAAGGCGGTCGTGGCTTCGATGAGCTCTGCGACCACCATGGGGTCCTGTTCAAAGTCTCCCCGGACGGTAAACGATCGGAAACCTATGCCACCGGCTTCCGTGCGCCCAACGGCATCGGCATCAGTCCGACCGGCCAGCTGACCTCGGGTGACAACGAAGGGACCTGGACGCCGATGTGCCGTCTCAATTGGATCAAGCAGGGCGGCTTCTACGGTGTGGTCGATCTCGCTCATCGGGCGACCCCGCCGACCGATTACGACCGTCCGCTCTGCTGGTTCCCGAAGGAAGTGGACAACTCCAGCGGCGGCCAGGTCTGGGTCACTTCCGATAAGTTCGGCCCTTGGAAGGACCGTCTCCTGCACCTCAGCTATGGCACCTGTTCGCTCTATGGCGTGCTCCCGCAAGAAGTGACCTTCGGCGGACAGCCGCAGATGCAGGGCGGGGTGACGCGCTTCAATGTCGACTTCGGTAGCGGCGCCATGCGCGCCCGCTTCAATCCCAAGGACGGACAGCTTTACGTGACCGGCCTCCGCGGCTGGCAGACCACCGCGACCCAGAACGGCTGCTTCCAGCGCGTGCGCTACACCGGAGCCAACGCCCGCATGCCCATCGCCTTCGCCGCGACGAAGCAGGGCCTGCGCGTCGATTTCACCTGCGAACTGGACGCCAAGACGGCGGCCGACGCCGGCAACTGGAACCTCGAGCTCTGGAATTACGTCTGGTCCTCCGCCTACGGATCTCCCGACATCTCCACCCAGGACGCCAAGGTCACCGCCACCGAACTCGGTAACGACGGCCGGCTTCAGTTCAGCAAAGGCCAGATGTCGGAGCGCAAGCACGACGCCATGGTCATCCGCAAGGTGACCCTCTCGGCCGACAAACGCTCCGTCCTATTAGAGATCGCCGACCTTCGTCCCGCGATGCAGGCTCAGCTCAAGTATGAGCTTAAGTCGGCTGACGGCGCCGAACTGCGCGGCCAGGTCACCGGCACGATCCACGCCTTGGCGGACTAAGCCTTCTTCAGCTACGGAAGCGCATGATCCGTCGGTATTCGGCGGGTGTCATGTTCTCGGAGCGCCTGAACGCCGCGAAGAAGGAGTTCAGGTTCGGGTAGCCACAACGGTGAGCGATCGCCTCGATTTTCTCGGAGGAGCCCGCGAGCAGGCGCTTGGCCGAATCGATACGGACGGTGCGCAGGCGGTCTCCGGGGGTACAGCCGACGTGTTTCACGAAGGCCTGCCGGAGTCCACGTTCGGACATGTGGGCGATGGCGGCGAGTTCCTTGACACCGAGCGGGCCGGCAAAGTGGTCGGTGATGTGGTGCAGGGCCCGGACGACCCCTTCATGGCCGGTGGCCAGGATGTCGCTGCTCATGCGTGTGATCACGCCCGCGGGCTGGATGCGGGTCGGCTCTGACGGCGTCTTCTCCCCGCTCATCAGTCGGTCGAGCAGTTCCGCGCCACGGTAGCCTTGTTCCTCCAGGTTGGTGTCGACGCCGGAGACGTATTTCTTGATGGCACCGACCGACAGCAGGTAGTCGTCGATGCCCACGATCGCGATTTGCGTCGGGACGTGCAGGCCTGCTTCCTCGCAGATTTCACGTACCTCGACGGCGAGCGTGCCGTTGGCCGCGAAGACCGCGAGAGGCTTGGGCGCGGCTTTGAGGCGGGTCAGCAGCCAGGCGCGGCGACGTTGCCACTCGTCACGGGCGTCGGCCTTCTTTCCGGGATTGGTCCAGCGCAGGTTCTCGCAGGGTAGTCCTCGGCGCCGAAGGGTTTCCATGAAGGCCTGCCCGCGTTCGACCTGCGACCAATTCTCGGTGTCGCTGAAGAAGCAGAAATGCCCCATCCCCCTTTCTATGAAGTGTTCAGCCGCGAGCTCGCCGGTCTTCGCGTGATCCTGCACCACATGTGCGAAGGGGGTGTCGCGGCGACGCAGGGAGAAGTCGACCGTCGGCTTGCGGGCCTTCAGGACGAAGTCCGCCAGATCGTCGCCGGCGCCCAGCCACGCCAGGATGCCGTCACCGTCCCAGCCCCAAGGAATCACCTTCTCGTGGATGATGCTGTTCGAGGCCAGGTGCCAGCGGTGTTCGGAGGCGTAGGTGGCGATGCCTTGGAGCAGACGGTGATCATACCAGCCGAGCGCAAGGAGGACGTTCCGGGGGCGTTTCATGGCTAGGATAGGCGGCTCGAATCCTGTGGTTTATAAATCGGCACGACGGAGGCGGTTGTTAAAGGCGTCGGGGAGTTCGGTCGAATTACGATAATAACCAATAAATCATTGGGTTATCTCTCAAGCATGCGTCCCGATTGACGGCAGGCAACCGCCGATAAGTGCAGAGACTATCCTGAAATCGGCACAGCCTTGAGCCTTCCGTCGGTCTTTAGGCGTCCTTGCGGGCGTCGAGCTCCATCCAACGCCCCAACGCTTCGGCGTGCTCGGCTTCGGCGGCATGGAGTCGCTTCTGGAGGGTCGCGGCCTTGGCGCCGCCGTCCTTGTAGATTTCCGGATCGCCTAGCTGGACCGTGATCTGAGCCTGTTCGGCTTCAAGCTGCTCGATCTTGCCGGGCAGCGTCTCCAGTTCCTTGCGTTCCTTATTGTTGAGCTTCGCGCCGGCCTGGGCCGGAGCGGAAGACTTGGTGGCGGCGGGCTTGGCGGCCGTGCCGATCGCCGCCGTGCGCTTGGCCACGGCGATACGGGCGAGTTCGTTGCGCCAGTCGGTGTAGCCGCCGGCGTGTTCGGTGACGACGCCGTCGCCTTCGAAGACCAGCGTGCTCGTCACGACGTTATCGAGGAAGGCGCGGTCGTGGGAGACCATGATGAGGGTGCCCGTGTATTCGACCAGGATATCCTCGAGCACGTCGAGGGTCTCGGCGTCGAGGTCGTTGGTCGGTTCGTCGAGCACCAACACGTTGGCGGGCTTGGTGAAGAGTCGGGCGAGCAGGAGGCGGTTGCGTTCGCCGCCCGAGAGCACCTTAGCCTTGGAGCGGGCTCGGGAGGGGTCGAACAGGAAGTCCTGCAGGTAGCTGATCACGTGGCGTGAGCGACCCTGGACCGTGACCGTATCGCTGTCGCCGGCGAGGTTCTCGGCGACGGTCTTATCGTCGTCGATCTGTTCGCGCATCTGGTCGAAGTAGATGACTTCCATCTTCGTGCCGAACTTGAGGTTACCGGAGGTCGGGGCTAGCTGGCCGAGGAGCATCTTGACCAAGGTGGTCTTGCCGGCGCCGTTGGGGCCGATGAGGCCGACCTTGTCGCCGCGGTTGAGGACGAGGCTGAAGTCGCGGATAAGCGGCGTGCCACCCGGGTAGGCGAAGGCGATTTCTTCGGCTTCGACCACGCGGACGCCGGAGCGTTCGGCTTCGCTGATTTCCATCTTTGCCGAGCCGGCGACGGAGCGTAACGCGCCGCGCTGGGCGCGCATCTTCACGAGGGCTTCCATGCGGGCGTTGGATTTGGTGCGACGGGCGCCGGGGCTCCGGCGGGACCAGGCTTCTTCCTGGCCGAGTTTCTTGTCGAAGGCGGCGCGCTGGCGTTCTTCGGCGACGAAGAGCTCTTCCTTGCGGACGAGGTACGTGTCGTAGTCGCAGGACCAGCTGGCGAGCTTGCCGCGGTCGAGCTCGATGATGCGGTTCGCCATGCGACGCAGGAAGGCGCGGTCGTGCGTGACGAAGAGCAGGGGGATCTTCTGTTCGAGGAGAAACTCTTCCATCCAGAGGATGGAATCCAGGTCCATATGATTGGTCGGCTCGTCGAGCAGCAGCAGGCCAGGCTTGGCGGCGAGAGCCTTGGCGAGGAGGCAGCGGCGCTTGAGGCCGCCCGAGAGGGCGTCGAAGGCGCGGTCTTCGGGGAGGCCGAGGCGGGCGATCAGGTCGTCAACCCGGAGGTCCTTCTCCCAGTCCTCGGAGAGGTCGTCGTCGCGCAGGCCAGAAGTCACGATGTCACGGACGGTGCCGGGGAGGGATTCAGGGATCTCCTGGGTGAGGCGGGCGATGCAGACGCCTTCGGGGATGGTGACCGTGCCCGTATCGGGGGCGGACTCGCCGGCGGCGATGCGCATGAGGGTGGTCTTGCCGGCGCCGTTACGGCCGAGCAGACAGACGCGTTCGCCTTCCTCGATCTGGAGGTTGAGGTGGTCCAGGACGGGAGGGCCGCCGAAACTGACATATACGTCGAGGAGACTGAGAAGGGCCATTGCCCGGAGATGTGGGGAAGGGGAAGGGCGGAGGCGAGGAAAATGACCGTCGCGCCGTTTGTTGCCTAACTCCGGCTGGCACTGCCGGACATTGCGCGGTCCTATGGCCGCGGGGTCACGCGATAAGGTTCTTTATCACCGTCCCGCCGAACTGGCTGAGTTGTTTGAAGCGACCAGCGTGATAGTAGGTCAGCTTGTTGTCGTCCAGGCCGAGGAGCCGTAAAAGCGTGACATGGAAATCGCGGACGTGGGCCTTACCTTCGACGGCGGACATGCCGAGCTCATCGGTAGCGCCGATGGTATGGCCTGCGTTGCATCCGCCGCCGGCGAGCCACATCGTCATAGCGTTCGGATTATGGTCCCGGCCATAGGCAGTGCCGCCCCGGACGCCGTTATCGGGCGTGCGACCGAACTCGCCGCACCAGACGATGAGGGTGCTTTCGAGTAGCCCACGCTGCTTGAGGTCGGTGATCAGCGCGGCGATGGGCTGGTCTACGCCGCGTACGAGGTTACCGTGGGCGCGCTCGATGTAGTCGTGGCTGTCCCAAGAGCCGTTGTAGAGCTGGACGAAGCGGACCCCTTTTTCGATGAGCTTGCGGGCCAGGAGGCATTTGCGTCCGAACGCATCCGTAGCGTCCTTTCCGATGCCGTACATCTCCTTGGTCTTTTCGTCCTCCTTCGAGAGGTCGAGCGTCTCTGGGACCTGCATCTGCATCCGGAAGGCCAGTTCATAGTTGTTCATGCGGGCCGAGAGTTCGTCATGTCCAGGGTGCTGCTCGGCGTGGGCGGCATTAAGCTTGGCCATGAGGTCAAGGTTCTTGCGTTGCTGTTCCTGCGTCACTCCGGCGGGCGGCGTGAGGTCGAGGATCGGGGAGCCTTTGGCGCGCAAGGGGGTTCCTTGAAAATTGGCAGGCAGGTATCCGTTGCTCCAGTTGGCGGCGCCACCTTGGGGGTAGCTGACTTCTGGCAGGACGATGAAGCCAGGAAGGTCGCGGTTGGTCGAACCGAGTCCGTAGTTTATCCAAGCGCCTAGGCCAGGGTCGCCACCGAAGCGGTTACCACAGTTCATCTGATACATCGCGGTCGGATGATTGACGCTGTCGACCGTGCAGCCACGGAAGAAGCAGAGTTCGTCGGCAACGCCGGCAAGGTGCGTCCAGTTGTCCGCCATGTCCGCGCCGCTCTGGCCCGCCTTGATGAACTTGAAGGGACTCTGCACATAGTAGCGCTTGCCTGATTCCATCGCGGACTTCTGCCTGCCTTCGCGGGTGAACTCCTGCAGGTGGAGTTTTTCGAGCTTCGGCTTCGGGTCGAAAGTGTCGATGTGCGACGGTCCGCCCTCCATCATCAGGAAGATCACGTTCTTCGCCTTGGCGCCCGGGAAGTGGGCTTGGTTGTTGGCTGACAGCTGCTTCGCCTCCTCGGCCAGCAGGGCGCTGAAGGCGACGCTACCGAGGCTGGCTCCTAGGCCATAGATGAAGTCACGTCGGGTCGGCGCATGCAAGGCGCGGGCGCCGGCACAAGGGAAGAGCGGCTTAGTAGACATAGCAGAATTCGTTGGAGTTAAGGAGGACGAGGCAGATCTCCGCGAGGGCGCGGATGCGGGCATCGACATCGGCCGGTTGCAGGTCGGGCACGAACTCGGCGTTCGCGTAAAGCTTCTCGTCGAAGGAGAACTTCTCGCCGGTGTTCTCTTCGACCGCGTCGCGTCGGACCACGAGCGGCGGGCGGATAGCAGCCGGCTTGATGTCAGCCGCCGCCAAAATCATCGTGACCCAGTGTTCGCGGCAGTTCTCGAGTTCAGCGGCCGAGGGCGACCGCGAGAAGGCGAGGGTGAAAAGACGGGTGATGGCTTCCGCGTCGCCCTTGGTCTCCTTGATCGCGCGGTGGGCGAGGGCGAGGGCTCGGGAGCGGGTGCTCTGACCGTTGAACAGGCTGAAGACTTGGGGCGTGACGTTGGACGATTCGCGTTTTTCGCAGGAGAAATCAGGCGTCGGCGCGTTGAAGACTTCGAGCTGAGGGTCGGGCTGGCCGCGGGTCTTCAGCGAGTAGATCGACCGACGGTGGCGCTGCGAGGGGAGGGGGTTGGGTGTCCAGGCTGAGGCGAAGGTGCCCATGACTTGTCGAGGCTGCAGCGCCGCTTCCAGGTTGATCTCAGGACGATTAGGAATGCCGCCGAGCGTAGGGTTGAGCTCACCCGTCGCGGTGAGCATCGCATCCCGTAATTCCTCGGCGGACAGCCGTCGGGGCTTGAAGACGGCATAGCTCGTCGCGGCAGGATCCTTCTCCGAGAGAAGTTTCCGGTCGGAATGGGTGGCGCTGCGACGATACGTTTCCGAGGTCATGATAGCCCGGTGCAAGGCCTTGAAGCTCCAGCCATTCTCGACGAATGTCGCCGCCAGCCAGTCGAGGAGCTCGGGATGGGTCGGCTTCTTGCCGGTGCTGCCGAAGTTGTTCGGATTGCCGGCGATGGCTTGGTCGAAATGCCAGAGCCAGATCCTGTTCACGATGGCACGGGAGGTGAGCGGGTTCTCGGGGCTGGCGACCCATTCGGCGAAGGCTTTGCGGCGGCCTTCGATGGTTTCCGGAATCGCCGCTTTCTGCACGTCGCTCAGTACGCTGAGTACGCCGGGTTTCACTTTTTCGCCGGACCCCAAGGGGTCCCCGCCCGTGAGGATGCAGGTCGCCTCAAGTTCCCCTTCGGTCAGGTGATTGCTCGGCCTGCGGAAGGGAGCGGAGATGGAGGTCACCTGCGGGGTGCGGCCATCGTAGACGGTGAGCGCCACTGGCTCATAGCGGTCGAGTTCCCACTGCAGGCGCTCGAGTCCTTTCCGTGCGACTCGATCGATTCCATATTGTTCCGGGGTTAAGCCGACCAATTTAGGAGGATAATCGCTCTCAGGTATTCCCTGGGCTTTGACCCGATCACGCACACGCGTATAAACATCGGCGAAGCCGAACTTGTTCTTGGCTGATGACTTCCCGACGGCTTCGACCGCGGCGACCCATTTGGTGGAATCTTTCTTGTTCTCCTTATGCCAGGCTAGGGCGTTACGGAGAAGGACAACGTCCAGGGCCGCCAACTGCCTGAGGTGATCGGCGCGGCTGAGCTCAAGGAATTTCTTTTCTTCGAATCCCTGCTTATTCTCGGCGTCGAGGAAGGGCGCAGTCCTTTCGGTCAGCTGGGTCGTGGCGAACACGGCCTGGAGGGAGTAGTAGTCCTTCGTCGGAATGGGATCGAACTTATGGTCGTGGCATCGGGCGCATTGCAAAGAATGGGCGAGGAAGGTCTCGCCAACGCTGTTGCTCACGTCGTCAAGGAAGCGCTGTCGGGCGATCTTCGGCACCTCCATACTGGTGAGTTCCCATGGGCCCATGCGCAAGAAACCCGCCGCGATGAGCATCTCCGGATTATCCGGCTGGATCTCGTCGCCGGCGAGCTGCTCCTTGATGAACTGGTCATACGGCTTGTCCTGGTTGAAGGCGCGCACCACGTAGTCGCGGTATCGCCAGGCGTTCCCTCGCTCGTAATCGTTGGCGAAACCAGAGGAATCGGCGTAACGGGTGACATCCAGCCAGTGTTGGGCCATGCGCTCTCCGTAGTGGGGGGATGCGAGAAGACGATCGACGAAGGCGGCGAAGGCCTCGTCCTCTGGCCGCGCATCCTTCACGAAGGCGTCAACCTCCTCAGGCGTGGGCGGGAGGCCAAGCAGGTCAAAGGTCGCCCGGCGAATCAAGGCGACGCGGTCGGCGGAGGGTGCGGGCGAAAGTCCTGCTGGCATCTTCGCCATGATGAAGGCGTCGATGGGGTTGGCATGGCTGAGAGGTGTGGCGGGCTTTCTTACGGGCTGATACGCCCACATGTCCTCGGGCTTGTATTTTCGGTTGGTCCATTCGGGAGACAGGCCGCCGGAGGTCTTCATGACCGTACCGTCTTCCGCCGACCACTTGGCTTCGTTCGCCTGAGCGATAGCCTGGACGCGTGAGGCCTCGGGCCAAGGCGCACCACCGGCGATCCATTCCTTGATCCAGGACACCTGTTTTTCGTAAAGCTTGTCCGCTTCTTTCGGCGGCATCGCTTCCCAGTCTTCGTGCGTGCGGGTGACCGCCAGATAGAGCGGGCTTGCCTCCGGCTTGCCGGAGACGAAGCCGGGCAGCTTGCTGTCGCCGCCTTTCAGGGTCGAGGCCAATGTCCGCATGTCCAGTCCGCCCTTGATCTTCGCCTCATCCTTGCCGTGACACGCGAGGCACTTCTCATGGAAGAGCGGGTTGATGCGACGGACGAACAGCAGTTCGGCTTTTTCGTCTGGTGCAGCCATGGCCATACCCGGAGCGAGCAGGGCCAGAAGGAGGGGCAGGGGGGATTTCATGAAACCAGAAAGCTTAGGGTCTCAGTTCGACCCTGGCGCCGCCCCGCTTCGCGGAAGCGTAGATGGCTTCGATGATGCGAACGTCGCGCAGGCCCATTTCGCCCGGACAAAGGAAGGACGTCTTGTCGGTGATGGAGCGAGCGAAGGCATCGAGCATCACGCCGAGTTGCAGGGTGTTCTTCGCTTCGATCTCCCTCTTGTTGATCACGAGACGTTTGTCGTTGGGTTTGCCGCCCGCGCTTTGACCATAGACGCTCCCGGTTGGGACGCCCGGAAGCACCTCGACCATGCCCTTGTGTCCGAGCGTGGTGCACTGGTGGAAATTATTGCTGTAGCTCGCGCGGCACAAGGCCTGAAAGCCATCGTCGAAGATGAGTTCGAAACTCATCGTTTCTTCCACTCCTTTGGGGAAAAGTTCGCGATGCCTGGTCGTCGGCATGCCACGCACGGCTACAGGTGACTTGCCGGTCATCATGCAGGCGGCCTGCACGCCATAGACTCCGGTATCGAACATGGCGCCGCCGCCCGCCATCTTCGGGTCGAGCAGCCACTTCTTGATGGTCGCGGCGCGCCGCGGATCAGAGAGCCCGGCCGCGTAGCCCCAGGAGAACTCATAGTTGCCGTTGCTGAGGTCGCCGACCGCTCCGTTACGCAGGGCTTCGACAGCTTTCACGTGATGCGGCTCCCAATGCAGGCGGTAGTTCACGCCCAGACTGACGTCCGCGGCGTTGGCGGCCGCGATCATCGCCTCGCACTGCTCGACGGTGGTCGCCATCGGCTTCTCGCACATGACATGCTTGCCTGCTTTCGCTGCGGCGATGCTGTGCTCCGCGTGCAGCGCGTTCGGCGTCACCACGTGCACGATCGCGATGTCCTTGGCCTCGGCCAGCTTTGCCATGTCGGCGTAAGAGAAGATGTTCTTCTCCGGGAAGCCGTATTGGGCCGCCCATTCACGACCCTTCGCGGCGTTCCCGGTGATGGCGCCTGCAAAATAGACATTCTGGGCGGAAGGTAGTTCTGGCGCGATACTCTGTTTGCTGAAGCCGCCGAGTCCGCAGAGGGCGATGCCGAGTTTGCCCTCCCGGGCGCTCTGCGCCCGGACGAGCGAATTCATGCCGACGATCGCGGGTGCGGCGAAGGCGGCAGTCTTAAGGAAGGAACGGCGGCTGAGATGATTCATGTTCTTGGATAGTGTATCATATGTTTCCCGTCCTGATGTCACCGAGTGCCAATTTTGGACGGTTTTCTTTCGGGAAGGACGACGAAGCAGCCGTCACTCATGGTCACGGCAAGACGGCCTTCCGGGCCGAAGGCGATACTGGTGGGTTTGCCGGGAGTCTTGATAAGCCCCAGGACGGTCCCATCCCCACCGATGATGCGGATGCCCGCACGGGTGCAGCACCAGAGGCGTCCCTGTAGGTCGAAGGCCAGTCCATCGAGCCCTTTTTCAGGGACGGTGGCGAAGGTTTCACGCGCCCCCAGGGTTCCGTCGGGGTGGACCGCGAAACGGAAGATGTTCGACGTGCCGGAGTCGGTGATGAAGAGATGCTTTTCGTCTGCCGAAAAGACGATGCCATTCGGCTTGTCGAAGCCTTCGGCGGCTTTGGTCAACGTCTTGTTCTCGGGGTCCAGTCGGAAGACGAACTGACCTGGCAGCTCCTTTTTGTCCGCAGGTCGCTTGGCGAAAAGAAAGTCGGGGTCGGTCAGCCAGAGGGTACCGTCCGATTTCACGACGACATCGTTCGGTCGGTTCAGCCTCTTGCCCTCGAAGCGATCAGCGAGCACCTCGACTTGTTCTCCCTTGGCGTTCCAACGAGCCAGCATGCGCGTCTTTTGCTCCACGACATAAAACCCTCCCGAGCCATCGGGCCGGAAGCTGGTGGCTTCGGGTGAGTCCTTGCGCCAGACCATGAGACCGGTGGTCTCGGACCATCTGAAGGCGTATCCGTCATGATGCGCGGCGTAGTGCAGGGTTCCCTCGACCCACTGGGCTCCCTCGCAGCCAGCGTGACCTGAGCTGATGGCCCGCCACGTCGACCCATGCGGAAAGACGCCCGGCAGATCGCAGCTGACGGGTACTTCCGTGGAGGCGGCGGCGACTTTCGCATAAGCCGAAAACATCGACAAGGTCAGGATCACGCGGGTCAAGCTACTCACTTCGGTTGGCCTTTCAGATTGAGAGTCTCGATCTCAGCGGGGCTGAGCGCCGAGTGGTAGATCGCAAACTCGTCAATCGACCCGTTGAGGGCGCGAATCGGGAAAGCATGCCCCTTCGAGGGAAGCCCCCAGTTACCCAGTTCGCAGGGGCCGAAGACGATTGGGCGGCCAGGTTGATGGAAACCCGAGACTTCTCGGCCGACTTCCTTTCCGTCGAAATATTGCACGACTAGGCCGGTCGTATTGTCATAAGTCACCGCCAGATGATGCCAGCGCCCTAGGCTGTCGGCCGTGATCACCGGTTTGGAATGATAGATCTGATTGATCTTGCGGACCTGACCCTTTCCGGGGGCCAGGTAGCTGATAGAAAACATCAGGCTGCCATCCTCATAGATCTGCCAATGAGGCTCACCTGGTTCGTAGCCGTCAGTGAGAAGCAGGGAGTTGTACTTCTTGTCCAAAGAATCGACCTTTACCCAGCAGGAGAAGGTCAGGGCTGAGTAGCTGCCGTCCAGATTTATGCGCACGCGGTCTCCAGGTCGTTTGAATTCCAGGGCATCCTTTCCCGGCCAGCGTCCTTGCGTCCATTCGGCTCCGACCGCACCACCGGCGCGCTTTTTGTCGAGCGGTGCGGCGAAGTTGCCCACTAGACGGTCCCAGCGGTCATCGGAAGGATGCTGGAAGGCGTAGAATGAGATGAGGCGGGAGTCATTGCAGACGCCTGCCACCCAAGACTTCCACTCCTCCAGACGATTTTTTTCGCGTCGGCGGATGATGTCCTGCATTTCGCCGACAGGGAGGAAGTCGTCCGATGAAAACTTGCCCGCCGATGAGGCCAAGGTCATGCCCTCCTTGAGGCTGGCAGGCGCCTTGCCCTTCGTGTGCACGATGACCTCACCGTCAAAGACGTGTACCGCACTTTCCTGACCATTGACGTTTAATGCGAACTCGGTGCCAAGATCCTCCAGCTTGACGCCAGGTGCGTGCATGAGGAAACCCTTGGCAGCCGGCGGGACATGTACCCGCACCCGGCCGCGGTGACACCGGACCTCCCATGCGGAGACGATCTCGATCTGGGCGGCTCCTTCGACGAGGAGTGTCGCTCCGCTGAAGAACTCGATCTGCGCCAGACCTTTGCGTAATGTCAGACTCCCGGGTGCGATCGTATCCCCGTTGCGCTGGGATTTCCCCTCGAAATCGGCATCCAATGTCTGGCTTATGGTAGCCACGCCGTCGGACGTCGCCTCTTTGTCGGTCGGCTGCTGTGGCCAGGCCAACATCGCCAAGAGAACGATGGACGCCGCCGACGCGACCAAGGCGTAAGTCCGCCAGCGTATCTTGCGACTGATGGGCGATGACCGCCCGAGCCTGCCGGTGCTGACCTCAGGCTGACGCAGCAGGCGGGCATGTTGATCGGCTAGCTCCAGATAGCGCCTGCGTGCCTGCCAGTCGTCGCGGAGCATAGCCTCCAGCCGGGCGTGCTGTTCGGGGGTGATCTCCCCTTCGAGTTGGGCGTTGATGAGTGATTCGAGGTCCATGTTCATCCTTCTGATTCAAGTTGGCGGGTGACGCAGTCGTGGAGCCGCTGGCGAAGCAGCTCCAGCCTGCGGAAAAGGGTTCGACGGCTCAGATGGAGCCTGTCCATGAGCGTCTCGGCGCTCTCACGCCGCGCGTAACGGCTGATGACGAGTTCTTTGTCTGGCGTCGGAAGTTTCTGCAAGCAGACGTCCAGCCACCGCAATCTCCGGTCGAGATGATCCGCCACATGTTCACGCTCGCTGGCAAGCAGGTCGAGCACGTCCGTGCTGAAGAGCAGGGGGGTGCGCGCCGACTTCTCGCGATGCTTCTGGACCTGCAGGTAAGCGAATCTGAACGCCCAAGGCAGGAACGGACGGGAGGTGTCGAACTGCTCCCATTTGCGATAAAGAGCCAGGCTGGTCTCCTGCTGGATGTCCCGGGCATCCGCCTCGACCGGTACCAGGCAATAGATATAACGAAAGATGGACTCCTGGTGCTGGGAGAGCAGGAGGACCAAGTTTTCTGGGCTTGATGGAGTTTCCTCGATCATGTCTTCATCTATATTCCCGTCGTAACCATCCAGAGTGCCAGAAATCTGCGAACAAGCCACGACGGGCAGGCGAAACCGGTTCAGGCGCCTGGCATTCGATGTGGCTCGGGATTTGCACGACCGCTGAGGGACCCTCGACGAGAGCGTTATGATTCAGCAAGGGGATGTTCATCGGACTGATGATATCTGAGGATAATTCTCAGCATAATCTCGAGGCATGCAAACGTATGCGTGTAGTCTTAACGACAGGAATGGGCACATAACGGCGTGCGGAAAAACCGCGCATGTAGGTGTCAAATCGTGTCGGTTTCCCGGCATAATTTCAAAAGGAACACTTGTCGGTCAGGTGGGTCGTAGTCTACATCTTAGGCACCCCGTCAGGCCTGCCCCAAGGCCATCTCCTTTTTCTTGCGCATGCGCTCCCTCCTGCTTCTTTCCCTTTTCGCCGCGACGGCCCTGGCCGATGGCCCGAAGGATAACATTCCCGCCGCCGTCCGGCCGATCCCGCCGACCGACAAGGCCGTAGCGTTGCCGGAGGCCGACAAGGTCTCCTTGGCCAAAGAACTTGCCGAGCTTCGTTCGGCCATCGATGCCGCCGCGAAGGCACAGGCTAAGAACCCGCGCCTCGAGGAGTTCTTGGCCGACATCGAGATCTTCCATAAGGCCGTCGACTGGGCCGGTCGCTATAACGAGTATTTCAACAAGGGCGAATTCAAGTCCGCCCACGACCTGATCGTCGAAGGCAAGTCCCGCGCAGCTTCGTTCCTTAAGGGGGAGACGCCTTGGACCCGCCAGACCGGTCTGGTCGTCCGTGGCTACAAGTCGAAGATCGACGGATCGGTCCAGCCTTACGGCATGGTCATCCCGGACAACTATTCCGGCTCGCTCATGCGCCTCGACTTCTGGTGTCACGGCCGCGGCGAGACCCTCACCGAGCTGGCGTTCCTTTCTGACCGTCGCAAGAACGTCGGCCAGCTGCCCGCGACCAACCGGCTGGTGCTCCACCTTTACGGTCGTTACTGCTGCGCCAACAAGATGGCCGGCGAGGTCGACCTTTGGGAGGCCTACGCGCATGCCCGCAAGAGCTACAACATCGACGACGACCGCCTTTTCATCCGTGGCTTCTCCATGGGCGGCGCGGCCGTCTGGCAATTCGGCGCCCACTACACGGATCGCTGGTGCGGTATCAATCCAGGCGCCGGCTTCTCCGAGACCCCTGAGTTTCTGAACGTCTTCCAGAACGAGGACGTCTCCAAGATCCCGTCCTGGCAGAAGACGCTGTGGGCTTGGTATAACGCCACCGACAGCGCCATCAACTTCCGTAACGCCCCGACGGTCGCCTATAGCGGCGAGATCGACAAGCAGAAGCAAGCCGCCGACGTGATGGCCCGCGAGATGGGCAAGGTCGGACTCGAGCTGACGCACATCATCGGACCACAGACCGCCCACAAGATCCACCCCGACTCCATGATCGAGATCGAGCGTCGTCTCGGCGCCATCGCCGCCTCCGGCCGTGTCCGCACGCCCAAGGAGGTCTCCTTCGTCACCTACTTCCTTCGTTATGACCGCATGCACTGGGTGCAGGTCGACCGCATGGTCGAGCATTGGAAGAAAGCGCAGGTCGACGCCAAGCTGGTCGATGACCGCGCCATCGAGGTCAAGACGACCAACGTCGCCGGCCTGACCCTGGACTTCGCCTCTGGCGACTCCGCCCAGTCGCAGTTCGCCCCGACCGCCGTGACCATCGACGGACATAAGGTCCTGACCTCGGTCAAGGCCGCCTCCGACCGATCCTGGAAAGCCACCTTCGCCCGTGATGCCAAGAGCGGCGAGTGGACGCAGGTCGCTGCGTATGCCGACCATGGCGCGCACAAGCGTCATGGTCTGTCGGGTCCGATCGACGACGCCTTCATGGACTCTTTCCTCTACGTCGCCCCCACGGGTCAGCCCCTCAACGCTAAGGTCGGCGGCTGGGCCAAGGCCGAAATGGAACGTGGTAGCCGCGAATGGCGCCGGCAGTTCCGCGGCGACGCGCCGATGAAGGCCGACGCCCAGCTCAAGGACGAGGACATCGCCAAGCATAACCTCATTCTCTGGGGCGATCCTTCTTCCAATGCCGTCATCGCCAAGGTCATCGCCAAGCTCCCGATCCAGTGGACGGCCGATAAGCTCGTCGTCGACGGCAAGACCTACTCGGCCGCCGATCACGCCCCGATCCTGATCTACCCGAATCCTCTGAACCCCCAGAAGTATGTCGTGATCAACAGCAGCTTCACCTACCGGGAATACGACTACCTCAATAACGCACGCCAGGTCGCCAAACTACCCGACTGGGCCGTGGTCGACCTCAAGGTCGCTCCGGATGCCATCGCGCCGGGCGCCATTCCCGCCGCCGGTTTCTTCGACGAAGCCTGGCAGTTCCGCACCTCCAAGTAATCTCACTCACCCATCCCCATGGCCATCATCACCGAAAAAGACCTGCAGCCCACCTACGACGTCATCGTCGTCGGTTCCGGTGCCGGCGGCGGGCAGTCCGCCTACACGCTCACCATGAACGGCGTGAAAGTCCTCATGCTCGAGGCCGGCCGTAATTACGATCCGGTCACCGAGACGCCGATGTTCCAGTCCAAGGCCGACGCGCCTCTCCTTGGGATGGGCACGCGGGAGAAGCCGTTCGGCTTCCATGACGCCACCGTCGACGGCGGCTGGGAAGTCCCCGGCGAACCTTATACCCAAGGCTCGACGGATCCGAAGCAGCGCTTCGACTGGTGGCGCGCCCGCATGCTCGGCGGCCGCACCAACCACTGGGGTCGCATCTCGCTTCGTAACGGACCTTACGACTTCAAGCCCTACTCGCGTGACGGCCTCGGCTTCGACTGGCCTTTCACCTACGACGACGTGGCTCCTTATTACGACAAGGTCGAGATGCTCGTCGGCGTCTACGGCTCCAATGAAGGCCTCGAGAACACGCCGGACTCCCCGAACGGCACGCTGCTGCCGCCGCCGAAAGCCCGCGCCGGCGAACTCTACGTCAAGAAGCACGTCGCCAAGTTCGGCATCCCCGTCATCCCGATTCACCGCGCGATTCTTTCGACGCGTCAGGATCATGTGAACTTCCCTGGCCGCCTTCATCCGAACAACCCCAAGGCGCAGAAGATCATCGCCAAGGCCATGCAGGAACGCGCCGCTTGTTTCTGGGCGACCGACTGCGGACGTGGCTGCTCGATCAAGGCCAATTATCAGTCGACCACCGTGCACCTGCCGCCGGCGCTCGCCACCGGCAACCTGGATATCCTCTGCAACGCCCACGCCCGCGAGGTCACCGTCGGCACGGACGGCAAGGCCAATGGCGTCATCTATATCGACAAGGTCACCGGACAGGAGCGCGCCGTGAAGGGCAAGGCCGTCATCCTCGCCGCCAGCTCCGGCGAGACCGCCCGCATCCTGCTCAATTCCAAGTCCAACCGCTTCCCGAACGGCCTCGCCAACGGCTCCGGCCTCGTCGGCAAGTATATCATGGACACGGTGGGCGCCAGCCTTGGCGGCAGCGTCCCCGCCTTCGAGAATCTCCCGGTCCACAATGAAGAAGGCGCCGGCACCCACGTCTACATCCCATGGTGGCTGTATAAGGACGCCAGCAAGCTCGGTTTCGCACGTGGTTATCACATCGAGTTCGCCACCGGCCGGCGGATGCCTGGACTCGGTACTGGCAGCGCCAGCCCCGGCTACGGCAAGAGCTATAAGGAAGAAGTGCGCCAGAAGTATGGCGCCGGCATCGGTTTCTCCGGCCGTGGCGAGATGATCCCGAATGAGAACTCCTTCTGCGAGCTCGACCCGTCCGTGAAGGATAAGTGGGGCATCCCCGTCCTGCGTTTCCATTGGAAGTGGTCAGACCATGAGACCAAGCAAGCCGCGCACATGGAGGCCACCTTCGCGATGATGATCGAAGCCATCGGCGGCAAGGCTCGTAAGCCGCAAGTCGACGGCTCCAAGGCCATCGAGGCCGGCGGACGCATCATCCATGAAGTCGGCGGAGCCATCATGGGAGCGGACGCCAAGAAATCCGTCACTAACCGATGGAACCAGTGCTGGGAGGTACCGAACCTGCTGCTCAACGACGGTTCGGCTTTCTGCAGCAACGCCGACAAGAACCCCACGCTCACCATCATGGCGCTCGCGTGGCGCGCCACCGACCATCTCATCGAAGAGATGCGCAAGGGTAACCTCTAAGACTTACGAACATGGAAAACATTCCCGCAGAAAATTCCGGACAGATCGACCGCCGTCAGGCCCTCAAGTGGATCGGCGCCGCCGCCGCGGCCGCCGCGATCTTCCCGCACGCGACCGCCCAGGATAAGCTTCCGCGACCCGGCGCCGCTCCCGCCGGCAAGCGCATCGGTACGGATCCGGTCCTGAACAAGAACTACGTCCCTGGCGACCTCTGGCCGCTCACGCTCACGCCTAAGCAGCGCAAAGCCGCCGCCGCGCTGACCGACCTGATCCTGCCGCCTGATAATCCGGGCGACAAACTCCCTTCGCAACTCGGTGTCCAGAACTTCGTCGATGAATGGATCAGCTCACCTTACGACGAGACCGCCAAGGATCGTCCCGTGATCGTCGAAGGCCTCGACTGGCTCGATGCCGAAGCCCAGCGACGTTTCCAGAAGGATTTCGCCGACCTGGCTGAGCCGCAGAAATGCGCGATCGCCGACGACATCTGCGGGAAGACCGCGGTGAAGAAGGAATTCAAGTCCGCCCAGAACTTCTTCAACCGCTTCCGCTACCTCGCCGCCAGTGGGTATTACTCAACCCCGCAGGGCTGGAAGGATGTCGGTTACACCGGCAACGTCCCGATGGTCGACTTCCCCGGACCGACGCCCGAAGCCTTGAAGCATCTGGGGCTGGCCTGAGCATCTAGTCCAGAGGCCCTGAGGTCACGAGGACCGGAGGTTGAATAACCTTCGGTCTTTTTATGTCCTTTTCTGCTAGTCGGCTCTTTCAGGTTGGAACAATCCCCCTGCTGGATTGCCTAATACCCATACCCCTATGAAGCGTCTGGCCTTCTTCTTTTCCGTCATCGCGGCAAGCTGCGGACTTTCCGCGGCGACCACTCCTTTGTTCGACGGCAAGACCCTCACGGGCTGGGATGGCGACCCCAAGGTCTGGCGCGTCGAGGACGGCGCGATCGTCGGCGGCTCGCTGCAGGGCAATCCGCGCAACGAGTTCCTGACCACCAAGCGCAGCTTCTTCAACTTCCGCCTGAAGTTCGAATACAAACTCGTCGGGACCGAAGGGTTCGTGAATGGCGGCGTTCAGTTCCGCAGCCTGCGTGTGACGAATCCTTCGAACGAGATGATCGGTTACCAAGCCGACATCGGCGCCGGTCATACGGGTTCGCTTTATGACGAATCCCGACGCAAGAAGGTCCTCGCCAAGGTCGGTACCGGCGTCGGGTCTCAGGGCGTGAAGAGCGAGGTCGAATTGAAAGCCTTGGAAAAGGTGGGCGAGTGGAATACCTATGAAGTCGTGGCGGTCGGGCCGCGCGTCATGATCTATCTCAACGGACGCAACACCGTCGACTACACCGAGACCGATCCGTCGATCGACGACGCCTACGGCCTCATCGGTCTCCAGATTCACGGCAACTGCAAGGCCGAGATCCGTTTCCGGAACATCACCATCGACCCGATGACCGACGTGCCCGTGACGACCCGTGAGGCCGTGCTCAGCCGCTTCGGCGAACCGAAGTCGGATTGGACGCCTCCGGCACCTTTCAAGGATGGTAAGTTCAGCCTCGGGCAGGACGAAGTCGTCGTCTTCATCGGCCAGGAGAACCTCGTCCGCGAAGCGAAGGCCGGGGAGATCGAGCAACGCATGGCGATGGCCTATGCGAATCAGCGCCCGGTCTTCCGTTCGATGGCGTGGGAAGCCGACACTGTCCATGAGCAGTGGCGCGACCTCAATTTCGGTCCTTGGAAGGGTCAGCTCGAGACGGTCGGTGCGACCACGCTTATACTGCAGTTCGGACAGGCCGAGGCGCTGCAAGGACCCGCCGGTCTGGCCAAGTTCAAGGCCGACTATCATCGTCTGCTGGACGAGTTCACGCGCCACACCCCGCGCATCGTCCTCCTTTCGCCCGTCGGCTTCATGCCATCTGACCGTCCTCCGGACCTGACCACGCCCGAGCGACAGCAGGATCTGGCCGCCTATGCCGCCGCCGTGGCCGACATCGCCACGCAGCGCGGCCTGCCCTATGTCGACCTAACCGAAGCGACGCTTGGCGAAGCTTCCGTCGACGGCATGCATCTCTCGCCGGTTGGATTGTCCAAGGTCGGCAAGGCGGTGGCACGTTCCTTGGGGCTGCCTGAAGCCCACGTGCTTTCGCCCGAACTGCGTACGGCGATCGTCGAGAAGAACCGCCTTTGGGCGGATTGCTGGCGCCCGGCCAATTGGTCGTTCGTGTATGGCGACCGCATTTCCCAGAACTACGGCAAAGGCTTTGGTCCGGTGCCTTCGTTGAAGGAGAACTTCGAAGCCTATAAGCCCTTGGTCGCTTCCTGGGATCGGCACATCCAAGCCTTGGCCAGGGGGGAGAAGTCCGTTGTCCCTGCGCCTCAGGCCGGTCCGGCCATCGCCACGGAGAAGGTCATGACCGCGGCCGAGGAGCAGGCTACCTTCAAGGTCGCCGAGGGTTTCGAAGTGAACCTCTTCGCCGACGAGCATCTGGGAGTCGCCAAGCCCACCCAGATGGCCTGGGACGCCAAGGGGCGTCTCTATGTCTGCTGCTCGCCGACCTATCCTCAGTCCGTGCCCGGCGTGAAGCCGAGGGACTACATCCTGCGTCTCGAGGACACCGACGGGGATGGTAAGGCCGACAAGTCGGTCCGCTTTGCCGAAGGATTGACCATGGTGCAGGGCGTCGAGCCGCTGACGGACGACCCCGGCAACACTTCTATCCTGGTCTGCGATTTCGATCGGTTGATCAAGCTCACGGACAAAGACGGTGACGGTAAGGCGGACGAGACCGTAGTCCTGATGTCCGGTTTCGGGGTGGGGGACACGCACCAGCTCGTGAACTCGATCAGCCACGGACCGGACGGCACGCTGTGGATGAGCCAGGGCTTGCATGCCATCACCAAGGTCGAGACGCCTCGTGGGATCGTCAGCCTGCCCAAGTCGGGCCTGATGCGTTACGACCTCAAGAACCAGCGCCTCCAGCCGTTCTTCCAATACGCTAAGGCCGGGCACAACTGCTGGGGTGTCGCGTTTGACGACTTTTTCCAGCCCTTCCATAAGAGCGGGGATCGGGTCGCCGGCTATTACAGCCTGCCGGGACTCGGTGCGATCGAGACCCCGGACGAATATGCCGGGACTCACTCTTTGTTCGATTCACCGTTGAAGTCTAACTCGGTGGAAATCGTCGGTACCAAGGCCATGCCTGCCGAGCTGCAGGGCGCTGGGTTCATCGGCGTGTATTACGGCAACACCCTCGACCTGCATCGCTTCGTCGACGACGGAGCGGGCTTCAAGACCGAGCGCATCGTCAGCCCCATCATCTCGAGCAGCAAAGCGTTTCGCCCCGTGGACGTCTCGGTCGGCCCGGATGGCGCCTTGTATGCCTGTGACTGGTTCAACGCCGTCATTGGTCATTATCAGGCCAGCTATGCGGACCCGCGTCGCGATCGCTCGCATGGACGCATCTGGCGTCTGACCGCCAAGGGCATCCCGACGGTCAAGCAGCCGGATCTCGTGTCGATGTCCGAAGCCGACTTGTTCGCCCAGCTCGGTTCGCCGGAGCGTTGGACGCGCTATCAGGCTCGTCGCCTTCTGTTCCAGCGTCCGACGGGCAAAGTGGCGGTCGCTGCCGATGCGTTCTTAGCCAAGGATCGTCCCGAGGCACAGATGCTGGAGGTGCTCGGGGTTCTCCAGTCGCATGTGCTGGTTCGTACGGCGCTGCTCGACAGGCTGCAGGCCTCCGCTGATTTCAGGGTTCGTGCTTATGCAGCGCGCGTGGCGGGAGAATGGGCGATTCGTCTGCCTGATGCGCAGGCCAGGTTGGCTAAGGCCATCGCCGATGCCCATCCGCGGGTCCGCCTTGAGGCTATCGTCGCCCTGAGCCATGTCGGCGGCGGTGAATCCTTGCGGACCGCCCTGAGGACTGTCGGCCAGCCGACGGACAAGTTCCTTGATTATGCGCTGAGGCAGACCGTCCGTCATCTTGCCCCGGCGGCGGGTAATCTCGCAAACGAGTTGCCAGCACCGCAGGCGGCCTACCTCAAGAAGGTCGTCACCAGCGGACCGGCGGTCGTGTCTGCGGGCCAGGGCATCTATGAGGCGCTCTGTCTGAACTGTCACCAGGCCGGCGGACAGGGGCTGTCGGGGGTCTATCCGCCGTTGGCCAAGAGCGAGTGGGTCGCCGGTGATCCTCAGGTGCTCATCAAGCTTACCATCCACGGTCTGGCTGGTCCGACCAAGGTGCTGGGCAAGGATTACGGACTCGTGCCGATGCCGCCCATGGGCCTCGATGACCAGCAGCTAGCCGATGTCCTGACCTACGTCCGTTCGACGTTCGGAAATCAGGCGCCGGCGGTTAAGGTGGAAGATGTCAAAGCCGTTCGGGAATCGACCAAGGGCCGTACGGCACCGTGGA
This sequence comes from Opitutales bacterium, assembly GCA_044350605.1. GTDB lineage: Bacteria > Verrucomicrobiota > Verrucomicrobiia > Opitutales > UBA953 > UBA953. Next base: position 31,330 of record JBILHF010000017.1, read on the forward strand.
CCGC
>JBILHF010000060.1:0-9455 GCA_044350605.1 Opitutales bacterium
ACCAGCAGCTAGCCGATGTCCTGACCTACGTCCGTTCGACGTTCGGAAATCAGGCGCCGGCGGTTAAGGTGGAAGATGTCAAAGCCGTTCGGGAATCGACCAAGGGCCGTACGGCACCGTGGACCGCCGCGGAGTTGGGGAAGTGAGTGAGTGAGGAGTAGGGCACGTACGTAGTCGTGCCCCTACCTTCCGGCCACCATGCGGCGGCCGGAATAACGTTCGCCGAATGGTGAACGTAGGTAGGGGCGGGGCTACGCCACGCCCTTGCCTGGTATGTTATCCCAGTCCGAGTAGGGTGTTGCCTGTCTTGTCGAATGCGTCTCCGGCTCTTCCTGTTACATATGCCATGGAAGGAGCGAAAAGGCCTGCCGCATGACAGGCCGACATGGGTTTCGGATGCAGATCCGATATTCCTGACATTATGCGGAAGACCTCGTGGGGTTAATCAATTCGCCAAAGCAGATCGATGGAGCGCTGTCCTCGCAGCCTCAGCCGAACTGGAATCTTTGGCACGATGGCGCCCGCTCTTGATTCTAGCGATGCCGGATCACCTCCATCTGATCGTGTTGATACCTAGGGTGCATGGTATCGACTCCGTAATGGCAGGTTTCAAGCGGAGCATATCCGTGAAGCAGCCTATTGATTGGCAGAGGGATGGGTTCGATCATAGATTGCGAAACCGCGCGCAGTTGCGGGCGAAATGGAACTATGTGCTGATGAATCCGTTACGTGCCGGATTGTGTCAGGCGACCGAAGACTGGCCCTACGTCTATTCACCGGGGAGGGCACGAACGTAGTCGTGCCCCTACCTTGCGCCACCATTCGGCGGCGAAGGATTCAAGTCCGCTCTTTCCGCGTCAGCGACTGCACCCAGGCGACACCCGCGAGCGTGACGGCGCCGCCGAGCAGGGTGAGCAGCGAGGGCTGTTCCCCGAGGACAAGCCAACCGAATAAGACCGAGAATACCGGAATCGCATAGACCGCGCTCATCACCGTCGTAATCGGCAGCTTCACCAACACCCAAGACCAGATCGTGTAGCAGAGGGCTGCGGGCACCATGCCGAGAAACAGAAGGTGAACCCAACCCAGGCCGGAAAGCTTGGAAGCCGTGCCCGCAAGGTCTTCTGAAAACGGCAGCAGCCCGAGCGTGCCCAGCCAGATGGCCCAGGTGGTCACGTCGACAGCCGCGTAACGCTGCGTCAGGGATTTGCTGATCAAGGTCTGGATGGCCGCGCAGAAGGCCGCGCTCAGGATCAGCATCGAGCCGAGGTTGAAGGTCAGTCCGGACTCGGACCCTGCGGCGGTGAGCACAACGCCGACCATGGAGATGCCGATCCCGAGCCAGGCGAGGATGCTTACCTTTTCTCGTCCGGTCAGTACGCCGATCAGGATGACGAGGACCGGGATGCAGGAGATGAGCATCGAACCGGTGCCGGCGTTAACGGTGCGTTCGCCGTAGTTGATGCCCAGGTTGTAGAGGCAAAAGCCGAAGAGCCCTAGGCTCGCCACGGCCGGCCAGTCCGAGCGGGCGGGCAGGGGGCGTCCGCGGTAGAGCCAGATCGGTAGCATGACCGCGGAGGCGATCAGGTAACGCATCGCCCCCAGCTGGCCTGCGCCGACTTCGGGCAGGACCGCGCGGACGTTCACCCAGGACATGCCCCAAGCGACGACGTTGAAGAACATCGCCACGGTGGCCCAGCGTCTGACGGAAGCGTTCTCGCTCACGAACGGCAGCCGATCAGCTCGATGAGCTTATAAGCGCAGGCCTGGGCGAACTCCTTGTCATTGATCGCGAGGTCGAATTCCTGCACCGGGACCTTGGCGTTGGCCTTGAGGGCGGAGAAGAGGGCTTCGTCGGCCGCGGCGTCGTGGAAGGGCTGACCGGCGGCGCTGATGACGGAGATCGCCTTAAGGGGAATCATGATGGCCGTACCGGCCTGGTAGGCGTTGGCTTTCTTGGCGACGATCTCGCCGAGCTGACGGCATTCGTCCGCCGTCGTGCGCATCAGGGTGATCTGCGGGTTATGGATGTATAAATTACGACCTTTGAACTTCGTCGGCACCGATGCCATCTCGCCGAAGTTGACCATATCGAGGCAGCCCGGGGCGACGACCACGGGAACGTTCGCCTTGGCGGCGGCATCCATCCGGTCGGGGCCGGCGTTGAGATTGCCGCCCACGAGTTCGTCGGCCCATTCGGTCGTGGTGATGTCGAGCACGCCGGCCACGATACCGCTCTCGATGACGGATTCCATGATCCGGCCACCCGTGCCTGTCGCGGCGAAGACCAGGACTTCATAGCCGGCGGCCTCGAGGACTTTCTTGGCTTCGGTGACACAGATGGTCGTGTTGCCGAACTGGCTGGCGACGATGAGGGGCTTGGAAGCGCCGACCTCAGGGACAGCGCCGACCATGCCGCAGATCGCGCCGGCGGCGCGGGTGAAGATGACGCGGGAGAGTCGGTTCAAGCCGGCCACGTCGGCGATGCTGGGCATCATCGTGATGTCCTTGGTGCCGAGGTAAGGGGCCACGTTGCCGGCAGCCAGGGTCGAGACCATCAGCTTCGGGAAGCCGAGGGGCAGGGCGCGCATGGCGGCCGTACCGATGGCGGTGCCGCCGCCTCCGCCGAGGGAGATGATGCCGTCGATCCTGCCTTCGGCGGCGAGTTTCGCGACGAACGCCGGAGCGGCCTTGGTCATGGCCACGACGCATTCACCGCGGTCCTTCTTGGCCATCAAGGCGGCCAGGTCGATGCCGGTGGCCGCCGCGACCTGCTCGCGGGTCACGTCGGGCTGCACCGTGGCGGGGCCGCCGGTGCCGACGTCGATCAGCAGGGGTTTGTGTCCGTGGCGGGCGATAAGCGCGGCCACGAAGGCATGTTCTTCGCCCTTGGAATCAAGCGTGCCGAGGACCGCGATCGTGGCCATGGTCAGCTCAGAAAAACTTACGCTTCACCGGGATCTGCTTGAAGCGCTGGGTCAGGTCGGTGAGCGACTGCTCGACGGCCATGCGTTCGAGGCTCGAGGCGCCGACGAAGCCGTCGGTGTCGGTGTGCTCGTTGATGAAGGCGGCGTCCTCGGGGGTGTTGATCGGGCCGCCGTGGCTGAGGAAGATGAGGTCCTTGCGGACGGACTTGGCGGCGTCGATGATGCCCTGGGTGATCTTGGCAGCTTCCGGCAGGGTCATCGTGGCGTTGGTCACGCCGATCGAACCGCCGACGGTCGTGCCCACGTGGGCGATGATGACGTCCGCGCCGGCCTCGGCCATGGCCTTGGATTCTTCGGGCGAGCCGACGTAGACGATGGTGAACATCTCCATCTTGCGGGCGAGGGCGACGGTCTCGAATTCCTTCTTCACGCTCATGCCGGTCTCTTCGAGGATCTGGCGGAACTTGCCGTCGATGATCGTATGGGTCGGGAAGTTGTTGATGCCGGAGAAGCCCATGTCCTTCACCTTGCCGAGCCAGTGCCACATGCGGCGGCGGGGGTCGGTGGCGTGGACGCCGCAGATGACTGGGATCTCTTCGACGACGGGGAGGACTTCGTATTCGCCGATTTCCATGGCGACCGCGTTGGCGTCACCGTAGGCCATCATGCCGGCGGTGGAACCGTGGCCGGCCATGCGGAAGCGACCGGAGTTATAGACGATCACCAGGTCGGCGCCGCCGCGTTCGATGAACTTGGCGCTGATGCCCGTGCCGGCGCCGGCGGCGATGATCGGCTTGCCCTTCGACATCGTGTCGCGGAGGCGCTCGATGACTTCGGTGCGGGTGTAAGGGTTTCCTTTTCCGGTCCAGGGGTTGGGCATGGTATTGAGAGGGGAAGGGTGGTCGGGGGTTGCTCCTTGAGGGATAAGTCGTATCCAAGGGATGTGGCCCGCAAGAGCGATTTAAAACATTACAGCGAGACGCAACTCCGTCATTCTGAGACTGACATCGAGAACCCGCGGTCCCATCGCCGGATCGTGGTGGCGGCCGATTATAAGGATGACCGCCCATGGGTTCTTTCCGGGGTCCGCTGCAAGGAGCTCGGTCTCTTCGAAATCGCCCACCTAGGGGTAGCTGAGATGCTGGCGCCTTATGAGGTCGTCCGGGCCAACCAGAGCGGCGCCTTCTTCATGGCTTGCCTGAGCGGTCAGGGGCAGGTCTGGGTCGATGGTCGCTGGCGCACGATCTCGGCCGGACAAGCCTGTCTTCAGCCGGCGGGCATCCGTAATTCTTTCCGCATCGGCCGGAGTAAGCGCTGGGATTTCTGCTGGATCCGTTTCGGCGGAGGCGTGCGCTCTAACACCATCTTCCGGGCCAGTTCGCCCGTGCTCGCCGATTTCGATGCCGAGCCCCTGCGTGCGGCTATTTCCGGTCTTATCGCCGAACTCAAAGGCGCCGGCGTCTCGCGCCGTAACCATCAATGGATCGAGCTGGCCTATGATTACGTCCGCAGCTTCGCCGGTAGCTTCCGCGGTGATCCGCGAGTGCAACGACTCTGGGATGAAGTTCATGGTAAGCTCGATTTCGCCTGGGACACCAAGTCCCTTGCCCGCGAGTCCGGACTAAGCTTCGAGCACCTTCGGCGCCTCTGCCTGAAGGAGATCGGCCGAACCCCGATGAACCATCTGACCCATCTGCGGATCCAGCAGGCCATCCGGTTGATCAGCGAATCGGACGATAAGCTCGCGGTCATCGCCCGCAAGGTCGGGTTCGCCAACGGCAACAGCTTCTCCTCGGCCTTCAAGAAGTCGACGGGACATGCCCCCTCGGCCTTCCGGGCCGAGGGCTGAAAACGGGCGATAATGTGCATCTGAGAGGGGTCCGGTTGCGGCTCGAAGAGCCGCTAAGACTTGTAGGTTACTTGGGCTCTTATTTGATGAGGTCATGCTTCCCCGCATCAGCCCCTACCTGCGTCTGGCCTTGGTCTTCGTCGGCGCCGTCCTTGTCGCCGCTCCGGTCAAGGTGACCGTCGTTTCCGACGACCATGCCGCCGTCAAAAACCTGGTCACCGAGCTCCAGTCCGCCGGCGCCACGGTGACCGAGGCTGACCGCCCGCGCGACCTCCTCGCGACGAAGCACGAGAAAGACGAGGTCATCGTCCTCTATCGCAAGGACTACACGGCCTACGAAGTCATCGATCGCGCGGCGCTCGCCGACCTGTCCAGCCGGGGCATCGGCTTCGTCGCCCTCCGTGGCGCCATCGCCGGTCCTTCCGCCTCCTGGGCGCGCGACACCTTCGGCGCCGGCTGGACTCCCGAGAGCCGTCGCTTCCGCGCCCTGATGATGCTCAACGTCCGCACCGACGCCCATCCGCTGGCCAAGGACGCCTCCACCTTCGACGTCACCGACGACACGGTCTTCAACCTCGAGCTCAACGAGAAGATCCACGTCCTCGCCTCGTCCTTCACCTCCAAAGTCAGCGCCAACCGCAAGAACATCACCGAAGTCTCCGACAAGGCCTCGATCTACGACATCCAGCCGCAAGCCTGGGTCTTCGATAATTCCCGTCTCCGTTCCGCCGTCTTCCTGCAAGGCGATGCCGCCACGCTCGCCCACGCCAGCTACCGGACCTTCATCAAACGCAGTATCGCCTGGGCGGCCCGACGACCCAACGTCGACGAACTCTGCACGAAGGATGACCTCGTCGACCTACGTTATCCGGTCGGCGGCCCGAGCCGCGCGGAAAAGGCCATCGCCGCCTTCCAGATGCAGCCGGGCTTCAAGGCCGGCGTCGTGGTCACCGAACCTCTGATCAACAAGCCCATCGCCGTGCAGTGGGACGAGCGCGGTCGCATGTGGATCGCCGAGACCCCTGAATATCCGAACGGACGCCGACCCCTGACCGCCGAGTCCTGGCGCGAGGGCGGGGTGCTGGTGCCCGGCAGCTATGATCGTCCGGCTCAGGACAAGATCAGCGTATTGGTCGACACCGACGGCGACGGCAAGGCCGACCAGAAGCAGCTCTTCCACGAAGGCTTGGAGCTCATCACCGGATTCTGTCACTACAAGGACGGCATCATCGTCGTCTGCCAGCCGCACATCGTCTGGCTCCGTGACACCAACGGCGACGGCAAGGCCGACAAGGAGCAGATCCTCTACGGCGGCTTCACGCCGGGTGACACCCACTTCGTCGCCAATCACTTCATTCTCGCTCCGGACGGCTGGGTCTACGCCAGCAACGGCGGTGGTGGCGAAGTCTTCCCGGTCTCCCAGCCCGACCGCAAGGTACGTCTCTCTTCAGGCACCTTCCGCTTCAAGCCTGATGGCTCCGCCATCGAGCAGATCGCTTCACAGGGCGGCAACAGCTTCGGTAATGAAGTGACCTCCGACATGGAGCTCTTCCATGGCAAGGCGACGAACGGTAACCCGATCCAGCACGTCGTGCTCTCGGAGTCCATCCTCGCCAAGGCTCCCGGCACCCCGGCCAAGGCCTTCAATGCCGTCAATCCGCGTCGCCCCGTCCTGCGCAAGGACCTACCGGACCGCGCTCCGTTGCTGCAGATCGACCAAGTGGGCTATTACACCGCCGCTTGCTCCGTCGCCGTGCAGGAGCATGGCGCCTGGCCGGAGGAGTATCGCGATACCATCTTCATCACTGAGCCGATCCTCGACGTCATCCACTTCGAGAAGCTCATCCCGACCGGTCCGACCTTCCTGGGCGAGGTCACCCTCAAGGACCGCGAATGGCTCCGCTCGATGGACCATTGGTTCTGCCCGATCGACGTGAGCTTCGGGCCGGACGGCGCGATGTATGTCCTCGACTTCTATACCCCCGTCGTGGCGCACAACGACACCCGTGGCCCGTTGCACAGCAAATCCGGCGCCTCGGTCCGTCCGGACCGCGAGCACTACTTCGGTCGTATCTACCGTATCCAGCACGAGTCGGCGCCTAAGCTCGCCATCCCGGACCTTTCCAAGGCCGATGTCGCCGGGCTTATCGCTGCGTTCAGCCATCCGAACAAGGTCGTCCGGTTCAACGCTCTCCGCACCCTTATGGATCGTGATGCTGGCCTGCAGGCCTCTGCCACCGGTCCGCTCAATGCCTTGGTGCGCTCCGACGCCATTCCTGAGGCCCGCGTCCTGGCCCTGTGGGCTCTGCAGCGCCTCGAACGCCTTGAGTCCGGATTGATTGTCGCCGCCGCCGCGGATGGTTCCACCGCGGTCCGTAAGAACGCCTTTCTCGTCGCCGAAGCCGCGCGCCTGGCCCTGCCGGTTGCCACGCTCAAGGCTGGCATCGCCGACAAGGATGCCCGCGTCCGTCTCGCCGCCGTCCGTGCCCTCGGTGCGGCGGAACTCGATGGAGACTCCGGTGCGCTGCTGCTTTCTGCTTGGACGAACGACCATGAAGCCGCCACGGCGACCGCCGCCGCTTCGGCCAATCCCGCGGCCACCCTCCAGGTGATGCTCTCGGGCAAGGCTCCGGCCCGGGCTGATTTCGCAGTCTCCCTCGCCGCCACGCTTACGCCCGACGCTTCGGTGCGCGTGCTGCGCGCCGCCGCGGCTTCGAACGACGTGAAGCTCGCCACCGTCATCTTGCGCGAGATCGCTTCCCGTCGCATCGCCGCGCCCGCCAAGCCGGATGAAGGCCGTGAGGCTCTTCGTGCTTTGCTTGCGGGCAAGGATACGGAAGTCGCCACCGCCGCCGCCGCGATCGCCGGCCTGTGGGTCACCGATGGAAGCCTCAAGGCGGAACTCGCTTCCGTCGCTGGTCGTCTCCTCGCCGTCGTCGCCGATGACAAGTCTTCCGTCGAGGCTCAGGTCGCCGCTGTCCGCGTCCTCGTGCTGCTGCGTGACTCCGATGCCAAGATCACCCCGGCGCTCGCCCGGGCTCTGTCTTCTTCCCGTGAACCCGTCGCCGTCGCCACCGCCGGAGCCTTGGCCTCCAGCGGCGACGTCTCCGTAGGCAAGCTGCTCTATGGAGCCTTCCCGAAGTCGACCGGCACTTTCCGCTCCACCTTGTATTCCGCGCTCGTCGGTCGTCCGGAGTGGGCCGGACTCATCCTGGACGCCCTTGATGCCAAGTCGCTCTCCGCGATGCAGCTCGGACCCATGCAGATGTCGCAGCTCGTTCGCCATCCGGATGCCGCCATCGCGAAGCGTGCGACTGCCGTGCTCGCCAAACTTAATGCCGGTAGCAGCCCAGCCAAGGACGATATCGTGTCGAAGCTTCGTCCCGAGGTCGAGAAGCCCGGAGACGCCACCAAGGGCAAAGAGCTCTTCGTCGCCGTCTGCCAGACCTGTCACAAGGTCGGCAACGTCGGCAACGAGTTCGGACCGAACCTGCAGGGCATCGGCTCGCACCCGCCGGCCGAGATGCTGGTCCATATCGTCGATCCGAACCGCATGGTCGACGACGAGCATCGCACCTGGAACTTCAAGATGAAGGACGGCACCCAGTATTCGGCCCTCATCGGCAGCGAGAACCACACCTTCGTGAAGCTCAAGCTCCCGGCCGGACAGTCGGCCGAGCTAAAGGTAGCCGACATCGTCAGCCGCGAGCGCAGCCCGAATTCGCTGATGCCTGAAGGCTTCGAATCCCTTGGCGCCGAAGGCCTTCGTAACGTCATCGCCTACCTCCGCAGCGTCGCGATCTCGCCCGAAGGCGAGACTGTCGGTCGCTTCCGTCTCCTTGACCTCCGCACGGCGTTTACCGCCTCCACGACGACCGGCCTCTACGCCAGCAAGGAAGCCAAGCGCGACACCTTGCCTTTCGCGCAGTTCGGCAAGGTCGAGTCCAACGGCGTCCCTTATAAGGTCATCGACCCCAAGACCGCGAAGGATGGCCTGAACGTCATCGTCCTCAAGGGCGGCGCCTTCAAAGGCGCTTACTCCAAGAGCTTCACCCAGAAGGTCGAGATTCCCGTCGGCTCCGTGGCCAATCGCATCCACTTCCTCGGCGCCGTCGGCGGCTGGGGTGCCCATGGCGACGCCGTCGCGATGATCGCCGAAGTCCACTTCCTCAGCGGCAAAGTGCAGAAGAAGGTCTTCTACGGCGGCGTCGACTTCGCCGACTACAACGGCACCGGCGACGTCCCCCGCTCCAAGTCGGCCCGTCAGCTCCTGTCCGGCGAAGGCCGTCAGGTGCGCACGATGTGGATGCCCGTCGAGGGCACCGAGGTCATCGACAAGCTCGTGCTGAGCTCGGAGGACACCCCGATTGCTCCGACCACCGTGGCTATCACCATCGAAATCGGAGGCCCGCCCAACCCTCCGGCGGGGAATGCTGGCAAGAAGAAGGCTAAGGCCAACGACGGACCCAGCGACCTCCTACCAAAGGATAATCCCAAGACCACTCAGGCTTTCGGCCAGCAGTTCGGTCCGCGTAAGGCCGGCCAGCTCCGCGTGCTCTTCGCCGGCGCAGGCAGTTCCCATAACTTCCCGGCGTTCTTCCTCGGGACGGATGCGCTGACGGCCAAGGCCGCGGGCTACGATGTCGCCGCGACCCCGAACCTCAAGGAGACCCTCGCGC
>JBILHF010000006.1:0-57626 GCA_044350605.1 Opitutales bacterium
GTGCTCTTCGCCGGCGCAGGCAGTTCCCATAACTTCCCGGCGTTCTTCCTCGGGACGGATGCGCTGACGGCCAAGGCCGCGGGCTACGATGTCGCCGCGACCCCGAACCTCAAGGAGACCCTCGCGCTGTTGCCTGAAGCCGACCTGTTCGTCTTCAGCGGCAATCATGGTCAGTTCGGCACGCCTGAGTTCCAGAAAGCCATCCGTGACTTCGGCGCGGCAGGGAAGGGCATCGTCCTGCTGCATGCCGCCACGTGGTATAACTGGCCCCTGACCACCAAGTATAACGACGAGTTCGTCTGCGGTGGCGCCCGTGGGCATGGTCACAGTGACTTCACCTTCACCGTCACCAAGCCCGAGCACCCGATCATGAAGGGCGTCCCGGCCACCTTCGTGATCAATGACGAAAGCTACAACGTCGAGCTGACCCGCCCGGAGGGCGCCGAAGTCCTTGGCACCATCCCGCGTCAGACCCCGAAGGAAGGACTCTCGAACATCCTCCCGTCCGTCTGGACCGTGAAATATCCCGGCGCTAAGGTCGTCTGCATCGCCCTCGGTCACGACGCCAAGTCGCACGACCACCCGGCCTACAAGCAGCTCCTCCTGAATTCCATCACCTGGGTGTCACAAAAATAACGAGAGTATCGAGTATGGAGTATCGAGTATCGGGGGAGTGACATAAACTCCCTGCGAAATAGTACTCCTTCGCTCATGCCTCCTGCGGCCTTTTCTATACTCAATACTCCATACTCAATACTCTAGCTACCATGGTCTACCACTACGGAACTTTCGTCTTCAAGAAGGGCGTCACCCAGGCCCAGATCGACACCTGCTTCGCCGAGATGCGCGGCATGGTCGGCAAGATTCCCGGCCTGCTCTCGATGCAGCACGGCGTCTACCAGAGCGACGAAGGCCTGAACGACGGCTTCACGCACGGCTTCGTCATGACCTTCGACACCCCGCAGAGCCGCGACCGCTATCTCCCGCACCCCGAGCACGAGCGCGTGAAGGAGATCGTCGTCCCCAACCTCGAACGCGTGATGGTCTTCGACTTCACCGTCTGAGAACCCGTTCGGTGCGCCGTCAGGCGAACAGGCGATTCCGTGGGCATCGGGCGGAGCCAACCCCATCCTCTCCGACTCGCATCGCGGCTCGCGACGAAAGGCTAGTTTCTAGGGTTAATCCACCGGTCAGCTTGCCCGGAGCCCGAGGATCGTATCCGCTCGCAGGCTATACTCGCGGAACTGATCGGCGTTCTCAGGGAGCTTGATATCCAGGTCGAAGGTCGGGATCATCGCCTTCATCCGCGCATGCCCCTCTGGGCTGGCGAGCAAGGCGGGGAAGCATTTCCTGATGACCTCGAGCACGATATTCACCGAGACCGAGGCGCCCGGCGAGGCTCCGAGCAGCGCGGAGATGCTGCAAGCGGCATCGGTGATGACCTCGGTGCCGTAGTGGACAATGCCGGCCTGACCATCCGTCTTCTTGATGGCCTGCACCCGAATGCCTGCGTCGATCAACTTCCAATCCGCAGCCTGGGCGGCCGGATAGAAAATCTTCAGCACCTCGATGCGGTTCCGCATGCTCTGCGTGCCCTGCTGGATGAGGTAGCGGACGAGGTCGAGGTTATGGATGCCGATATTGACGAGGGTAGTGAGGTTGTCCGGACGAATGGAGAAGGGCAGGTCGGTGTAGCGTCCCTGCTGGTGCAGGAACTTCGTCGTCCAGGCGGCGAAGGGACCGAAAAGCAGCGTTTTCTTGCCATCCAGGATGCGGGTGTCGAGGTGCGGCACAGCCATCGTCGGGGCCGCGGCGAGCGGTTGACCATAGACCTTTGCTTGGTGCTTCTCGACGATTTCCGGATTGTCGCAAACGAGCCACTGGCCGCCGATAGGGAAACCGCCTAGGCCCTTTGCCTCCGGAATACCGGACATCTGTAGCAGCGGAAGCGTACCGCCGCCCGCGCCAACAAAGACGAACTTGGCTCGGTTTGTCCGCACCAGCCCCGTCGCTGACTCCTTCACACGGACTTCCCAGCCCGTGCTGTTTCTACGCAGGCCGATTACGCGATGGCCGGAGGCGACCCCGCATCCCTCCTGTCGTCCTAGCCAGCTTAGCAGTTTGCGAGAGATTGCCCCAAAGTTCACATCTGTGCCCGCGTCCATCTTTGTCGCGGCAATGGGTCCGTCGCCCCGACCTTCGACCAGGAGCGGCGCCCAACTCGCAAGGGTGGCGCGGTCAGTAGTGAAGACCATGTCCCGGAAGAAATGGTGGGCCGACATTCCGGCGTGGCGGGCCTTGAGGAATTCCACCTGGTCAGCTCCATGCACGAAGCTGATGTGGGGGACGGGATTGATGAACTCCCTCGGGTTGCTGGCCATATCGTTGGCCACCGCGTAGCTCCAGAAGTGCTTCGATTGCTCGAACTGCTCGAAGATCTCGATGACCTTGGCCACCTTCACCGAGCCATCCGCCTCGCGCTTGGGCGTGTAACTCAGCTCGCAGATCCCCGCGTGCCCGGTGCCGGCGTTATTCCAGCCATCCGAACTCTCCTGCGCCAAGCCATCGCTGGCCTCATAGAGCTGGATGGAAAGTCGCGGGTCGAGCCGCTTCAGCATCGCTCCGAGATTGGCCGACATCACCCCGCTGCCAATCAGGATGACATCGGGGTCTTCGACGTGGGTGGCGGTAGACATACGTTTGGTTAAGCGTTGGTTAATGGACGTTGGGAAATAGTTTGGTCGGGATGCCAGCGGAATCACTGGGCGGCTTTTGCAAGGCATAGCCCTTACTCCCCGCAAGGCAAGTCCCTTGGCGGCCGAACGGGGTCAGGACCCCCGCACCCCGAGCACGTGCACGTGAATAAGATCGTCGTACCGAACCTCGAGCGCGTGATGGTTTTTGACTTTACCTTCTGAGCCCTGTTCAGGCTACGTCGTAGAGTCCCTTGCGTCCGGCCACCAGCCAGCTGATCGCACACGCGACCAGGGCGTAGCCGCCGATCGACCAACCGAAGAGTTCGCACGCCATGACCGCGCAGGCGAGTGGCACGGCGCCGGCCCCGGCGAAGACGGCGACAAACCCGAGCGCGGCACAGATGCTGAGCGGAAGGCTCAGCAGGACCGCGGCGGCGCTGCCGAAGGTCACGCCCACGAAGAAGAGCGGGGTGACCTCGCCGCCACGGAAGCCGGCGGTGACGCAAATGATGGTGAACAGGAATTTGAAGACAAACGTCAGCGGAGCGGCGGGTTCGACCAAGGCGGATTCGATGACCGGCAGGCCCAGCCCGGTAAGGTCCGCCGAATGATGGAAGTAGATGGCGGCCGAGAATAAGGTACCGGTGAAGAAGATCCGGGCGTAAGGCTCAGGGTTTGGCTTGGCGGCCTCGCGTCGGCTCAAGAAGACGTACAGGCGGGCGAGCAAGCCACAGGCGGCCCCGAGCGCTAAGGCGGAGCCTAGTCCGCCGAGGTCGTAATCCGCCGGCACCGGGAGGCGGTAATCGGCGTGCTGGGCGAAGAAGAGCTTACGGCCGATGAGGTCCGCCAGGAACGCGGTGGCGAGGCAGGGAAGGAAAGCCCAGCTGCGTCGGTGGACGAACTCCAGCGCGAAGACCGCCGCGGCGATCGGAGTGCCGAAGACGGCGGCAAAGCCGGCGGATACGCCGCAGAGAAGCAGGGTGCGACGCTCGGAAGTATCCAAGGAGATCAAACGGGAGAATTGGTCGGCGATGGCTCCGCCCATCTGGAGAGCCGTGCCTTCGCGGCCGACGGAGGCGCCGCCGAGGTGCGAGAGCAGGGTCGTTCCGATGATCGACGGACCCATGGTCGCAGGCAGGGGGCTGGTGGGAGCCTTGATCTGGGCTATCAGGGTCTTAACGCCCCCGGCAGAGGCCTTCAAAGGGCCATTATAGAGCCAGACCGTGAGCAGCCCGATGAACGGCAAGGTCACGAGCAGCCAAGGGGTGGAGCGATAGAGTGCCGTGACCGACTCCAAGGCATGTAGGAAGCCAGCCCCGACGGCCCCGACCACCAAGGAAACTAGGATGAGGATGGCGGCCCAAAGGAGTATGTTTCTCGGCTGCTTGGCGAACATCAGGAAGGGTGAGAAAACCTTTGAGACCCCTCGGCCTACCCCACAATCTCAATTCATGGAACACCCCATCCCTCGTCGTGATTTCGTATCCACCCTGGCCATTGGCGGTCTCGCGTTGGCCGCCGCTCCGTCCGTCCTGCGCGGCCAGTCGGTCCCCTCCAAGATCAAGGTCGCCCTGATCGGTTGCGGAGGCCGTGGCACCAGTGCCCTCGGCCAGTTCATCGCCGCCTGCAAGATCCTCGGCGCCGAGGCCGAAGTCGTCGCCCTGGCGGACGCCTTTGAGGATCGCGCGAAGCGCCTGAACGAAACCTACAAGCTGCCGGCCACGAAGGTCTTCGTCGGATATGACGCCTACCAAAAGGTCATGGCCACTGATTGCACCTTCGTCTTGATGGCTACCCCGCCGGCTTTCCGTCCAGTCCACTTCGCCGCCGCCGTCGCCGCGGGCAAGCATTGCTTCGTCGAGAAGCCCGTCGCCGTCGATCCGGTCGGCGCCCGGGCCATCATCGCCACCGGCGAAGAAGCTAAGAGGAAGGGTCTAGCGGTCGTCGCCGGCACCCAGCGTCGCCATGACGCTTCATACATGAAGAACAAGGCCCTCATCGACGCCGGCGCCATCGGCGCCATTCGAGGTGGCGTGGTCCAGTGGAACGGCACCGTGCCGTGGATCCGTCGTCGGGCCAAAGATGACACCGATGCCGATTACATGAACCGCAACTGGCTCAACTTCACCGAGCTTTCTGGCGACCATATCGTCGAACAGCACATCCATAACGTCGACGTCGCCATCTGGTTCCTCGGCCGTACACCGGTCAGCGCCCTCGGCTTCGGCGGCCGCGCCCGGCGCGAGACCGGCAACATGTTCGACTTCTTCAGCGTCGACTACGACTTCGGCGACGGCGTGCGTATCCACAGCCAGTGCCGTCAGATCACCGGTACCACCGGCCGCGTGGGCGAGTTCTTCACCGGCGCGTCCGGCTCCTGCTTCGGCTCCGGCAAGATGTTCGGCCAGAAGCAGGTCGATATCCCGGCCATCAAGCTCGATACCGACGACTCCATGGTCCAGGAGCACGTCGACCTCATCCGCGGCGCCTTCAACGGCAAGCCGCTCAATGACGCCCGCCAGATCGCCGAGACCAATCTCGCCGTGATCATGGGTCGTATCTCCGCCTACACCGGCGAGATGGTGAAGTTCGACGACCTCCTCAAGCACGAGAAGTCGCCTTACTACAATCTCAAGGCCTCCGTCAGCCCGCTCGACTTCGAGAAGGGCACGGTGAAGCTGCCGGCCGAGTCGCCGACGGTGCCGGGGAAGGCTTAACGCGGGCAGTGCCCGCGAGGGGTAGGGGTTGGGCTAGGGGTTGGGGTAGGACACGCCTGGGCGCGGCGTAGCCACGCCCCTACCTTCGTTCACCATTCGGCGAACGATAAGTTACCCCATCCGGACCTTCGGGAGGAGGGCCGCGGCTTCGAACCAGCTGACCTCGTGCGGGGCGCGCTTGGAGGTCGCGGCGAGGGCGCTGGTGACGCCCGCGGCTTCGCCCATGGCGACGGCGTTACCGGTCACTCGATAGGAGGCGTGGGCGATGAAGTCCCCGCTGATGCAACGACCTGCCATCATCAGGCCATCGATGTCGCGGGCGATCAGGGCGCGGAGAGGGATATCGTAAGGCTTCACTTTTACACCGGCGTTCGAGTAGGCCGCTTTCTTGTTCTCTTCGGCGGTGAGGGCGTGGATATCGACCGGGAAGGTCGCGCGGACGACGGAGTCTTCCTGACGACGTCCTTCGATGAGGTCTTCTTTGGTCATCACGTAACGTCCCTTTATTCGGCGGCCGTCGCGGACGCCGATCTGGGCGGGGGTCGCCACGATCTGGGCGCCAGACCAGGCGCCGCCGGACTTGCGCAGTTTACGCACGATGTCATTGACCTCGGCGCGGGCGCGCATGGTCGCTTCGGTCACCTGGGCGGCGTCGGTGGCGTTGATGCCGTATTCATGGTTGGCCATCAGCAGGACGAGATTGTCCTTGATCGGGAAGAGCGTGGCCTTGCCGTAACTCGGCGTGACTCCAGCGGCCTTGAGCGCGGCCTTGAATTTGTCAGGACCTACGTGGCGTCCGTTATTACCGACCGGGTGCAGTTGGTCCGCCAGGGCCTTGGCATTGTCGACGGTTACCAGTGCGTAGAGGGTCATCGGCTGGCAAGGGCAGGACTGTTCGCGACCGAGCTCGAATTCGCAGCCAGCGCGGGCGCCTAGGTCGCCGTCGCCGGTCGTATCGATGAATACTGGTGCGGCCCAGGCCTGCCGGCCGGACTTGGATTCGGTCACGATCGCCTTGAGCGTCCGGCCATCGCGCTGAGCGGCGACAATGCGCGTGTGCAGCTGGACCTTGACGCCAGCGGCGAGGCAAAGCTCTTCGAGGATCAGCTTCATCTCCTCCGGGTGATAAGTCACTCCGTTGACACCGTCGCCGTCGATGGCATCGCGTTCGCGGAGACGGCGGACAAGTTCTTGATTAAAGCCGGGCTTGTCGAAATCGAGCAGATAGCCGAGCAGCGAGGACGTCCAGACCCCGCCGAGGGAGCCGTGTGCTTCGAAGAGCCGAACCTTGGCGCCGGCGCGGGCGGCAGAGATGGCGGCGGTGACCCCGGCCGGGCCGGCGCCGCAGACGATGACGTCGCAGTCGGCGGTCAGGGGGATATCCCGCTCGGCCTCGGTGAGCATGCCGAGCTTCGGTGCCGCAGCGCCCTCGAGTTTGCTTAAGGCACCCAAGGCGCCGAGGCCTAGGAGCGAGGAGGCGAGGAAGCGACGGCGGGAGGATGCGTTGGGATCCATGAGGTTAGGTTGGTCGTTTGCTGATAGAGGTCGAACCGAATGCTACGTCTAAACCTAGGACGTCACGTGGTTATGTCCCTACCTCATGCAGGCACAAAAAAGCCCCTCGAGTGAGGGGCTTCGCGGACGGCTTAAGGCCGACCTTACTTGACGAACGAGTAGTCGGTCGGCTTGAGGAACTCGGACTTCACGCCGTCCTTGATCGTCAGCGATCCGCCGGCCTTTTCCTCGGAGGCTTTCCGAGCAGCAACCCAAACCGGGTCGGAGCGGAAGGCGCCGAAACTGGCCTTGGCGGCTTCTTCGGACTTGTGGGTCAGCAGGTAGATCAAGGTGTTGTCCTGGACGAGCTTGCTCTTGGCGCCCTTCTGGTCGGCGGCGAGGTTCCAGTAGGTCACGTTAGTCATGCCATGCTTCTCGAACAGCTTGAGGGTGTGTTCGCGGAAGCGGGCGTTCAGGTTAGGCAGGCGGCCGGCTTCGGTCGTGTAGGTGCGGAGTTCGAAGACACCGACGCCGTAGTTCTTGGCTTCGGCGAGGGCGGAGTAGTCGGTGGCGCTGAGGAAAGCGTTTTCGATGCGAGCGACCAGCACGCCGTTCTTATGGGACTCTTCGTAGGCCTTCTTCCAGGCCGGGTCGTTCTTGAAGCCCTTCCAGGAAGCGTCGCAGGCGGCCTTGTCGGGGTAGGCGAGGAAGTAGACCAGCTTGCGCTCGGGGTTCTCGCCGGTCGGGACGAAGTAACCGAGGTTCGTCATGCCATGCTTGGTGAACAGGGTAGTGGTATGGTCACGGAAGCGGGCGTGCAGGGCGTCGAGCTTGCCTTCGGCGGCGTAGTAGACGCGCATCTCGAAGATGCGGGTGTCCGCGGCCTGGACCGGGACGGCGCTGGCCGCAAAAAGGCCGAAGGTGAGGAGGGAGAGCAGGGTTTTCATGTTATTTGAGGAATTGGGGGACGTTCTCGCGGGTGACGAGCTGGAAGGGAATCATGGTCTCCTTCGCGCAGGGCTGCTTCTTGGCGAGATGGATGGCGGCGTCGACCGAGCCTTTGCCCTGACCGACCGCATCCTGGAAGACCGTGGCGTCGAGACGACCTTCCTTTACGGCGGAAAGCGCCTGGGCGATGGCATCGATACCGATGACGTAGACGTCCTTCTTCAGGCCGGCGCGTTCGAGGGCGAGCAGGGCTCCCATGGCCATTTCATCGTTATGGGCGAAGACCGCCGAGAACTTGCCCTTGTGCGCCTGGATCCAGTTCTCCGTGAGGGCCATCGCCTTGGCGCGATCCCAGGAGGCCGTCTGGTGATCAACGAGCTTTAGGCCGGGATATTTGGCGAAGACCTCACGGGCGCCGGCTTCGCGCTGGAGCTGGGCTGAGGTGCCCATGATACCGTGCAGCATCAAAACGCCGCCCTGGCCGTTGAGCTTCTTGGCGATGGCCTCCATGGCGATCCGGCCGGCTTCGAAGTCATTCGAACCGATGTAGCTGTCGCCGACGGATTTGGTCGTCTGGTTGACGAGCACGAGAGGGATGCCGGCCTTCTTGACGTAATCCACAGCCGGGGTGCTGGCTTCCAGTTCGCAGGGATTCAGAATGATCGCGTCGACCTTCTGGGCGACGAAGTTCTCGACTTGGCTGTACTGCTTCTGAACGTCGGACTGGGCGTCCACCATCACGACCTTCACGCCCGGCTTCGTCTGTGCGTAGGCCACGATGGCCTCGGAAAGCTTGGCAGTGTATTCGGCGGAAAGGTCGCGGGACGAGAAACCGATGAGGATCTCGCCTTCCTTGCGGGGTTCGGCCTTCTTGCAGCCGGAAAGCAAAGAAAGGGACAGGGCGCAGACGGCCAGGACGGCCGCGGCGGCGGAGCGTGGGGTGAGGCGCATCCCCGACATTTACGAACGGGCCTGACGTCGGTCGAGCCAAACCGCACCCACGATGATGACGCCCTTGATGACCGCTTGGTAATACGAAGAAACCCCCTGCAAATCCAGGCCGTTGTTAATTACTCCGATGAGCAGGACACCGAGCAGGGTGCCCGTGATCGTCCCGACGCCGCCCGATAGGCTGGTGCCGCCGATGACCACGGCGGCGATGGCATCGAGCTCGTAGGCCTGGCCGGCATTGGGTTGGCCCGTCGTGATGCGCGCGGCGAGGACGACGCCGGCTAGGCCGGTCAGGAGGCCGCAGACGACGTAAGCGAAGAGCTTCACGCGCTCGACCGAAATGCCTGCGGCCCGGGCGGCGTTCTCATTGCCGCCGACGGCGTAGAGGTGGCGGCCGAGACGGAAGTCCCGCAGGAAGAACCAAGCCAAGGCCGAGACGATGGCGAAGCAGAGCACTGGAATCGGGATGTCCCAGACATCGCCGGCGAGACTCGTGAGCGACTCGGACATGTTCGCGACCGGACGCCCGCCACTGAGGATGAGCGCCAGCCCGCGCGCGATGGTCATCATTCCGAGGGTCACGATGAACGGAGCCACACCGCCGCGGGTGACCAGCACGCCGTTGACGAGACCGCAGGCAGCACCGGTCAGCAAGCCGACCGCGATCGGTACGATGACGGGATGTTCTCCGGGGTGGGCGAATATCGCGCACGCCACGCCGCTCAGGGCCACGACCGAGCCCAGCGATAGGTCGACGCCCGCGGTGAGCAGGACGAAGGTCACGCCGACGGCGAGGATGCCGTTGATCGAGACCTGACGGGCGACGTTGGTGAGGTTGGCGACGCTGAGGAAGGTGTCGGTCGTGAACGACAGGGCCAGGCCGACCAAGAGGATGACGAACAGAAGTCCGAAGCGATGGAGCAGGTTACGGTCGAGGGTGGGCATGAAGTTATAAAGGCATGGCATGACGGAGCACGGTCTCTTGATCGGCAGCGGCGGCAGCAAGCGTGGCCGCGACCGAGCCTCGGCGTAACACGACGATGCGATGGGCGAGAGAGAGGACTTCCGGGAGTTCCGAGGAGATGAGCAGTACGGCCTTACCCGAGCCGGTCAGCCGCCGGATGAGCGCATAGATCTCCGCCTTGGCGCCGATGTCGATCCCGCGAGTCGGTTCGTCCAGGATGATGAGGTCCGGCCCATCCAGCAGGCTACGGGCGAGCAGGGCCTTCTGTTGGTTGCCGCCGCTGAGCTGGGCGATCGGTTGGGCCGGTCTGCTGGCCTTGACGGCGAAAGCCTCGATCTGGTCGCGAGCGGCGGTCCGATCGGCGGATTGGTCGATGAGCGGCCCGCGGCTGAAGCGACGTAGCGAAGACAGGGTGATATTCTCGCCGACGCCCAAGGCGGGGATGATACCTTGGCCTTTACGGTCTTCGGTAACCATGCCGATGCCGGCGGCCAAGGCGTCGGCCGGGCAGGTGATGCGGAGGGCCTTCCCCTTGAAGCGAATCGAGCCCGTCGAGGCCGGTTGCAGGCCATAGAGAGCGCTGGCGACTTCGGTGCGACCTGCGCCCATGAGTCCGGCGAGGGCGACGACTTCGCCGCGATGGACCGAGAAACTCACGTCCCGATAGGCGGGCTCACGGGTCAGGCCGGAGACTTCGAGCAAGGCTTCATCCGTCGGAGTGTTACGAACAGGGAAGATGTCGGCGAGTTCACGTCCGACCATCATGGCGATCAGTTTGGCAGGGGTGAGTTCTTTTGCGGCGGAAGTGCCGACCAGGCGGCCATCACGGAGCACCGAGATTCGGTCGGCCAGCCGGAAGACCTCATCCATCTTATGGGTCGTGTAGACGACCGCGACACCACGGGCCTTGAGGCGGGCGATGGCCCGGAAAAGGGCGGCGACTTCGTGGTCGGACAGGGCGGCCGTCGGTTCGTCCATCAACACCACGTCCGCCTCGCGTCCGAGGGCCTTGGCGACCTCGACCACTTGGGTCTGCGCGACGGTCAGTTGGCGCATCAACAAGCCAGGGGAAATGTCGGATTCCAACTCCCCTAGCAAAGCTTCGGCGCGGCGGGTCTGGGCAGGGCGATCGATCCGACCCAACGCACCGCAGGGTTCACGTCCCAGCGTGATATTCTCGGCGACCGTCAGGTCGGGAATCGGCATCAGTTCCTGATGGATCATCGCGATGCCAGCGACCAAGGCGTCGTGGGGTGAACCGAAGTCCACGCGGGCGCCGCGCCATTCGACGTACCCTGAGTCTGGGCGGTAAAGACCGGCCAGCACCTTCATCAAAGTCGACTTACCTGCGCCGTTCTCGCCCATCAACGCATGTACCTCGCCCGGTCGGAATTCGACCGTCGTCGGATGCAGCACGGTCAGTCCGCCGAAGTCCTTGCGCAAAGAATGAGCACGGAGCATCGGCGGAAAGACTGGGCGCTCAGCGCTGCGGAAGGTCCTTGGCCACGTCGGCGGGCCAGGAGGCCAGCGGACGGATGACCATGCGGCGGTATTCGCACTCCGCCGCTTCGGACTGGATCTGCAGCTTGCCGGACTTCAGGGGAACGTCGACGGTCGAACCCTTCTCACGATAGCGGGAATTAAGGAGCACGTTGACCGTCTTACCGTTAAGGCGGAAGACCGCGTCGCCGTTGAGGGCGAAGCATTCGATCGTGTTCCACTCACCGAAAGGCTTCTCGTCGTAATTCGTGCCGTGCCACACGCGGGCGTTGACGGTCGTTACGGCGCCCTTCGGGTCATAGACGCGTTTCTTGACCGGATCTTCGGTGCGGATCGGGATCTCCGCCATCGCGCCGGACAAAGGCCACCAGTCACCGATATCGCCTTCCTGGACCTGCAGCTCCTGGCTGCGCATCCAGAATTTTCCGGCAGCGCCGTGTTCACCGACGCAGAAGATGAGGATGCCGTTGTCGCGCACGGCCGTCAGGCGAGGCTCCCAGCGCTTCTCGCCCCAGCGCTGTTCAGTCTTCAGGTGGAAGTTGTCGAACGAAGCCAACGAGCTGAGCGCGCCGAAGACCTGGCCGGTGATGTGAAGCACGGTCTCCCCGTCCTGCTGACGGGTCGTGAAGACCTTGAGCGGATCGTTGTTCAGGCCGAGCACAGGGTCGTCCTTCGGCTTGGCGCCACGGACATAGCCCGGAAGGTCATAAGCCCGGTGAACCGGACCGAGCCATTTCTCCCACTGCTTCAGCTGGGGGTCGAGGAGCGGGCGGAAGGAGGATTCCTGGGCGACGACAGCCGAGGCGAAACCGAGCAGCGAGAGGAGGGCGAGACGCATCGGATTTAGCGGACGTCGCGCCAGAGCCAGGTGAGCGCTTCGGGGAGGAGCATCGCGCCGTGGCGGCTGTTGTGGGTGCCTTGACCTTCGACGTAGATGTGATCGTAACCCTTTTCCTTCAGGGCGGCGGCCATCTTACGGTTGGCCTCGGGCCAGCTGCCATGCTCGTTGAGGAGATCGTTGGCGCCTTCCTGCTGGTAGACGCGGATGTTCTTGCGGGGATTGGTGCGGACCCATTCCGGGTAGACGTCACCGCCGGTCTCCTTGCCGCCGCTGAGGTTGGCGCGGATCTTGGTGAAGCTGCCGATGGTCGTGAAGACCTTGCTGAAGGCGTCGGGACGATGCCAGGCAGCGTTGAAGGCGCAGATGCCGCCGGAGGAAGAGCCCGCGATGGCGCGACGAGCCGGATCCCTGGAGAACTTCACGCCCTTGGACTCCGCGAGCGGGATCATCTCTTCGAGCAGGAACTTCACGTAGAGGTCGGTCACGCTGTCGTATTCGAAGGAGCGGTTCGACTTGCCTAGAGGGCGGCCCTTCTTGTCCTTGCCCTTCGGGTTCTTCGGGTCGGGGATGAAGCCCGGCGCGACGAAAAGGGCAATGGTCACCGGCATCTTCTTCTGGGCGATCAGGTTGTCGAAGACCACGGGGACACGCCACGCGCCGTTACGAGAGGCGTAGCCGGGGCCGTCCTGGAACACCATCAGCGCGGCTTCCTTCGTGGGATCATACTGGGCCGGGACGTAGAGGGCCCACTTGCGACCGTAGCCGGGGAAGTTCTTGGAGTCGGCCATCTCGTATTCGGTGACCACGCCCTTGGGCACGCCGGCCTTTTCCTGTGAGTCAGGGCCAAGGACGTATTGGGCGTCGTGGTCGACCTTCTTGGGTTCGGCGGCCAGCAGGCTGACGGCCAGCAGGCAGGGGAGCAGGCGGAGGAGCTTCATGGGGGTGGCCCGATATGAAGCCCGGTCGCGGGCTGACACAAGCCCAAGGAGGTCAGTTCGCCCGGTCGTGGCCGACTTTCTTGAGGCGCCAGAGTTCCGGGAAACGCCAGTGGGTCAGGCCCATGACGCCGAAGGTGGCCAGGCCGCCGAAGATCACCGAATTGACCGTCCCCATCAGACGCGCGGCCAGGCCGGACTCCGCCATGCCGAGCTCATTGGAGCAGCCGATGAAGACCGCCGTCACGGCCGAGACTCGGCCCATCATCTCGGGCGGGACGCTCGTCTGGAGGATGGTCTGGCGGATGATCACATTGACCGCATCCGCGGCGCCAGCAACGAACAGGAACAAGGCCGAGAAGATGAAAGCCGCAGTGAGACCCAAGCCGAGTGCTTCGGAGAGCGTGATCGATAGGGCGAAGCCGATCGTGCTCAGGCCGAAGACCGCGAACGAACCGTAGAGCGAAGGCCCGGCGTTCGCCAGCGGCGGGCGGATGATCAGGAAGAGGGACATCACCACCGCGCCGATGGAGGACGCCGCCCGCAGGAGGCCGAAACCGAAGGCCCCGACTTGCAGCATGTCGGCGAAGATCGGGAGCAAGGCGACCGCACCGCCGAGCAGCACGGCGAACAAATCCATCGTGAAAGCGCCGAGCATCACGCGCTGGCTGAGCATGAAGTCGATCCCTTGACGGAGGCTCGTGAAGATCGGCTCGGGGTTGCGGGACTGCAGGGTGTGCGCAGGGCGGAGCGCGAAAGTGAGCGCTAGGGAGGTCAGGAAACAGAGCGTCATCGCCGCATAGGCCACGTTCTCCGCGTGTTCCAGGCCGTTGCGCTCACCGATCCATACCATCAGACCCGCTAGTCCTGGGCCGAGCACGCAGGCGAGTTCGAACAAGGTGTTTCGCCAGCGGACTCCGCCGGGGATGAGGTCGCGCGGCAGGATCTCGGCGATAAGCGCCTGCCGGGCCGTGGTCAGGAAGCTGCGGGCGAGGCCGCCGAGGACGATCACGCCGTAGATGACCGTCAGTTGAGCCCACCGGGCAGTCAGGAATTCAGGGATGAACAGCAGCAGCCCAAGGAACAGCATCGCGGAGAGCGCTCCGATCGCGATGCGGCGGCGGTTGTTGGTGTCGGCGACATGACCGGCGAAGAGGACCGCGCTGACGAACGGGATGACCTCGGCCAAGCCGATCGCACCAAGCGCTAGGGCGGCGTTGCCGCCATCGTCCTTGGTAAGGCGGAAGACCTGCCAGGCGACCGCGACGTTCTGGATCTGGATGGCCAGCGTGCCGAGGACGATCGACGCCAGATAGAGCCGAAAGGAGCGAGAGGCTATGGCGGAAGCTGGCGCCGACGTGGACATCGGGGCGACTATCGAATGAATCGTCCCGCTTAGGCAACCACCGCTTTGACGACGTGACCCGCGACGTCCGTGAGGCGGTAGTAGCGCCCTTGGAACTTGAAGGTCTGCCGTTCATGGTCGACTCCCAGCAGGTGGAGCATCGTCGCGTGCAGGTCATGCACGTGCACAGGGTCCTTTACGATGTTGTAGCCGAACTCATCCGTCTGGCCATGGGCCTGGCCGCCTTTGACACCGCCGCCGGCCATCCAGAGGCTGAAGCAGCGCGGGTGGTGGTCCCGTCCGTAATTGTCCTTGGTGATCTTGCCCTGGCTGTAGGCCGTGCGACCGAATTCACCGCCCCAGATGACGAGCGTATCCTCGAGCAGACCGCGCTGCTTAAGGTCTTTGATGAGGGCCGCCGAAGCCTGGTCGGTCTGCTGGCACTGACGCTTGATGCCGCCGGGGAGACCGCCGTGCTGGTCCCAGCCTTGGTGGAAGAGCTGCACGAAGCGCACGCCCTTCTCGATGAGTCGGCGGGCCTGCAGGCAGTTCGCGGCGAAGGAACCTGGCGACTTCACGCTCTCACCATACATCGCGAGGGTGGCGGGCGATTCCTTCGAAAGATCGGCGACCTCGGGTACGCTGGTCTGCATGCGGTAGGCCATCTCGGCCTGCGCGAGACGGGCATCGACCTCCGGGTCGAGTTCGGCGGCACGCTGATCGGCGTTGAGCTTACCGAGCGCGTCGAGCATGCCACGACGGGCATGAGGGGAGACGCCTTCGGGATTGGTCAGGAATAGGACCGGCTCCTTGCCGGCCTTGAACTGCACGCCTTGGTGTTCGGAGGGAAGGAAGCCGGCGCCCCAGAGTCGCGAATAGAGCGGCTGGTCCTTGGAGGCGTCCTGCGAGACCAGTACGATGAAGGCAGGCAGGTTCTCGTTCATGCTGCCGAGGCCGTAGGAAGCCCAGGCGCCCATCGAGGGCCGGCCGGCCACCTGGTTGCCGGAACAGAAGAAGGTGATGGCCGGATCGTGGTTGATCGCCTCCGTGTGCATCGAGCGGATGACGCACAGGTCATCGGCGACTTCGCCGGTGTGGCTGAGCAGGTCGCTGTATTCGACGCCGCTTTTCCCGTATTTCTTAAAACCGACGAACGAACCGGCGAGCGGGAGCGTCGCCTGGTAACCGCTCATGCCTGTCAGTCGCTGGCCTTGACGGACGGAGTCGGGCAAAGGCTGCGTGTGCTTTTCACGGAGCAGTGGCTTCGGATCGAGGGTCTCGAACTGCGAAGGTCCGCCGGCCTGGAAGAGATAGATCACGCGCTTGGCTTTCGCCGGGAAGTGCGTGCCCTTGGGCAAGCCGGCCGCTTGGGCGTCGCCGACGATCCCGCGCATGGCGAGGGCACCTAGCCCCAGGGCGGAGGCACCAAGGAAGTGCCGTCGCGTGTGCCCCATCAGCTGGTCGTAAGAAGGCTTGGGAGGATGCATGTTCAGCGGGAGGTGACGGCGGCGTCGCTCGCCAGGATGGTGGAGCAGACGAGGGTGAGTGCGGCCAGGGCCGGATCGGCCGGCATCTTCGGTAGAACCTGAGCCGGCGGCGGTACAGGAGTATTTTTCTTCTTCGCTTTTGCGTCCGGCTTGGCGGCGGGAGTCGGCTTAGGCGCAGGTGCGGGGGTGGCGGCGAACTTCGGCGGATTCGCTTTCTGAGTGGCGTAAAGTTCGTTCAAGGCGGCCAGTTCGGCTGGGCGCGGATCCCGCGTGCAGACGGCGCGGAAGGCGGCGACGATCTGGGCGGAAGGTTCCGCGGAGACCTTGCTGACCTTGGCGGCGAGGTTCTTGGCTGCTTCGACGAAACCGGGATTATTCAGCAGCACCAAAGCCTGCAGAGGCGTGTTGGTATTGAGACGTTTCGGCTGGCAGACTTCCCGTGAGCCGGCGTCGAAGATCAACATATTGTCGGGCGGCGCGGTCCGTTTGCGATAGGTATAGACGCTCCGACGGTTGGCGGATTCTTGGACGCTTTCGCCGCCGACTTTCTCGACCAACTTGCCCGAAGCCAGCAGGGCCTGGTCGCGGACCATCTCCGCGGTCAGACGCAGCACCGGGCCGCGGGCGAGATACTTGTTGGCCGGATCCTTTTCGCGGGCCTCGGCGGTCGGCGTGGAAGCCTGACGGAAAGTACTGCTCAGGACGAAGCGCCGGAGCATCGCCTTGGTGTTCCAACCGTTGCGTACGAAGTCGACCGCGAGAGTGTCGAGGAGTTCGGGATGCGTGGGCAGGTCTCCTTGGAGTCCGAGATTCTCGCTGGTCGCGACGAGTCCGGCGCCGAAGGCCTGGGCCCACAGACGATTGATGACCACGCGGGAGGTGAGCGGGTGGCGCGGATCGGTCAGCCAGCGGGCGAGGCCCAGTCGGTTCTTGGGCAGGGATTCATCCCAAGGGAATACACGTGCCGGTACGCCGGGATCGCAGGGCTTGGAGAGGTCGGGCTTGTCGTATTCGCCGCGGGTGAGCACGTAAGCCTTGGGCGCGAGCGTTGAGTGCTCCATGGCGAAGAAAGCCGGGGCTGACTCCTGATGGGCGGCGAGAGCCAAGTGAGCGGCTTGGAGTTTCTTCAACGCCGCCGCATAGGCTTGGTCGACGCGCAGCTTCGCGTGTTCCGCCAGGACGGGAGGGGGAAGGGTCTGGACGGCGAGTCCGTGCAGCACAGCCACCTCGGCGCTCGTCAGCGCCTGGCGCCAGAGTTGGATCTCATCGAGCGCACCGTTACGGAAGCCGGCGTCGCGGGAACGTGAGCCGATCTCAAGGGCGTTGTCGCGGGGCTTGGCGTTCAGCGTATCGCGCACGACCGTCGTCTTGGCTTCGCGGCCGTCCACGTAGATGCGCAGACCGGCGGCTTTCGAGGAACCGTCGTAGGTGACCGTCACGCGCCGCCAGGCTCCGACCGGCAGTTCGGCCGTGGTCTCGACGGAAGCCGCGCTATTGGGCCAGAGATGGATCATGCTCCAGCGGAGTTTTCCGTGGACGATGAGGAGTTCGACGCCCGTGGCATCACCGTCGCCGGTGTAAAAGCCGGTCGAGTGGAGCACCGTCGCGCGGGCGTTCTTCTCGCCGAGGCGCAGGTGGGCCGAGAACGTGAAAGGGTCGAAGCGGCCGAGCTGCTTGAATTCGGGAAGCTTGAAGCCGGCGTCACCGTCGAACTTCACGCCCTGTCCTTTGACCGCCGGCATGAGCTGAAGATCTTCGGGTGAACTACGACGTTCGAAGACGGCCGGCTTGCCTCCGGCAACAAGGTCGTCGACGCCGGTCTTGGCGAACGACTCCAGAGGGAAGTGCGCGATCGGGGCGGGCACGGAAACCTCCGGCTTACCTTGGTATTCCGACTTGTGCGCGGATAGGGCCATCGCCGCGGCCGTCACGGCGGCCCGTAGTTCGACTTCCTTGTTCCTCTCGACCTCGGACTTATAAAGACGGACGAAGGGAGGCGGCACTTCCCCATGAAAAGAGAGCAGGCCGTTCTCGTTCTGGTCGCCGAACATCGCGGCCATCGAGAAGTATTCGCGCTGCGAGATCGGATCATACTTGTGGTCGTGACAGCGGGAGCACTCCATCGTCAGGCCCATGAAACCGTAGCCGGCGGTCATCACGCGGTCATTGATGCCGTCCTGTCGGAACTCCTCGGCGATCGAGCCGCCTTCGAACGTCATGCGATGCAGCCGGTTGAAGGCCGTCGCCACGCGTTGGTCCTGGGTCGGCGCAGGCAGCAGGTCGCCGGCGAGCTGTTCCGTCAGGAACTGGTCGTAAGGCTTATTTTCGTTGAAGGCCTTGAGCACCCAGTCCCGCCAAGGCCAGGCGAACATGGACTTGTCGCCGGTGTAGCCCCAGGTGTCGGCGTAACGCGACAGATCCAGCCAGCCGACCGCCAGATGTTCACCGAAACGAGGGGAAGCCAGCATCGCGTCGACGCGCTTCTCATATGCGTCGGCGGAATTGTCGGCGAGGAACGCGGCGACTTCTTCGGCGGTGGGCGGCAGCCCGGTCAGCGCGAAGGAAGCGCGGCGGAGCAGGGTGGTGCGGTCGGCGGGGGCCGTCGGACGGAGGCCTTTCTTGGCCGCGGCCTCGGCGATGAAAGCATCCAGCGGGTCCCTCGGCCAGGAGGGGTCGGCGACCGGTGGGGTCGGGTGAGACTGCGGGCTCACGAAGGCCCAGTGCGGATCGTATTTCGCGCCTTGTCCGACCCAGCGGATCAGGATGTCTTTCTCCGCCTTGGAGAGCGGGCGATGCAGTTCCGGCGGAGGCATCACGTCTTCCTCATCTTCGCTCAGGATGCGCTGCACGAGGGTGCTGTTTTTAAGATCTCCTGGCGCCACCGCCACATCACCGCTTTTCAATTTCTTCGTCGCCCCGGCAAATTCATCGAGACGTAACCCGGCCTTGCGACCCTTGTCGGCGTCGGGTCCGTGACAGCCATAACAGCGGTCGGAGAGGATCGGACGCACCTCGCGGTTGAAGTCCACCGGTGCGTCCGCGGCCGAAGCCAAGGCGCCTGTCAGGACACAAGAAAGGATAAGCGCCGAAGCACGCATGGGGATGAGACACACAATGATGCCGACCAGTTCCTGTCGAACCGTGATTGGTTCGGAAACCCCTCATTCGTATATCCTTTTCCGCATGCGCTTTCTTGTGACTTCAACGCCGCTCATTTGCTCGCTCGCACTCTTTCGGTCGTATGCGAGTTTGTAGCGGAGGCCTTCGGGTTAGCTTTTCCGTGCACCAAATCCATTAATGACTGATTCAGTCATATCTGTCATTAAAGAAGGTTTTCAGTCATTTATTCTTGCAGAAACCCACAGATTTACCACAAAACGACTATGGCGACCAAACTCTTCGGAACGGACGGCATTCGCGGACGGGCTAACGAATATCCGATCACACCGGAAATTGCCCTCCGTATCGGCCAGGCGATTTCGCGGGTGCTGCGTTCCAGCGGGGCCAATCATAACCGGGTGATCATCGGCAAGGACACGCGTATCTCCGGCTACATGCTGGAGACCGCGCTGACCAGCGGGCTGGTCTCGAGCGGGATGGACGTCTTCCTCGTCGGCCCCATGCCGACGCCGGCGGTCGCGCATCTGACGAAGTCCATGGGCTGCGGTGCCGGCATCATGCTGACCGCTTCGCATAATCCCTACGAAGACAATGGCCTGAAGATCTTCGGGCCGGATGGCTTCAAACTCTCTGATGACCTCGAAGCGCTCGTCGAACAGGAAGTCCTTTACGACGTGAAGGCCAACGGCGTCACCGGCGACAAGATCGGCAAGGCCTACCGCATCGACGATGCCCGCGGTCGTTACATCGAGTTCGTGAAGCATAGCTTGGGTAACGCCAGTCTCGACGGCATGAAGATCGTCGTGGATTGCGGTCATGGCGCCGGTTACCTCCTGGCGCCGCTGATT
Source organism: Opitutales bacterium (assembly GCA_044350605.1). Taxonomy (GTDB): domain Bacteria; phylum Verrucomicrobiota; class Verrucomicrobiia; order Opitutales; family UBA953; genus UBA953. Next base: position 19,847 of record JBILHF010000006.1, read on the forward strand.
TTCAAAGAACTAGGCGCGAAAGTCGTGAAGCTCGGCGTCGAGCCGGACGGCATCAATATCAACGCCGGCGTCGGCGCGCTTTATCCGGAGTTCGCCGGAAAGGTCGTCAAAGAGCATGGGGCCGACGTCGGTATCTCGCTCGACGGCGACGCGGACCGCGTGATCTTCAGCGATGCGACCGGCGCCAGCGTCTCTGGTGACCGTATCCTTTCGCTCTGCGCCTTGGCCTTGAAGGAAGAGGGTAAGCTCAGCGGCAACACGATGGTCTGCACGGTGATGTCGAACCTCGGTCTGCATGAAGCCATGCGTAAGGCCGGGGTCGGCGTGGTCACCACGGCGGTCAGCGATCGGCACGTCATCGAGGCCCTGCGTAAGGGCGGGTATTCGTTCGGGGGCGAAAACTCCGGTCACCTCATCTTCGCCGATTATGCGTCGACGGGCGATGGCATCCTCAGCGCCTTGCAGGTCCTGCGGTTCATGCGGAAGAAGGGCGCCACCTTGGCGGATCTGGCCGCGGGCATGCGTGAATACCCGCAGTCCTTGGTGAACATGAAGGTCCGTTCCCGGGTGCCGCTGAGCCAGCTGCACTCGTTGCAGGAAGAGATCAGCAAGGCAGACGCGGCTTTCGGCAAAGTCGGACGCCATCTCATCCGCTACTCCGGCACGGAGAACAAGCTCCGCATCCTCGTCGAACACCAGGACCAAGGGGAGGTCGACCGCTGGTCTCTGGCCTTCAAGGCCGCCGTGGAGGCTGACTTCGCGTCCCTCTGAGATGGCCACCTTCTTCCTTGCCGATGCCGGAGAGACCCCCGGCTGCCACCCGATGACCCTCACGCGGTCGCTCGGCGACTTTCCCTTGGCGAATATCGCCTTGCGACGCCATCAGGCGGCCGCGCTGCTGGCTCTTGGCCTAACCGAAGCCGCCGGAGCTGAAGCCGATCTGTCCGTCCATGCTTCGGCTTGGTTCTCGTCGGCAGAACTGGCGACCTTCGTCGCGGACGCCTCCTATGGCACGCTGACCACCGCGGACGGCGTCGTCTTGGTCGCCCGCAAATGCGGCGGCCGCGAACTGCGCGCCAGCCAATCCTTCGCGATCAACTACGCCTGGGACCTGCTGCGGGCGAATGTCGAAGCGATGACGACCCGTCAGGCTTATGCCATGGAGTCCGGTGCGCATGCTTCGCTCTATGTCGACGGACGCCTGCAAGTCGGCAAAGGCACCAAGATCCTGCCGGGCGTCGTCATCGAAGGCGACGTCATCATCGGCGATCACTGCAAGGTCGGCCCGAACTGCTATATCCGCGGCTCCACGTCCATCGGCGACAAGTGCCACGTCGGTCAGGCCGTCGAGATCAAGAATTCGATCCTCTTGCCGGGTACGAACGTCGGCCACCTTTCCTATCTCGGCGACTCCATCCTCGGCGAGAAGGTGAACTTCGGCGCAGGTACGATCACTTCCAACCTGCGACACGATGGAGGGGCGCATCGTAGTCCGGTCGCCGGCCGCATGGTCGACACCGGCCGTCGCAAGCTCGGCGCCATCGTCGGAGATGGCGTGCATACCGGCATCCATACCTCCTTGTACCCAGGCCGTAAGCTCTGGCCCAAGACCTCGACCTTGCCCGGCGCCATCGTCGACAAGGACATCGTTGCCTGACCATGTGCGGCATCGTCGGCTATGTCGGTCGCCATGCGGCCACTCCTGTCCTCCTCGGCGGCCTGCGTCGGCTCGAGTATCGTGGCTATGATTCAGCTGGATTGTCCGTCCAAGACGGCAATGAGCTCCTGACCCTGCGGGCGGTGGGTAAGGTCTCCCGCCTCGCTGACAAGGTGAGGGCCGAGTGGCCGGATGAGCTGCAAACCCGTTGCGTCGTCGGCATCGCCCACACTCGTTGGGCCACCCACGGCGCGCCGACCGAAGCCAACGCCCATCCGCATGCCGATGCCAGCGGGCGCATCCGTCTCGTCCATAATGGCATCATCGAGAATTACCGGGCCATCCGCTCCAAGCTCGAGGCCAAGGGACACGTCTTCGCTTCGGAGACCGACACCGAAGCCGTCGCCCGCCTCGTCGGCGAATATTACAAAGGAGACCTCCGCAAGGCCGTCATCGCGGCCCTTCGACAGGTCGAGGGAGCCTACGGCATCGCCGTCATCTCGGCCGACGAACCCGGACGCATCGTCGTCGCGCGGAAAGGCAGCCCACTCGTCATCGGTGTCGGCGAAGGAGAGTGCCTGATCGCCTCGGATCCCTCGGCCCTGATCTCGCATACGCGGCGGGTCATCTACCTCGACGACGGGGATGTCGCCCTGGTCACCGCCGACTCCGTGGACATCACGGACCTGAACCATGCGCCCATGGACCGGGACGTCGCCGAACTGGAGTTCGAGCCCGGGGCCGTGGAGAAGGGCGGCTACGACCATTTCATGCTCAAGGAGATCCATGAGCAGCCCGAGTCGGTCCGAAACGCCCTCCGCGGACGATTGGACCTCCTGAACGGCACCGCGGTCCTGTCCGGCATGGGCGCCAGCGCCCGCGATCTTCTCGATCTGCAGCGCATCGTCATGGTCGGTTGCGGCACCTCGCTGCACGCCGGCATGGTCGGCGATTTCGCGTTCGAAGAACTCGCCGCGCTCCAGGCGGAAGTCCAGCCCGCCGCCGAATTCCGCTACCGCAATCCCTTGGTCGACGGACGTGACCTCGTCGTCGCCATCTCTCAATCCGGCGAGACCGCCGACACGCTGGCCGCCGTCCGGGAGGCCAAGGACAAGGGCGCGATGATCATGGGGCTCGTCAACGTGGTCGGCTCGACCATCGCCCGGGAGACCGGGCGGGGGGTATATCTGCATGCCGGACCCGAGATCTCCGTCGCTTCCACCAAGGCTTTCACCGGGCAAGTCGCCGTCCTGCTGCTCATGGCTCTTAAGCTGGGCCGTGGCCGTCGCTTGTCCCGCGAGCGTGGCCTTGCGCTGGCCGCCGAAATCGGCCGCCTGCCAGAACTCATCGAAACCGTGCTCCGACAAGACTCAGCCATCGCGAAGGTCGCGGAGTCCATGGTGAAGCATGAGCACGCCTTCTTCCTCGGTCGCGGCCCGATGCATCCCGTCGCCCTCGAGGGTGCGCTGAAGCTCAAGGAGATCTCCTATATCCACGCCGAGGGTTATCATGCCGCCGAACTCAAGCATGGCCCCATCGCGTTGCTGACGCCCGGCATGCCCGTCGTCGTCCTCGCTAATCGTTCGCCCGTCGTGGATAAGACCTTGGGTAACGCCGAGGAGTGCAAGGCGCGAGGCGCACATATCATCGCCCTCGTGACCGAAGGCGGACCCGAAGCGGCGATCGCCGATGAAGTCATCCGCATCCCGGACTGTGACCCTTTGGTCGCCACCATTCCGGCCGCCGTGGCTCTCCAGTTGCTCGCTTATCACGTGGCGCGCCTGCGTGGCTGCCCGATCGATCAGCCGAGGAACTTGGCGAAGTCGGTCACGGTCGAGTAAGGATATCGCCTCAGCGATACACCTCAGGGCCTTGTCGTTGCTGACCGGGGTCGGGAGGTCTTCCTAGGTGCCCCATGAACGAACGCTCCAAGAAGAAGTGTCGGTGCTGCCAGAAGACCCTGCCGATGGGTCAGTTCCACCGTCTCGAAGGCACCGCGGCCATCCACCCTTTCTGCAGGCCGTGCCTGGTGACGGCGGCGCGGCGCCGTTCGGCCCGCCGGGCCGAGCAACGCACGCCCAAGACGCGTTGCTGCGCGCAGTGCGGGCAAGACCTGCCCGTGCAGATGTTCCACTGGCTCCGGGCTTCGGGAAGTTTCCATAGCTATTGCCGGCCTTGTCACGCCGCCTACATGGCCGAGCGCTACCGGCGCCTGCAGGACGGGCGACGGAAGTGATGAAAAGGTTTCCCGCTGGTGGCTGGACGGGGACTTGAACCCCGAACCAATTGATTAAGAGTCAACTGCTCTACCATTGAGCTATCCAGCCAGACAGCGGGATGGGAATGAGTGCAAGACGCGGGCAGGATTTCAAGAGCAAATGCACATTAATCGGCGAAGCCGAAGAACGGGAGAGAAAGGGGAGGTTCGGAGTGGCCAGACCGGGACTCGAACCCGGAACCAATTGATTAAAAGTCAACTGCTCTACCATTGAGCTATCTGGCCTGCCGAACGCGAAGATTACGACACGCCCGACCGCACGGGTAAAGGAAAATTGACCTCAGCGATGGCCGCGCTGCCGGACGGACTCGAAGAGGCACACCCCAGCCGAGACGGAAACGTTGAGGCAGGGCACCTGGCCGAGCATCGGGATCCGGAGGAGGAAGTCGCAGGTCTCGGCCGTCAGATGGCGGATGCCGTCGCCTTCGGCGCCGAGCACGATCGCCAGGGGGCCGGTGAGCTTGGCCGCGTAAAGGGATTGGCTCGCCTTGTGGTCAGAGGTGCCGGCCAGCCAGACGCCGGCATCCTTCAGCTTGACCAGGGCGTTGCGGAGGTTGTTAGCCTGCACGATCGGCATGGTCTCCGCGGCGCCGACCGCCACCTTGCGCACCGTATCGGTGACCGGGGCGGAATTCTTGCGGGTGATCACCACGAAGGCGCAACCGGCGCACTCGGCGTTACGGAGGCAGGCCCCGAGGTTGTGCGGGTCCTGGACGCCATCGAGGACCAGGATGAGGGGGTCCTTGACGTCCTTGAGCAGGGCGGGGATGTCCCCCTCGTCATAGAGTCGGACCGGCTTATGCAGGTCGGCGTGGCGCGGGGCGCGATCGTTGCTCCGGGCCATGGTCAAATTACTTGCGGGCCAGGCGGCCCTGGGCGTGCAGCGCTTCGGCGATCTGGATCGCATTGAGCGCGGCGCCTTTCCAAAGCTGGTCGCCGGAGACCCAGAGGGAGATGCCGTTGTCGAAGAGGGTGTCCTTGCGCAGACGACCGACGCCGCACTTCTCCTTGCCGGCGTAGTCGAGCGGCATCGGATACTTCTTGTTCGCGGGGTCGTCGCAGAGTTCGGAGCCGGGGAAGGCGCTGATGGCCTTGCGGGCGACGGCGAGGTCGACCGGACGCTCGAATTCGGCGCTGATGGCGATCGAGTGGGCGCGGAAGACGGGGACGCGGACGCAGGTGGTGGTGACCTTGAGACCGGGGAGGTCCATGATCTTGCGGCCTTCGTTGAGCATCTTCATCTCTTCCTTGGTGTAGCCGTCCTCGAGGAAGGAATCGACCTGCGGGATGAGGTTGAAGTTGATCGTGTGCGGGTAGACCTTCGGAGCCAGGGTCTCGCCCTTGGCCCAGGCGCGGGCTTGGGCGTCGAGTTCACGCATCGCTTCGGCGCCGGTGCCGGAGACAGCCTGATAGGTCGAGGCGAAGAACCGCTTGAGACCGAAGGCTTGGTGGAGCGGGAACAGACCCATCAGCGCGATGGCCGTGGAGCAGTTCGGATTGGCGATGATGCCCTTATGGTTGGCGAGGTGATGGGCGTTGATCTCCGGGATGACGAGCGGGACGTCCGGATACATGCGGAAGGCCGAGCTGTTATCGATGACGATGCAGCCGCGCTTGACGGCTTCGGGGGCCAGGGCGAGGGAGATGGAGCCGCCGGCGCTGAAGACCGCGAAATCGAGGCCTTCGAAGGCTTCCGGCTTGGCTTCCTGGACAGTCCATTCCTTGCCGCCGTAGGTCACCTTGGAGCCTGCGGAGCGGGCGGAAGCCAGGGGGCGGAGTTCGGCCACGGGGAAGTTCCGCTTGGCCATGAGCGCCAGCAGTTCTTGACCCACCGCGCCTGTCACGCCCACGATGCCGATGCGATATGCCATGTTCTGAGTTCGAGTTAGGTTTGAAGAAGGAGGTGACCGAACGCCTGAAAGGGCTGGGTCTGCCTGCCGCTGAACATTGCATCGTTGTGTCGATTGACCAGCAAAAACTATGGTTTTTCGAGGGTCAGGACTGCGAGACCTACGTGGTCAGTACCGCGCGAGCGGGCCGCGGGTGCGTCCAGGATTCCCTGCAGACGCCGGATGGTCTCCATCGGGTCGCCGAGAAGATCGGCGACGGAGCGGCTCCCGGGATGGTCTTCAAGGCTCGCCAGCCGACGGGCAAGCTGTCCGCCGATTGGCCTACGCCGGAAGATAATCTCATCACCTCGCGCATCCTCTGGCTCGAAGGCCTGGAGCCGGGTCACAACCAAGGCACGGATGCGGCGGGGAGGGTCGTCGATACGCATCGCCGCTACGTCTATATCCATGGGACCAACCAGACCGATAAGCTCGGTCAGCCGAACAGCCACGGTTGCGTGCTGCTCGCGGATCAGGATGTCATCCGGCTTTACGGACTCGTGCCGGCCGGCACCCCGGTGCTGATCCGCGCTTAACGCGCCGGTTCGGCCGCGGGCTTCTCGCCGGTACCCGCCCAGGTCTCGAGCATCTGCTTCACCACGGGACCCGCCGTCTTGCCGCCCCAGGTATTGGTGTCGAGCTGACCTTCGACGAGGACGCAGAAGGCGACGACCGGATTGTCCGCCGGGGCGTAGCCGATCATCCAGGCGAGGTGAGCCTTCTCGCCCTTCTTGAAATATTCGGAAGTACCGGTCTTGGCGGCGATCGGCAGACCTTGGATGCGGGCGCTGCGACCTGTCCCTTCCTCGACGCAACGGACCATGCCGCCGCGGACAGCGTCGAGCTGGGCCTTGCTCAGGCCGATCGGCGTCGAGCCACGGTGACGTCCGTCGCGATCCGAGGCGTGGGTGATCGTCGGGATGGTGCGGGTTTCACCGCGTGCCAACGAGGCCGCGAATGAAGCCATGTGGAGAGGGCTGGTCAGGAGGTAACCTTGCCCGATCGAGAAGTTCGCGGTGTCTCCGTCCTGCCAGGCTCCGGCCTTGATCCGGAGCTTATATTCCCGATCCGGGACGACCAAGCCGCGGCCGGCGGCATAGGGAAGTTCGGTGTGAGACCCGCCGTTAGCGTCAGGCGAGGAGGTCGATTCAAGCAAAGGGGTGTCGAGGCCGAAACGACGGGCTTCGGAGGCCAGTGCGTCGGGTCCGGCGCGCAGGCCGATCTGGTAGTTCCAGACGTTGCAGGAGATCGCCAGCATCTTGTCGAGGTCGACGTCACCATAACCGACCGGTTCATGTTCGGGGAAGTCGCGGTCGCCGACGCGATAGAAAGCGCCGCACTCGAGGATGTCGTCCCAGTCCACCACTTTCTTGCGCATGCCGGCGATGGCGGTGACGATCTTGAACGTCGAACCGGGCGGGTAGAGTCCTTGGGTCGCGCGATTGAGCCAGGCGCCGGATTTCTCGACTTCGTCGTAGTGGCTGGCGGTGATCCGTCCGGCAAGCCGGTTGGGATCGAAGGTCGGCTGGCTGGCGAGCGCGAGGATCTCGCCGGTATGCACGTCGAGCATCACCGCCGCGGCCGGCAAGGCGACGCCTTGCGAATCCTTGATCTCCGCCAGCGCCTGCTCGGTGGCACGTTGGATCCTCAGGTCCAAGGACAGGTTGATATTGCTGCCTTGGACGGGTTCGCTGTATTTCAAGCGGGTCTGGTTGTAGCCGGAGGAAGTCTTGGTCCAAAGTTCCCAGCCGCTGAGGCCCTTGAGGACATGATCGAAGGAGAGTTCGACGCCGGCGGCGCCGGTCTTGCCCGTCTGCCGCAGCTTCTGCATCGATTCGCTGCGCACCTCGGCGATATCTTCGACGTTGGGCGGAAGCTCCTCGGAGTCTTTCACGTAACCAAGGACGTGGGCGGCCATGCCGCCGTAAGGATAGGTGCGGATGATGTCCGATTCCAGACGGATGGGGCCCTCGACCGGGAACTGCTCGATGAAGCGCGCGACGGCCTTGACGCCTTCGTCCGGACCGGCCGGCACGTTCGCGACCGGAAAAGCCAGGTCCGCGACCAGCGTGAAGGGCAGGGCCCGTCGCTCGCGCAGGTGCTTGCGCAGGTCTTCGATGTTGACCTTACGTTCGCCGGGCGGGTCCAAAGGCGAGGCCTTGCCTGGGGCGGGCTTCCGCACGGTCTTCCGCTGGTTCTCGTCGATGACGAACCAGACCTTGTTGAGCCAGCCTTGGAGGACGTTGACGCGCGCGAGTTCCATCACGCGTTCGGTGTCCACCTGCACGGCCTGACGGGCACGTTCGGCGGCGAGGAGCCGGAGATACTCGGAACGGAACTCCTTCTGCAAGGCGGCGAGATCGGCCTTCACGCTCCAACGGGCGCGATTATCGACGAGCACGAAACCATTACGGTCATAGATCCGACCACGGGCCGGCGGACGCAGGACGATGCGGCGGCTCTGATTGTCGGACTGTTCCTTCAGGTCGGTCGACTGGATCAGCTGACGAAAGGCGAGTCCGCCGACGACGTAGAGGAAGCCTACGGCGAAGAGTCCGAAGACCGCATACAGACGGAGGCGGTCAACCGGCGTCGAGGGGAGCACCTTGGTGTCAGCGCGTTCCCTCATGGCCGTTCAAGGGCGGGCGGGACGCCGAGCCGGTCCATGACGGCGTTCTGCGTCAAAGCCACCGGCACCAAGCCGAGGGTCCCGACGACTCCCGCCAGCAGGAGCTGTCCGAACAGATGACCCACGGCGCCGTCAGCCGGGGCGTCGGAAGCGAAGGCCGCGGCGAGATACCAGACCAGGCACGCGCCGACATTGACGATGGCCGCGCCTTGCAGCATCCGCGGGGTGCTGCGGAGGAGGGGCCGATTGGACGACAGGAAGATCGCGACCGCGACAAGGGTCAGCGCCAACATGCCGTCCGGGATCGGTCGACGAGCCTCGAAAAGAAAGCCAAGCCCCGCCGCGAACAGGACGCACTGCCAGCGCTTGAGCCGACGGGAAGGGGCGATGAGACAGGCGCCACTGACAAAGACGACAAGCGAAGAGGAAGCCAGGGTGTCGCTGGCGAGGTCCGCGCCCAGGAGCCAAGGGTAGGTCGCCAACAGGAGGATCAGCCAAGCCCAGCCCATCGTCACTGGAATTGGTCGCCCTGGATCAGCGCTTCGCCGGGCGTCTGGATGATCGGGACCAGCACGGAGACTTCCTGCAGGTTGTAAAGGTCACGCGAGGGGACGAGCAGGCTCTCCTTGAAGTTACCGACCTGCGTGGCGTAAGCGCCGCCGTCGAGGTAACCCAGGGTCAGTCCGCTAGGGAACACGCCGCCCATGCCGGTCGTGGTCACGCGGGCGGGCGTGCCGGCGGGCAGCAGGTAGTCGTAAGGGATCACGCTCACGCGCGCTTTCGCGGTGCCCAGCGAATTCGCCGCGACGCCGTTGATGAGGACGATGCGGTTCTGTTCGTCGCCTTCGAGGTAGGCGGTGCAACGGAAGCCGGGGCTCGTGACGAGGTCGACCTCGCTCGTCGTGAGATGGACGGCGGTGACGCGCCCGACGACGGTGTCGCCGAAGACGACCGGAGCGCCCGGGCGAATGCCATCGTTGCGCCCTTTGCGGATCACGATGCGCTGCCACCACGAAGAGCTGTCGCGCGTGGCCACGCGGGCGACGACGGAAAGGTAATCGGCCGGCACGTTGTAGCGGGTGACCTCGCGGAGGCGGGTATTTTCCCGGCGGATGTCCTCCATCCCCTTGAGCTTGAGTTCCAAGGCGGCGTTGATGCGCGCCAGGTCACGGCCGGCGGCGACGAGCTCATCGGTGCTGCGGCTCTTCTTCTCCCAGAAGGTCGCCAGGTCACGAGACTTGCCGACGAGATGAAGGGCCGGGGCTTGGAACTCGACGAAAGCTTCCCGATTAAAACGACGCACGGCGCCAGGCAGCAGGATCCACGCCGCGACGAACACGGCGAGGGCTACGTAGGAGGCGCGGGCTCCTTGGCGATTCTGGTCCATGGCGGGAAGGCCCGCGAACGGGGCTTAGTCTCGACCGCTCCAGCGGGAGGAGTTGGCGAGGATCTTGCCGGTGCCGTTGACGACGGCGCAAAGAGGGTCTTCGGCGACGAAGACGGGGAGGCCGGTGGCCTCGGAGATGGCGCGGTCGATCTTGCGGATCAGCGAACCGCCGCCGGCGAGCACGATGCCGCGGTCGACGAGGTCGGAGGAGAGTTCCGGCGGGATGCGCTCGAGGGAACCCTTCACCGCCTCGATGATCTGATTGATATTGTCAGCCATGGCCTCGCGGACTTCCTGGGAAGTGAGGTGCAGCTGGCGGGGCAGGCCGGTGACGTTATCGCGGCCCTTGACCTCGAAGGTGAGCTCCTGCTCGAGCGCGTAAGCCGAGCCGATCTTGATCTTGATTTCTTCGGCCGTGCGTTCGCCGATGATCAGGTTATACGAGTTGCGGATATACTTGATGATCGACATGTCGAACTCATCGCCGCCGACGCGGATGGAGCGGGCGTGGACGATGCCGCCGAGGGAAAGGACAGCGACTTCGGTGGTACCACCGCCGATATCGACGATCATCGAACCCGTGGGTTCTTCGACCGGCAGACCGACACCGATGGCGGAAGCGACCGGCTCAGGGATGGTGATGACGTCATCGGCGCCGGCGCGGTAAGCCGAGTCCATGACGGCGCGACGTTCGACGGCGGTGATGCCATAGGGCACGGCCACGACGACGGTGAGATTCGTGAAGAGGGACTTACGGGCGACCTTGCCGATGAAGTAGCGGAGCATGTGCTCGCTGATCTCGAAGTCGGCGATCACGCCGTCCTTCATCGGACGCAGGGCCTGGATGTCGCCCGGGGTGCGTCCGAGCATCATGCGGGCCTCATTGCCGACGGCGATGGGCTTGCGGGTGCTGGTGCGGATGGCGACGACGGAAGGTTCACGAAGGACGACCCCGCGGTCCTTGAGGAACACGAGGGTGTTCGCGGTACCGAGGTCGATGCCGATGGCTTGGTTGAATAGCCCGGGGAAGCGCTTGAACATCAGGGTCGTAGTGGTTTCCTTTATGAACAGTTTATTCACAGCATAGTCAAACGAAACTTCGGCTATGGAAGGCCCACTGAGGCCGTCATAAGATTCATCCAGACAGCGACATAGGCCGTCCGCACGGCCTGACCACCGGACCTGTTCACATCGGAGTCCGCCGGACCGCTCCTCGGCCTCGGTGACCGGGCATCGGGGCGAGGCGGCGACCGCCCGCATGGAACTTGCGACCCGGCCGGCGACTCATAGACCTGCATTACCCCAACCCCATGACACCCCAGCTCGATCGTCGTTCCTTCCTTCGTCAGACCGGCCTGGCCGCCGCGGCTATCGCCGTCACCGGCTGCGCCACGAACTCGTCGCCCAGTCAGGCTCCGGCCGTCACTTCGACGCCCACGCCGAGCCGGAAGCTCAACATCGCCGCCATCGGTTTCGGCGGCGTCGGCGGTAGCAACGTGAAGAACTCCGCGGACGAGAACATCGTCGCGCTCTGCGACCTGGACCTCGGCCGCTGCGCCGGGACGATCAAGCAGTTCCCGAAGGCCGCGCTGTTCACCGACTTCCGTAAGATGCTCGACCAGCGCAAGGACATCGACGCGGTCATCATCGCCACGCCCGACCATTCGCACGCCTACATCGCCATGGAATGCATGCGCCGTGGCAAGCATGTCTACGTCCAGAAGCCGATCTCTCACTCCGTCTTCGAAGCCCGCATCCTCACCGAGTCGGCGCACAAATATAAGGTCGTGACCCAGATGGGCAACCAAGGCCATTCCGGCGAAGGCATCCGTCAGGTCACCGAGTGGATCGCCGCCGGACTCATCGGCAAGGTGCGCGAAGTGCACACCTGGACCAACCGTCCGATCTGGCCGCAGAGCAGCGAGATGGACCGTCCGTCCGAAGCGCAGAAAGCCCCGCTAGGCATGGACTGGGATCAGTGGTGCGGCCCGGCGCCGCTCCGTCCGTTCCACGCCTCTTATCATCCGGGTAAGTGGCGCGCCTGGTGGGATTTCGGCACCGGTTCGCTCGGCGACATGGGTTGTCATATCATCGACCCGGCCTTCATGGCGCTCGACCTGCGCTACCCGATCAGCGTCGAAGGCAACGTCTCCACCGTCTTCGAGACCTTCGGCAAGAAGACCACAGGTAAGTTCGAATCCTATCCGCGCTCCTCGGTGGTGCGCTTCAAGTTCCCGGCCCGTGGCGACATGCCCCCCGTGACCCTCACCTGGTGGGACGGCGGCCTGATGCCTCAGCGCCCCGACGAGCTCGAAGACGACATGCCCTTCGGCGATCCCAACGGCGGCTGTCTCTTCATCGGCGACAAGGCCAAGCTCGTGTGCGGTTGCTACGGACTCAACCCGCGCATCCTGAATCCGGATCTCCGTGAAGAATCCAAGAAGCTCGCGAAGACGCTGGCCCGCATCCCTGGCAATTCCTCCGGCCACGAGAAGGACTGGATCCGCGCCTGCAAGGGCGGACCGGCCGCGTCTTCGAACTTCGACTACTCGGGGCCGCTCTCCGAGATGGTGCTGATGGGTAATCTCGCCTCGCGTTACCCCGACCGCAAGCTGCTCTGGGATGGTCCGCAGATGCGCGTGACGAACGACAAGGACGCCGACGCCTACGTCCGCCGCGTCTACCGCAAGGGTTTCGAACTCGGCACCTAAGCCGGTTTAGCGCAGCGCGAGGAACGCCAGGATCGCACCGCCTAGCGCGAGGCGATACCAGGCGAACACGCCCAGTCCGTTCCGCGACACATACCCCACCAGCCACTTCACGGACACGAAGGCCGTCACGGCGGCCACGAGGAGGCCGACGCCTGCCGGGCCGGCAGGATAGACCTGCGTGAGGGCAGGGCCGAGCGACCACATCTTATAAACCGAAGCCGCCGAAAGGGTGAGCAGTCCGACCAAGAAGGAGAATTCGGTCGAGGCGGCGTGAGAAAGACCAGCGAGGCGTCCGCCCAGAATGGTCGCGAGCGAACGGCTCGTGCCCGGGATCAGGGCGAAGCACTGGCAGAGCCCGACGGTCAGGGCCGGGCGCCAGCCGATTGCGGCGACTTCGTCGGCCGTCTCGGCGACCTTCTTCGGCAAAAGATGTTCGGCGACGAGGATGACCAGTCCGCCGACGACCAAAGCGGCCGCGACGACTTCGACCGAGAACAGATAGGCCGTGATGACGTCCTTGAACAGGAAACCGAGCAGGGCGGCAGGGAGGAACGCGACCACGATCGAGGAGGCGAGGGAGATGGAGCGTCCGTCGCCGCGGCAAAGCCCCGTCAGCACGCCACGCACGCGTCCGAAGAACGCCACGAGTACGGCGAGGATCGCGCCGAGCTGGATGATGACGATGTAGTCGTCCGCGACACGCTCCATCGAGACCGCCCGACCTTTGCGGTCGGTTACGCCCGACACGGTGACATCGGCGAACTTCAGCACGCCGAGCAGGCTGTCACTGAGGATCATATGACCGGTCGAGCTTACCGGCAGATATTCCGTGACGCCTTCGACCGTGCCGGTGATGACGGCGCGCGTATAGGTGAAATCGCGGCGGACTTCCTCGGGGGACACCGTCGATCCATACCCGGCGAAAGAGGGCAGGGAAGACAGCAGCCACAGACCGAAGGCGAGACGAAGCATGGGCGACCTTTAGGCTCACGGCCGTGCCGGGGCAAGGAAAGCCGTCAAAAGCCCTTGTCGCTTGCCCTCTCCGCAGGTTCTCGCTTTATGCAGGCATCACCATGTCGGCCTCCAGCCTCATCCCGACCACCGAACCTCGCTTCCGCGTGCCGGACGCCCGCGGCCGTTTCGGTCAGTTCGGCGGAATGTATGTCCCGGAGACGCTGATGACCCCGCTCCTGGACCTGACCAAGGCCTATGACGAGGCCCGTCGCGATCCCGTCTTCCAGCAGCAGTACGCTGACATGCTCCGGGATTACGCCGGACGCCCCACGGGACTTTACCACGCCGAGTCGCTGACCAAGCACGTCGGCGGCGCCCGCATCTACCTCAAGCGCGAGGACATGCTCCACACCGGCGCCCACAAGATCAACAACGTCATCGGCCAGGCGCTGCTCGCCATCCGCATGGGCAAGAAGCGCATCATCGCCGAGACCGGCGCCGGCCAGCACGGCACCGCGACCGCGGCGGTCTGCGCGCGTTTCGGCCTCAAGTGCGTCATCTACATGGGCGCGACCGACATGGAACGTCAGGCCCTCAACGTCTACCGCATGCGCCTCATGGGCGCCGAAGTCCGCGGCGTCGAAGCCGGCCAGCGTACGCTCAAGGAGGCCGTCAATGAAGCCATGCGTGACTGGGTGACCAACGTCCGCGAGACCCATTACATCCTGGGCACCGCCTACGGTTCTCATCCTTACCCGATGATGGTCCGCGATTTCCATCGGATCATCTCGATCGAGTCCAAGCAGCAGATCCTGCGCGCCGAAGGCCGTCTGCCTGACGCCATCGTCGCCTGCGTCGGCGGCGGCTCCAACGCCATCGGCGCCTTCTTCGAATTCTTGGACGAACCCGGCGTTCGTCTCATCGGCGTCGAAGCCGGTGGCCGCGGCATCGCCCGCGGTGAGCATGCCGCTCGTTTCGCCGGCGGGCGCCTCGGCGTGCTGCAAGGCTGCATGACGAACATCCTGATGGATGGAGAAGGGCAGATCGAAGGCACGCACTCCGTCTCCGCGGGCTTGGATTACGCCGCGGTCGGACCCGAGCATTCCTATTATCGGGAGAAAGGTCGCCTGGAGTTCGCCTATGCGACCGACGACGAATGCCTCGAAGGCTTCAAGCTGCTTTCCTGTACCGAGGGCATCATTCCCGCCCTTGAGACCAGCCATGCGGTCGCCTACGGCGTTAAGCTCGCCGCCAAGTTGCCGAAGGAGCAGGTGGTCATCATCAATCTTTCCGGCCGCGGCGACAAGGACGTGTGGAGCGCGGCGCGCGCGATGGGCACGGAGATCAAGCTCTGACCATGGCGGCGTCTTCGATGACGGGTTTCGGACGCGCGGAAATCGATCTCGCCGGCGTCCGTCTTTCGGTCGAAATCGCCTCGGTGAACCAGAAGAATCTGCAGGTCTCGGTCTTCGGTCCCGAAGCCTGGCCGGCGCTCGAATCCACCGCCTCCGCTTGGATCCGCGCCCGCTTGCAGCGCGGGAAAGTGACCGCCCGCGTGACGCAGGCCGCGGCTTCCGTGCAGCAACGCCAATGGGATGCGGAGTCCGTGGCAAGCAGCCTCGAGGAGCTCGGTAAGATCGCCGCTCGTTGTGGCGTCGCGTTCTCTCCGGACGCCGACCTGCTGCACCGTCTCGCCGAGAGCAGTCGCCGCCCGTCAGTCGTGCTGCCACCGCTGGCCGAAGTCGAGGCGACCGTCCAGAAGGCCTTTGACGAAGCCCTCCGCCATCTTATCACCATGCGTCAGTCCGAAGGCGCCGCGTTGGCGAAGGACCTCGAGGGTCGTCTCGGCAAAATCTCCGCGATGGTCACCGACATGGAACACGCCGAGAAGGCCGCCCCGGTCAGGCATCGGGACGCGCTGCTCAAGCGTCTGAAGGAAGCGGGGCTCGCCTTGGACGTGTCTGATGACCGCGTGCTCAAGGAACTGGCCCTGTTCGCGGACCGTTCGGACATCACCGAAGAGGTCGTCCGCCTCCGCAGCCATGTCGCCCAATTTTCAGCCGAACTCAGCCAGCCGAACAGCGGACGGAAGCTGGATTTCCTCATCCAGGAGCTCCTCCGGGAAGTGAACACCATCGGCAGCAAGGCGGCGGAAATCGCCACGACCAAGCAGGTTTTGGAGGCGAAAACCGAGATCGAGCGCATCCGGGAGCAGGTCCAGAACCTGGAGTGAGGTTTTTTAGGGTGTGGTATTGCCACGACCGCTTTCCCATGCCTTTGTCTATCAACACTTACGCAACGTCATGTCCAACAACCTCACCAAGCGCGACATCGTCCTGAAGATTTTCACGGACAAGGGTTACCCCCAGAAGCATATCCGCGACTCGGTCCAGATGACCTTGGACGCCATCAGCGAGGCTTTGCTCGCGGGCCGTGATGTCGAGCTCCGTAACTTCGGTGTCTTCCAGGTCCAGGTCCGCAAGAGCCGCATCGGTCGCAACCCGAACCGTCCGGAGACGGACGTGGTCATCCCGAAGCGCGCGGTCATCAAGTTCAAGGCCGGCAAGGAACTGAAGGCCAAGCTCAAGTCGATCGACATCGATAAGCCCGCTCAGCAGTAATCCGCGCCGCGATGTCCGACATTCGAACGCTCCCCGGTTTCCGGGAGTTCTATCCCGAAGACCGTGCGGTCCTCGGTCATATCATGGACGTCTGGCGTCGTGCCTGCCGTCGTTATGGCTTCCGTGAGTGGGAATCCCCCGTGCTCGAGCCCCTTGAACTCTTCACCGAGAAGTCGGGCGAAGAGATCGTCCGCCAACTCTTCAACTTCGAGGACAAGGGCGGCCGTAAGGTCAGCCTACGTCCGGAGATGACCCCGTCGTTGGCCCGCATGGTCGGCGCCAAGGCCAACGGCATGCCCAAGCCGATCCGCTGGTTCGCGATCGGCGAGAACTACCGCTATGAAAAGCCCCAGAAGGGCCGTCTGCGTTCTTTCTACCAACTTAACGCCGACCTTCTCGGCGAAGCCGGCCCCGCGGCGGACGCCGAGATCATCGCCCTCTGCGCCGACTGCCTGCTCGGCTTCGGCCTGACGCAGCAGGACTTCCGCATCCGCGTCTCCGACCGTACGCTCTGGTTCCGTTACCTCGCCAGCCTCGGCGTGCCCGAAACTCAGGCCGTCGCCGTCCTCGGCGTCGTCGACAAACTCGAACGCGGCGCTCCCAAGGATCTGCTCGAAGCCATGACGGCGGCGCTCGCCGGAACTTCGGTCGACCCCGTGAAGGCGTTGGAATCCGCTCGGACTTTCGCGAACACCAAGTCGCTTGCCGACATCGAGAAGCTCGCCGCTGGCGACGCTGCCATGACCGAGCGGTTGGCCGACTGGAAACATCTCCTCGGCACGCTGACCACCATGGGCTTCGGCGAATGCGTCGCCATCGACCTCACCATTGTCCGCGGCCTGGCTTATTACACCGGTTTCGTCTTCGAAGCTTTTGAGACCGGCGGCGAAGCCCGCGCCCTGGCAGGTGGCGGCCGCTACGACGCCTTGGTCAAGAAGCTGGGCGGCCCGGATCTGCCGGCCGTCGGTTTCGGCATGGGCGACGTCACCATGCGCGACTTGCTGGAACTCAAGAAACTGATCCCGGCCTATGCCGACGGACCTGATTTCTACGTCATGATCCTCGGCGACGACGCCCGTAATGCCGCGCTGGAAGATATCGCGAACCTTCGCCGCGCCGGTTTCCGCGTCGAATACAACCTTAAGGACGGCAAGTTCCCCAAGCTCATCCAGGCCGCCGAAGTCGCCGGCTCCAAGTATGCGCTCGTCTATGGAGGCAGCGAAGTCGCCAAGGGCGTCGCGAAGGTCCGCAGCCTCGCCGACCGGTCGGAAGCCGAAGTGCCGCGTACGGACCTCGTCCCGGCGCTCCGTGCCGTGCTCGAGGAAGGCATGCGCGCCATCCAGCCCTGAGGCCATGACCGAGCAGACGCGCCAGTACCAGGCCATGGCGAAGACCGCCTCCTGGACGATGGTCTCGCGCGTCCTCGGCCTGGTCCGTGACCAACTGACCGCCGCGGTGTTCGGCGCTTCGGCCATCGGCTCGGCGTTCGTCATCGCGTTCCAGATCCCGAATCTCTTCCGCCGGCTGCTCGGTGAGGGCGCCCTGACCGCGGCCATCGTGCCCGTGCTCGCGGACAAATCCGTCAAGGACGGCAAACTGGCTTCGTTCGGCTTCCTTAATTTCGTCCTCCGCAAGGTGCTGCCATGGATGGTCGGCTTGACGCTCATCGCCATGGGCGCGGCGTTGGCTTTCGATTTCGCCTTAGCGGGTAAGAACGAGGCGGCCGTGCTCACCGCGCTCTGCATGCCATACATGCCGCTCATCTGCGTCGCGGCCTTGTTCACGTCGGCCGTGAATCTCTCCGGTCGCTTCGGCCTCGCGGAGATCGCCTCGGGAGTGCTGAACCTCTGCATGATCGTCGCCTTGGGCGTCTTCGGCGAAAACTTCGCCTCGAGCGACATGGACAAGGCCGTCTGGCTCTGCCTCGGGGCATTGGTCGGCGGGTGCTTCCAGCTGATGATCCCGCTCTGGGGTCTGCGCCGCGAAGGCTGGCGCCCAGGTCTGCTCCATGTCGACGAAGCCGCGTGGAAGACCCTCAGCATCGCGTTCCTGCCAGCTGCGCTCGGGGCCGGCGTGCAGCAGGTCAACGTCCTCATTTCACGCGGATTGGCCTTCAACGTGAGCGACGCGGGCCTGATGTATTACTACGTCGCCAATCGCATCGTCGAACTGCCCATCGGGCTGTTCTCGGCCTCGATCGCCGTCGTGATCTTCCCGGCGCTCGCGACCGCCTTCGCCAGCCGCGACGTCCCGGCCTTGGCACGCAACTACGCCCGCGGCATGCGTCTCGTCCTGGCGATCAACGTCGGCGCGGCCTTCGGACTGATCGCGCTCGCGGTCCCGATCGTCCAGTTGCTGTTCAACTACGGCAACTTCGGGATGGGTGACTGCGCCAACACCAGCCGGCTGCTCGTCATCTTCGCTTTGGCCATGCCTTTCTACGCGATGATCTCGATCGTCACGCGCGCCTTGAACGTCGCCGGACAGACCAAAGCCACGCTGATCGCCGCCATCCATGCGCTGGTCGTGAACGCCATCGGCTCGCTCGTGGCCGTCGGGATGAACCAAGGCGTCGAAGGCCTCGCCTGGGCGAACGCCGTCTCGACGCTCTGGCAGTATTTCGTGCTTCGCCACTATCTGAAGAAGCATGCCCCTGAGTTCCTCGCCGAGAGCCTGTTCAAGCCCGCCTTGCAGGTCTTGGGAGGTTCCGTGCTGCTGGCGGTAGTGTCGTTCCAGGGTTACGCTTTCCTGCACAACGTCCTCGCCGGACACGTGAACGAGACGATCAACCTCGTGCTCTCCATGGCTTTGGCCGGAGGAGCAGGCATGGCTCTTTACGCGCTCATCCTGGATAAGCTGGGTTACCCGGAAAGAGACTTGTTACGCGGCTACGCCAACAAGGTCCTGCGCCTTTTCGGACTACAGCTCAGGGCCTGACCTGGACGGAGCGATAGGGCGGAGACTGGTAACGTCGCACAAGGCATTCGAGAATCGCCGTGCATTCGAGGTCGATGACACCGTCGATCTTTGAAGGACGGAAGTGACGCTGGAAGGCTTCGACCGCCAGTTTCAGGCCAGCGTCATCGGGAGCTACGGCATAACCATACTCACTCAAGAGACGTCGAAAGAAAGCCGGAGTCGCGACGCGGCCATGGGCGAGACGTTCCTTTAGCTCATCCGGCAGAGGCGAAGCGCCAATGCCCAGTTTCGCGAGCTTGGCCCAAGGGAACTTCGAACCCGGATCGATCTTGCGGCCGACCGCGATGTCCGAATGGGCGACCACGTTCCAAGGTTTGATGTCATGTCTTCGGATGATCTCGGCGCACAAGGCGAAGATGATGTCCGCCTGAGCATCCGAATACGGATAAACGTTCCCGTCGTAGTTGATGATCTCGATGCCAATGGAATGCTGATTGAGACCATCGAGCTTACCCCAGGTGCTCTTGCCGGCGTGGAAAGCCGCCTTGTCCTCGGGGACCATCCGGATGACCCGAGGCTTAGCTTCATCGGTCACGACGTAGTGGACCCCGACGCGGTGCTTGGGATCTTTGCCTTGGAGGATGTCTAGGGAGGAGGGCAGGGAGCCCGCGGTATGGTGCAGGACGAGGATGGTCACCGGGCTGCGGCGTGGTTCGCATCCCAAAGAGGTCGGACCTTGTTCGATCGTCAGTCCTGTGAAGGCCGGCTTTTCCTCAACCTTCAGCGGAAGCTTGGCTTCAGGCGCGGACGCGCAACCGCTGAAAAAGGCCGCAAACATCGAATAAATGGCCAGCTGGCAGCAATATGAGCGAAAGAAGGCAATCATGGCGGGGTGCGGACAAAGATAGCGAACGTCTGATTTAGCCCAAGTAAATATCGATTAAGCGTCTTTTAAGCCACTATATGTTATTCGTAACTCAATTAGACATAATGTATATTGTGCGAAATATACCTAGAGATTAGTACCGGGGCGCATTGCGTTATTGATTGGTCGATTGGGAACGCTCATAAAGAAACTTCCCCTAACCAATCTAGCTCCGACTTTATGAAAGTAGCCCGACACATCATTGAAGCCCGCCGTGAGGCTATCGCCAAACTTCTCTCTAAGGTTGGCTACGTTCCGGTCCTCGAGATCTGCAAGCAGTTCAATGTCTCGGAAGCGACGGCTCGCCGCGACCTGACCGAACTCGAGAACCAGCGCCGGATCACCCGCACGCACGGTGGTGCGCTCTCCGATTTCAACCGCAACTTCCCTCCGCTCGACGATCGTAAGATCGAAGACGCCGAGGCCAAGCGCCGCATCGGCAATCTCGCAGCGTCCCGCGTCAAGGCTGGCATGACCGTCTACCTGGACTCTGGTTCGACGATCTTCTTCGCGGCCGAAGCCATCGCCGCCGCCGGCGTGCCCGACCTCCAGATCGTCACGACCTGTCTCCCGACCGCCCAGCTGATCTCGTGTCTGCCGGGCGTCGAAGTCTACATCCCGGGCGGCCTTTTCCTGACCCGACATGCCATGGTCGCCGGTGACCGTACGCTCGAGGAAGTCGCCCGCTGGAACTTCGACGTGGCTTTGCTCGGCGCCGAAGGCATCGACGAAAACGGCCTGTGGAACTCCCAGCGCGACATCTCGCACCAGCAGCGTGAAGTCATCCGTCGCAGCGACGAAGTCCTGATCTGCATGAACAAGGTCAAGCTCGGCCGCGGCGGACCTTGTGCCGTCACCCGTGACGTCACTTCGCTTTTCCTGGTCACCGACGCTGACGCCGCGGCGGTGCAGAAAGCCAAGGTCAAGCTGCTCCCGGAACGAGTCCTGACCGCTGTCTAAGTTCGCCTCTTTTTTCCTGAGGCATGTCGTCGGACGTCATCCAGTCGTTGCTAACACTTTCCCACCAGCTCGGTGGCGAACGTCTGCGCATGGCCATCCTGGGCGAAGGCAACACTTCGGTCCGGCTCGATGATGACACCTTCGCGGTCAAGGCCTCCGGTTCGAACCTCGCCACCCTTACGGCCGCGGATGTCACGTCCTGCGCTTTCGACCGACTGTTGCCCCTGTTAGACAAGACCGCCGCTACGGATGTCGAAGTCGACCAGGCCTTGTTGGCTGCGCGCCTCGATTCGTCGGCCAAGAAGCCTTCGATCGAAGCCCTCTTCCACGCTTATCTGCTCACCCTGCCCGGCGTCCGCTGTGTCGGCCACGTGCATGCCATCGCCGTGAACCAGATCCTCTGCTCGCCGCGCGCCCGGGAGTTCGCCGAACGCCGGGCCTGTCCGGATGAGATCGTGATGTGCGGCGTAGAGTCGGTCTTCGTGCCTTACGCCGAGCCCGGCCTCGGACTTTCCCAGGCCATCCGCCGTGAGGTCGTTGCTTTCGTCAAGCGTACCGGACGCGACCCTAAAATCATCCTCCTGCAGAACCACGGCATCATCGCCGTCGGCTCATCGCCGAAGTCCGTTCTTGGCTCTCTGCTCATGGCCGAGAAAGCCGCCGAGATCTTCGTGGGCGCCGCCGCCCTGGGCGGACCGGTCTTCCTGACGTCGGACCAATGCGAACGCATCGCCGGACGTCCCGACGAACATTACCGGCAGAAAATGCTCGGTATGTGATCCTTTTCACCCCTCCCCTGCCCCTTCTGACCATGTCCAATTACCTCGCCATCGACCTCGGAGCCGAATCCGGCCGCGTCATCCTCGGCCAGCTCAAGGCCGGTAAGTTCACCATGAAAGAGGTGCACCGTTTCTCGAACGGTGCCATCACCGCCAACGGCACCCTGCGCTGGGACATCATCCGCATCTTCCGCGAGATCCGCATCGGCCTCGCCAAGGGCGCGAAGCTCGGCCCCATCAAGTCAATCGCCTGCGACTCTTGGGGCGTCGATTACGTCCTCCTCAAGGGTGACGGACCGCTACTCTCGCTGCCCTTCACTTATCGCGACGAACGCAGCTTCAAGTCTTACGAATTGGCCATGCGGCGCTTCTCCCAGAAGGAGATCTTCGAGGGCACCGGCATCGCCTCGATTTCTATCAACACGCTCTACCAGTTGTTCGACGACGCCGAGAACCGCCCCGAGATGCTGCAGTTCGCCGACAAGTTCCTGCTCATCGGCGACTACGTCACCTGGCTGCTCACGGGCAAGGCCCGCGCCGAAGAGACGCTGATCTCCGGCAGCCAGTGCTGGGATACCCGTAAGCGCGATTGGGCCTGGCCGGTGCTGAAGAAGCTCGGCATCCCGAAGCATATTTTCCCGAAGCCGGTCGCACCGGGAGTGAAGCTCGGCAAGATGCTGCCCTATCTCGCCAAGGAGACTGGTCTCGGTGCGACCGAGGTCGTCACGACCTGCGCCCATGACACCGCCGCCGCGGTCGCCGCGGTGCCAGCCACCAAGGGTGATGACTGGGCTTACCTTTCCTCCGGCACCTGGTCGCTCCTCGGCCTCGAACTGCCCAAGCCGCTCGTCAACGAAACCGTCCGTAAGGCCAAATATACGAACGAAGTCGGTTTCGGCGGCACTTCACGCTTCCTCAAGAACCTCGTCGGACTCTGGGTGCTCCAGGAGTGCCGACGCGAGTGGATGGAGAAAGGCGAAGTCTCCGACTACGGTGAGATCGTGAAGCTCGCGCTCAAGGCGCCTTCGCTCCGTTCGTTCATCCGTCCCGACGACGTCCGCTTCGCCAAGCGCGGCGACATGGTAGCCAAGGTCCAGGCTTTCTGCCGCGAGACCAAGCAGCCCGTCCCGAAGACGCACGGCGAGATCGCGCGCTGCGTGCTCGAGTCCTTGGCCCTCCTTTATCGCGTCGAGATGGACGGCATGGAGAAACTCACCGGTCGTAAGCTGAAGCGCCTGCACATCGTCGGTGGCGGCTGCCGCAACGCGTTGCTCAACCAGGCCACGGCCGACGCCACTGGCCGGACCGTCATCGCCGGACCCGTCGAAGCCACTGCTGCCGGCAACATCTTGGTCCAAGCCATCGCCATGAAGGAGCTCAAGAACCTCGACGAACTGCGCAAGGTCGTCCGAAACTCCTTTGAGGTAGTGACTTACGTGCCTAATCCCACGTCCGCCTGGGCCGCCGCCCAAGCCAAGTTTAATGGTTTAAAGAAGTCATAAAACCCCTTACTCACCTCACACCCTTTCCACGTAAACAACATGTCCAACTACAAGTACGTCTCCCACCTCTGGAATGATGCCGAAGCCGCGAAGCTCGATCCGGTCGGCCGTCTGGTCTACCGCTCGAACAAGCTCGGCGCCGACCAGCGCATCACGAACACCGGCGGCGGCAACACCTCCTCCAAGATCGTCGAGAAAGACCCGCTCACCGGCGGCGACACCCAGGTCCTCTGGGTCAAGGGTTCCGGCGGCGACCTCCGTACCAGCAACCGCGACAACTTCTCCTCCCTCTACCAGGACAAGCTCGTCGGTCTCCAGCAGTCCTACGCCGCCCGCGCCGACAAGGGCCTGAAGTCTCAGGCCGAGGATGACATGGTCGCGATGTACAACCACGCCACCTTCAACCTCAATCCGCGCGCCTCGTCGATCGACACCCCGCTGCACAGCTTCCTTCCGGGCAAGCACGTCGACCACATGCACCCGAACGCGATCATCTCGATCGCCGCTTCCAAGAACTGCGAAGCCCTGACCAAGGAGATCTTCGCCGGCAAGATGGCCTACGTGAAGTGGATGCGCCCGGGCTTCGAGCTCGGCCTCGCCATGCAGGACATCTCCCGCCAGCAGCCCGCCATCAAGGCCATCATGATGGGCCAGCACGGTTTCATCTCGTGGGCCGATGACGACAAGGCCTGCTACGAGCTGACCCTCGCGATGATCGAACAGGCCGGCGCCTACATCGAAGCCAAGTACCAGGCCAAGGGCGGCGACGCCAAGGTCTTCGGCGGAGCCCTCTACCAGACCCTCGACACCGAGAAGCGTCACGCGGCCTTCGCGGCCATCCTGCCTTGGCTCCGCGGCCAGGTGTCCAAGGAGAAGCGCTTCATCGGCACCATCCAGGACGACGAGAAGATCCTCCGTTTCGTCAACTCGAAGGACGCTCCGCGCCTCGCCGAGCTTGGCACCTCCTGCCCGGACCATTTCCTGCGCACCAAGATCAAGCCGCTCTACGTGAACTGGAACCCTCAGTCCGAAGACGCCGCGACGCTGAAGTCCAAGCTCGCCGCCGCGCTCGAGCAGTACCGCAAGGACTACGCCTCTTACTACAACGCCTGCAAGCGCCCGAACTCCCCGGCGATGCGCGACCCGAACCCGACCGTCGTCCTCATCCCTGGCCTCGGCATGATCGCCTGGGGCAAGGACAAGTCCGAATCCCGCGTCACGGCCGAGTTCTACAACTGTGCCGTCGAAGTCATGCGCGGCGCCGAAGCCATCGACCAGTATATCGCCCTGCCCCAGCAGGAAGCCTTCGACATCGAGTACTGGCTGCTCGAAGAAGCGAAGCTGAAGCGCATGCCGGCCGAGAAGGAACTCGCCCGCCAGATCATCATCGTCGTCGGCGCCGGCTCCGGCATCGGCAAGGAGACCGCCCATCGCCTCGTCAAGGAAGGCGCCCACATCGTCTGCGTCGACAAGAACGTCGAGGCGGCCCAGGCCACCGCCAAGGAGATCACCGACAAGTTCGGCGCCGGCATCGGCGTCGCCGGCACCGGCCTCTCCAACTGTGGTCCGGCCATCGGTCTCGCCGGCGACATCATGGATCGCGCCTCGATCCGCAAGATGCTCGACCAGGTCGCCCTCGCCTACGGCGGTTTCGACTCCATCTGCGTCACCGCGGGCATCTTCGTCTCCCCGGACACCACCGGCCACATCCCGGACGACAAGTGGGCCCTCACCTTCGCCCTCAACGTCACCGGCAGCTACCTCGTCGCCGACGAAGCCTTCAAGACCTGGAAAGAACAGGGTCTCCGTGGCAACCTCGTCCTGACCACCAGCGCCAACGCCGCCGTGGCCAAGAAGGGCTCCGTCGCCTACGACACCTCGAAGGCCGCCGCCAACCACCTCGTCCGCGAGATGGCCATGGAGCTCTCGCCCCTCATCCGCGTCAACGGCGTGGCCCCGGCCACCGTCGTGCAGGGTTCGGCGATGTTCCCGCGTGACCGAGTCATCGCATCGCTTGCGAAGTACAACATTCCGTACACCGATGATGAGGCGACCGATTCGCTGACGACGAAGCTCTCCCGCTTCTACGCCGATCGCACCCTGACCAAGAACCCCATCACCCCCGCCGACCAGGCCGAAGCCTACTTCCTCCTCGTGACCAATCGCCTCAGCAAGACGACCGGACAGGTCATCACCGTCGACGGCGGCCTCCACGAGGCATTCCTCCGCTAAGCCTGTGCGCGTCTCCCTCTTCGTTCCTTGCTTCGTCGACCAGCTGACCCGCCAGGTCGGCTTGGCGACGGCCAAGGTGCTGAAGCGCCACGGCCCGAAAGGACTCTATCTCGTCCTGGTCGGTTGAAGCCATGCGTCTGCCCGCCTTCGCCCTTCTCGCCTCTGTCGTCGTCGGCTTCGGGGCTGAGGTGAAGCCGTTCAAGTGGTCGGGCGACCTCAACGTGCCGGATCCGACTTCGGTCACGTTCGACGAGTCCGGAAATGCTTACGTGGCTTCCACGACGCGTCGCAAGGCGGGTGACCTCGACATCCGCGAACACCGCCTCTGGATCCCTGATGACGTCGGCTTGACGTCGCCCGCCGACAAACTGGCTTTCTATCAGCGCGAACTCGCTCCGGGCAAGTTGAAGGCCGGCCGAGGCAGCCTGAAAGACCATAACAAGGACGGGTCGGTCGACTGGAAGGACCTCACCTTCCACCAAGAACGCATCTACAAGCTCACCGATACCGACCGCGACGGCGTCGCCGACAAGATCACGGTCTTCGCCGAAGGTTTCAACTCGCCGGTCTCGGGCATCGCCGCTGGCGTCCTCTACTTCGATGGCTGGGTCTACTTGACCGCCATCCCTGACGTCTGGCGCCTCAAAGACACCGATGGCGACGGCGTAGCCGACGTGAAGGAGATCATCGCGACCGGGTTCGGCGGACACATCGCTTATGCCGGCCACGACATGCACGGGTTGCGGCTCGGCCCCGATGGACGCATCTATTGGACGGTCGGCGACAAGGGCGGCAACGTCACGAGCAAGGAAGGCCGACGCTTCTTCTTCGCCCATGAAGGCGCGGTCCTGCGCTGCGAGCCGGACGGCAGCGGCTTCGAAGTCTTCGCTCACGGCATCCGCAACACCCAGGAGATCGCCTTCGACGCCTTCGGCAACGTGATCGGCGTGGACAATGACGGCGACCAGCCAAAGGAGCGTGAGCGGCTGATGTATCTCTTGGAGGGTTCTGACACCGGCTGGCGAAATCAGCACCAATATCAGACGACTGACAGCCGCTGGATGAAGGAGAACATGTGGATGCCGGCCGGCGCAGCCGGCCAGCCGCTCTCGATCACCCCTCCGATCGCCAACTATTCCGACGGCCCGGCCGGCTTCCTCTTCGAACCAGGCCACGCGCTCGACGGCGACCTGCGCGCACATTTCATCCTCAATCAATTCCCGAAAGGGAAGATGGACGCCTTCACGCTTGTCCCCGACCGCGACACTTTTCGCCAAGATAAGCTCCGTGTGATCAATGACGGCCTGATGGGCATCGGCATGACCTGGGCGCCTGATGGTCGCGCCTATTTCGCCGACTGGATCGGCGGCTACCCCCTCGATGGCAAAGGCGCGATCTGGAGTATCGAGATCGCGCCGAACATCGACAAGACCTCCGAGGCGGTCCTCTCCAAGTCTCTTTCTGTCGCGATTCCGAAGGAGGAGCTGCTTGGGATGCTCGGACACCGTGACCAGCGCGTCCGCGTCAACGCCTCGATCCGGCTCCATCGCCTCGGAGCCTGGCCGGAGATGCTGGCGCTCGCCCTGAAGGCAGACTCGGCGCGCTTCACCCGCATCCACGCGATCTGGGGTTACGGCATGGGTATCCGCCTCGGCAAGGTCGCCGACGTGACTGCTGCGCTGCCCTTGCTCGACGATGCTGATACCGAAATTCGCGTCCAGATGCTGAAGGTGTTGAGCGAAGCCCGGCCGTCCCAACTGCTCACGGACAAGGTCGCCGCTCAGCTCGCCCAGCAGGATCTCCGCGTGCGCACCCAGGCAGGCATCACGCTTGCCAAACTCGGAGGCAAAGTCCCTTTCACGTCTTTACTACGAGACGCCGAGACCGACCTCCGCCTGCCTTGGCTGCGTCATGGCCTCGTCAGCGGTCTCGCCGGGACCCAGTCCTCCGAAGAACTGCTCGCCCTCGCCCAGGCCAAGACCGGAGCCGAGGCCGTCTTCGCGACCCTGGCCCTTGCTCGGAAAAAATCCCCCCAGCTCTCCAAGCTCCTTTCGCACGCCAATCCCGAGGTCGTCAGCGAAGCCGCCCGTGCTATCCACGACGACGAAGGTATTCCGGCCGCCCAGCCCGCTCTGGCCGCGGCCTTCGGTCAGCCCAACCTGCCCTTCCACGCCGCGCGCCGGGCCTTGAATGCGAATCTGCGCCAAGGCGATGAAGCGGCACTGCAACGCGTGCTGACCTGGGCGATCGACCAAGCTGAAGGCGCTCCGCTGCGACTGGAAGCGCTCAACACCCTCTTGGTGTTCGATCAACCGCCCGGGCTGGACTTCGTCGACGGCGCCGCCCGCAAGTACCCGCCGCGCGAGATCGCCCGGCTGGCCGCCCTGATCCGAGCCAAGCAGGACGACCTCTTGTCTCTCCAGCGCCCAGAAGAACGGGCGCGCGCGCTCAGCCTGCTGGTCAAGTATGAAGCGGAGCTGCCTTTCCCGATCCTGCAATCCCTGGCCCTAGACCTCAAGGCGGCGCCGGCCGTTCGCCTGCAGACTCTCCGGCTTATCGGACGACGCGCCGACGAAGCCGTGGCCGTGACGCGGACCCTGCTCAAAGCCACCGGTGAAGGTAATCCTTCCGAAGTCCGCATCGAAGCCTTGACGCAACTCTTCCGCCGCGATGTCACGGCGGCGCTCGAGGTTTCTCGCCAGATCATCGACTCCAAGACGGCCAAGATGCCGGAGAAGCAAGCGGTCGTCGCCGCCCTGCGCGGACGGACGGAACCTTCCGCCAAGAAACTGCTGCAGGAACTCGTGGCTCGTCTCGCCGCCCGCAAACTCGACGCCGGGCTCAAACTCGACGTCTTCGAACTGGCCGGCGCGTCGGCCGACCCCGCCGTGGCGGAGGCGTTGAAGAAATACCTGTCGCCAGGCAAAGACTCACCCAAGCTCGCCGCGCCCGGACTGCCCTACGAACTGCTGACCGAAGGCGGCGACGCCGTCCGCGGCAAGACGCTCGTCAACGAACATCTCGCCGCTAATTGCACCGCCTGTCATCGCATCGACAGCGACGAAGGCAGCGAGGTCGGACCGATGCTCCGTCTCATCGGCGCCGTGCGAACCAAAGCCGAACTCGCCGAATCCTTGGTCGAGCCGTCCGCGAAGATCGTCCCGGGCTTCGGCATTGAAAACATCGTCCTCAAGGATGGGGCCACCTTGGCCGGCAGCGTCCTCAAGGAGAGCGCCAAGTCCCTTGACCTTAAGCTGGCGGATGGGAAGACCCGGAAAGTCGCCGCCGCCGCCATCGCTTCCCGCACTCCGCCGATCTCGGTCATGCCGCCTATGCTCGGCATCCTGACGCCGGCTGAGATCCGTGATGTCGTCGCTTACCTCTCCGGCCTGAAGCCAAAGGCCCCCAAGGCTAAGACCGAGAAACCCAAGAAATAGTCGATGCGGGGTTGAGTCAGGGGGCGACAGGTCATCAGATGGGGCATGCTGCTTCGTCTCCTGTTGCTGGCGCCCTTGGCGGCCATCGCCCAGGCCAACCTTCCGGCTGAATGGCAGAAACAATATGACGCCTGGTATTGGCCGGCCCAGCTGTCGCGGCCCGAGAACGTCCGCTGGTCGGATTCCGGCCGGCTCATGGCTTACGCTTGGAAAGAAAATGGCGGCCAGTCGTGGAAAATCGTCGACTGCGCGTCCGGCGTGCTTCGTCCAGCGTTCGACCATGGGAAGGTCGCGACGGCGCTTTCCGAGCAGACGAAGACCCAGGTGACCGCCAAGAAGTGGCCGTTCAGCCGGGTCGTCCCCCTCGAGGATGGCCGCGTTAGATTGGAATCCGACACAGCTGCTTGGGTCGTAGAAGCCGACCAACGCCTCACCCCCGGCCAGCCTGGTCCGAAAGTCGAAGCAACGGCCCCCGAGAAGACCGGCAAAGGTCCGGGCGAATCGAAACGCCTGTCCGCCTCGAAGGTCCGCGCCGAATCCCCGAACAGCGAGCTCAAGGTGGAACTTCGCGGTGGCAACGTGATCCTCGTCGACCTCAAGAATGGCAACGCCGAGACCAAGCTCACACAGGATGGCGTGGAAGGGAAAGACGCTTTCGTCGGCCCGGCCCACTGGTCGCCGGATGGCCGCCACTTCGCGCTCTGGCGCGAACGTTCCGTCCCGGTCCGTCAGTACCTTGTGACCGACTCGGTCAAGCAGACCAAGAAATCGATCTCCTACGATAAGCCCGGAGACGACCGGACGGAGCGCCGTCCGTGGGTTTTCTCGGTCGAAGGGAAATCATCCGGCACCCCCTCGCCGGTAATACTTCCTCAGGCTTACGCCACCGAGCGCCTGGACTGGTCCGCCGACTCGAAGCGTCTGCTTTCCGAGTTCATCAAGCGAGGGTTCACCGGACACGGCATCATCGAATATGACGTCGAGCGGCGGAGCTGGCGTCGCTTGCTCACCGAGGAAGACCCGAAGTTCGTCTACTCCTTCGCGACCCGTTATCGGTTCGACCTGGACGAACACCGCACGCTCTGGCTTTCGGAACGAAGCGGCTGGCTCCACCTCTATTCGGTGGACCTCAAGACGGGCAAGACGCTGGACGCCGTCACCGGCGGCCAATGGGTGATGAAGGAAGTGCTCAAGGTCGACGAGCAGGCCGGCACGATCACCTTGGTCGCCCTGGGCCGCGTGCCCGGAGAGAATCCCTATCATCAGCACATCTGTCGGGTCGGCCCTGGTCGCGCCTTCGTCGACCTGACTCCTTCCGACGGCAACCACGAGGTGACCTTCTCGCCTGACCGGAGGACGCTGATCGACGCCGCTTCGCGGGTCGATCAAGCCCCGACCTACACCCTGCGTAGCGCGCAAGACGGACGGGCCATCGCCACGCTAGGCCAAGCCGAGCTCGCTCCGCTCCTGAAGGCCGGCTGGTCGCCGACGAAGCCGTTCGTCGCCAAAGACCGTGAGGGCAAGTTCGACATCTGGGGCGTCGTCACCCGCCCGCATCCGTTCGATCCCAAGAAGAAGTATCCCGTCATCGAGAACATCTACGCCGGCCCGCATGGCTCCTTCGCCCCGCGTTCCTTCAACTGGTGGAACCGCATCCACCGCGAGATCAGCCTGCGCGGATTCTACGTCGTGCAGATGGATGGGCGCGGCACGAACAACCGAGGCAAGGAGTTCCATCAGGCCAGCTGGCGCAACCTCAAGGACGGCGGCTTCCCCGACCGGATCGCCTGGATGCAGGCCTTGGCCAAGAAGGAGCCGAACATGGACCTGTCCAGGGTCGGCATCTTCGGCGGTTCCGCCGGCGGGCAGAATACCGCGCACGCCGTCCTCTTATACGGCGATTTCTACAAGGCCGGCGCCGCCGACTGCGGGTGCTACGACAACCGGATCGATAAGCTCTGGTGGAACGAACAGTGGCTCGGCTATCCGCTCGGCCCTTGGTATGACGAGAACTCCTGCGCGAAATATGCCGCGAACCTCCGGGGGCGGCTGTTCCTCTCGGTCGGCGAGTCCGACACCAATGTCGACGTGAAGTGCAGCTACGATTTCCGCGACGCCCTCCTCCGGGCCGGCAAGAAGGAGCAGATCGAGTTCCACGTCGTCCCAGGCGCCAACCATGGCGCCGGCGAGACGGATGAGATGCGCGCGAAGCGCGCCCGCTTCTTTGAAGCCGCGCTCGGCAAACCCCTCCCCCTCTGAACATGAATCCTCGTCCCTCCGGCCTGATCGAACTCCGGCTCAACAACGTCGGTCAGCTGTTCAACACGATGGACCCGTCACCGTTCCATGAACGCGACCTGGACCATGACGCCGAAGAGTTCATCCTCAGCTGGGCCCGCGAGCACGAGAAGGATTCCGAGCTTCGTATCAGGGTCGTGCTCCGACAGCCCGAGGACGCTGAAGCGGCCCGGCTGGTGCGAGAGTCCATCCAGCACTATTTCGGCTATCGTGCGCGGATCGCCCGACGGGACCTCGCCGAGCTCTTCCGGGAAGGACGGACCGCGCTCCTGATCGGCCTCCTCTTCCTCGCCTCGACGCTGGTCATCCGAGACCTGATCAACCCCGGCCCTGGCTTGGCGGACTTCGTTCGCGAAGGGCTGACCATCTGCGGGTGGGTAGGCCTCTGGAAGCCTATCGACATCCATCTCTATCGTTGGTGGCCGCTACAGGCCCACGGACGGCTTCTGACGAGGCTTTCCGGCTGTCCGGTCGAGGTCGCCTTTGAGTCCTGAAAGCGAGGCCTTGCCGGCCTTATGGGCCGCGTAAGAAGGATCAAAATAACGAATTTTTAACGAAGAGGCATTGACTGAGGGGGTGCCCTGCCCCAATCCCAACCTTTCGCATGCAGAATTTCGCGAGCCAGTGCCTGGACCAGACCAAGGCCCTCCTCAAACTCAACTTCAACTCCCTCGCTCCTGACGGCACTGTCGTGCCCGTCGAAGGCGAGGTCTCCCGCGCCGACGAACCCGGTCACGCCGCCCTGGCCTTCGGGGAGTATTTCCGCGCCACCGGTGAGCTGACGATGGACCGGCAGAACATCGCCGAGGTCGTCGCCCGGACCATCACCGCGCAGGTCCGCCTCAGCCAAGGCTCCGACAACGGCATGGCCTTCGCCTGCCTGGGCCTCCTGGCCTTCGGACCCACCCGCGAGCGCAACCCCGTCTGGGAACTGCTCGACGAACCGACCCGCGCCCTCATCGACGAACGTCTCGCCGTCGAGCATGACCACCACGACCACGTCCAGGCCTTCGATATCGCCAAGGCCGTCTGCCGCTTCTCCTTCGGCCTGACCAAGAAGGACGAGACCGGCGCGCTCGTCGACCGCTTCATGGACCGCATCACCGCGGCTTCCACCGGCGGTTTCCACGACGAGGCCTCCAAGGCCGCGAACGCCGATAACTTCGGCGGCGCCTTCGACCTCTACGGAGTCGTGTCGCTGATCTTCATCCGCCAGTCCCTCCAGCTCCACGCGAACATCCAGGTCCGCGACGCCAAGCTGCCGAAGCTCCGCGGCCTCGCCGAGAAGTACCTCCGCGTGATCATGGACACCGTGCGCGAAGACGGTCTCGGTTGGAGCTATGGTCGCGGCATCGGCGCCTACGGCCAGATGCACTGCATCACGTTGCTCCTGCAGGCCCTGCGCGACCGCTGGGTGCCGGTCGACAAGGAACCCCTCGCTCGCGATCTCGTGCGTCGCCTCTACGCCCATTTCTTCACGACTTTCTTCGACGCCGAGCACGGTGCCATCGTCATCCGCGACGGCGAACGCGACACCATCCCGGGCCACACCACCCGCATGGCGAACTTCGACGCCGCCCGCTACCTTTCGCAGTGGTCTCGCCTCGCCAAGACGATCGGCGGCGCGATGGACGTCGTCAAGCCGGCCAGCCGCCTCCCGGTCTGCCGCTTCTTCTCTTTCGACAAGTCTCCGCGCAAGGAGCAGGGCCTGCTCTCTTATCAGGATCCCGCCTCCGGACTCCATGTGATCCTGCCGTTGGTCTCCTCCGGTTCGCATCGCTTCTCCGACTCGCTGGCCTTCCCGCACATGCCGGGCGTCTTCGACTGGCCGTCCAACCAGTCGACGACTCCGTTCATCCCTGAGTTCACCATCGGCGGCAAGGTCTACACGCCGTCGTTCTACGGGAAGAACGCCCAGGTGGCCATGGGCACCAAGGCTGGCACCTATCATTTCCGCTACGAGCAGCCCGACCTCATCGATCGCGACGAGAAGCTCTCCGCCAACGTCGCTTCCCTCAAGGTCGACTGGGAATTCAACGGCGGCCGCATCGTCGGGCGCTTCACCCTGACCGCCAAGTCAGCCGTCATGCTCGAGGAGTTCCGCCTGGTCCTCCCGATCGCCGCGACCCACTCCCGCATGACCCCCGGCAACGCCTTGGTCCTGGGCGCGGAGTCCCACCGCTGCGAAGTCATCAAAGACGACTTCCACGCTTCCTGGGCCGAAACCAAGGTCGTCAGCGACAACCCCAAGCACCGTTCCTGCTGGGGCAAGGTCCACTTCTACCAGACATTGCAGCGCGACAAGTCCATGCCCCTGCGCGCCGGCATGAGCTACGCTTTCGAGATCGCCTACCAGCCCCACGTCGTCCGGGCCGGCGACGCGGTCTGAGGGCGGTTTACCCGCCTCTCCAGCCTTCGGGGTTGTCCTGCCCCCTGACCCTGCCCTATCTCCCTAGGGTATCTTTTCATGCCCAGTCCGTTCTACATCACCACGGCCATCGACTACGCCAACGGCTCGCCGCACCTCGGCCATGCCTATGAAAAAGTCCTCTCCGACGTGATCTCCCGCCACATGCGGATGAGCGGCCGCAAGGTGCACTTCCTCACCGGGCTCGACGAACATGGCCAGAAGGTCCAGCAGACGGCGCTCAAGCGCGGAGTCGAACCACAGGTCCTCGTCGATGAGATCGCGACGGTCTTCAAGGGCATGCTGGGCGACCTCAATATCTCGCACGACGACTACATCCGCACGACCGAACCGCGGCACAAGAAGGTCGTCCAACAATTCCTCCAGAAGTTGTTCGATCAAGGCCTCATCTACAAAGGTCAGAAGACCGACTGGTATTCGACCCGGCAGGAACAATTCCTGACGGACAAGGACCGGGCGCCGGACGGCTCCTGGCCGGAGATCTACGGCGAGGTCACCCAGACGACCGAAGAGAACTACTATTTCAAGCTGACGCAGTTCCAGCCCTGGCTGGTCGAGCACCTCCGCGCGCACCCGGACTTCATCACGCCGCGCTTCCGCCAGAACCAAGTCCTCGAGTTCCTCAAGGAACCGATGAACGACCTGTGCATCTCCCGCCCGAAGACCCGCCTGACCTGGGGCATCGAACTGCCCTTCGACACCGCCTTCGTCACCTACGTCTGGTTCGATGCCCTGACCAATTACTATTCCGCCGTCGCGGACAAGGGCCTCTGGCCCGCCGACGTGCATGTCATCGGCAAGGACATCCTATCGCCTCCCCACGCGGTCTATTGGCCCTGCATGCTGAAGGCACTCGGCATCGAGCCCCCGCGCCAGCTGCTCGTCCACGGCTGGTGGACGGTCAACAATCAGAAGGCTTCGAAGTCCGCCGGCAATGCCGCCGACACCCTCGGCTTCGTCGCTTCGCACGGGGCCGACGCCTTCCGCTTCTACCTTTGCCGCGAGATGGTGGTCGGCCAGGACGCGGACTTCTCGACGCAGACTTTCGAGAACCGCTACAAAGCCGACCTAGGCAACAACCTCGGCAACCTCGTCAACCGCCTCCTCAACATGGTGGGCCGTAACTATGGAGGCGCCATTCCGGCCGCCGCCGCGGACGAAGATCTCGAACAGAACCTCCGTCGTCTCTGGGACGACAGCGTGAAGAAATACGCGGAGGCTTTCGGCGACTATCAGGTCAGCCACGCCCTTGAAGCGCTCTGGGTCTTCATCAGCGCGATGAATGCCTACATCGAAGCCCGCGCGCCGTGGAAGCTGGCGAAGTCCGCCGACGCCGCCGACCGCGCACGCCTCGACTCCTGCCTGGCCCACGTGGCCGAAGGTCTCCGTCTCGTCGGCACCTTGCTGACCCCGGTGATGCCGGCGACCTGCGACAAACTGCTCACGAACATCGGCCGACCGGTGGCCACGACTTTCGAGGGCCAGTTGAGCTGGTCGGCCGTCTGCACGGGCGCGAAAGTCGCCGAAAAATGCATCCTTTTCCCGCCGATCGAGGCGCCGAAAGAAACTCCGCCCGCCTGATTGGACATCGGGTAAGGATGGCCTAACCTTCCGGATATGGAACCTGTCAAGATCCTCGATGAGGCCGACCTCTTGGCCAAGGCCGAGGCTCGGGCCGGGGAACATGGTTTCGTCTCCTATCAGTTCGAAGTCACGGAGCTAGATCCGCTGGCGGTCCTCGAGACGCTCGATGAGCCGGCACCGCGTGGTTACTTCGAAAACCCGTCCCGTCGTCGTTCCCATGCCGCCGGCGCCCCGGTACGCCAGTGGCGCGGCCGCGGAGAGCGTCGTTTCGCGGACGCCGATGGCTGGCTGAAGGCAATCGACGCCGAACTGACGTGCGTCGGTCATCGTCCACGCGTCATCGCGACTTTTCCTTTCTACCCAGGCACCGAAAATGAGGGTGCCGAAGCTCGGATGTTCCTACCCGGGTGGCAGGTCGTCAGTGAAGAAGGTCTGACTACCGTCACGCTCGTAGAGCCGGCCGGTCCCGGCTGCGCCGCCCGCCTCGCGGTCCGGGCCGATGGCTTCCGTCGTTTCAGTTACCGCTCGACACCGCCGTCGCCCCGCGCGCCGGTCCCGACGGTGCTGTCGGAAGTCGGCGGTGCGTGGTTCCCCTCGGCGGTGCTTCGCGCCACCGAACTCATCCGGGAAGGCTCTTTCGAGAAGATCGTGCTATCACGAGCCTTCGACTGGCGCCGCAGCGAACCTTTCAGCGCCTACGCGACCCTGCATCGGCTCCGGCGCGGAAACCCACAATGTCACACCTTCCTCGTCGACGAGGACGAAGGCTGCCTCGTCGGCTCGACCCCGGAGACTTTGCTGTCCTTGTTCGACGGCGCCGTCCGCTCCGAATCCGTGGCGGGCACGACGCGACGGGGCGAATCCGCCTCCGAGGACGCCTCGCTCGCCGAGGCCTTGCTCACGAGCGACAAGGATCGCCGCGAGCATACGGCGGTCACCGCCTCCATCCTCCGTCGATTGCGCATGGTCGGCGTCCTCGCCGCGACCTCGCGCAACGCCGAACTCCTCCGCCTGGGCAACGTGATGCACCTCCGCACGCCCATCGAAGGCACCATGCCGGCCGACCGACGGTTCCTTGAGGTCGCCGGCGAGCTCCATCCGACGCCGGCGGTCGGCGGCAAGCCGCGCGCCCTCGCCCTGCCCTTCATCCCCGGCTTCGAGCCCCATCAGCGCGGCCTCTATACCGGCGCCGTCGGCTGGGTCCGCTCGGACGGACAATCCGGAAAACTCTTCGTCGCCCTCCGTTGCGCCCGCCTGAAAGGCTCCTCGGCCCGCGCCTTCGCCGGAGCCGGCATCGTCGCGGGCTCCGACCCGGGGGCGGAAGCCACGGAGACCGAGATGAAGCTGCGCACGATCCTCGAGGCGTTGATCTGAGGATGAAGGTCGTCCTGCAACGTGTCCTGAGCGCCTCCGTGAGCGTCGACGGGGTCACCAGCGGTTCGATCGGGCTCGGCTATCTGCTGCTCGTCGGCATCGCCGCCGGCGATGACGAGTCGATCGTCCGCCGCCTCGCCGCAGAGGTGGCGAAGGCCCGCCTGATGCCTGACAGCCAAGGCAAGATGGGCGTCAATCTGCGCGACGCCGGCGGCGAGGCCCTCGCAGTCAGCCAGTTCACGCTCTTGGCCGATTTCTCCAAAGGCAACCGCCCCTCCTTCAACGGCGCGGCCCGCCCGGAACTCGCCCGGCCGTTGTTCGACCTATTCGTCGCCGAACTCTCGAAGCACCTCGGACGCCCCGTGCCGACAGGCGTGTTCGGAGCGGACATGCGGGTCGAACTCGTCAATGATGGGCCGGTGACGATCGTCCTGGAGTAGTTTAGGCTTAACCTCCGGTCGGGTTAGCCCTACCCCTCTGCTTCTTCCATGCTCTCCGTCCGCATCATCCCCTGTCTCGACGTCCACGGCGGCCGTGTGGTCAAGGGCGTGAAGTTCGAAGAGCTGCGTGATGCCGGCGACCCCGTCGCGGTCGCCGCGGCCTACGAGAAGCAAGGCGCCGACGAGCTCGTCTTCCTCGATATCACCGCCTCGAGCGACGAACGCCGCACCATGGTCGACGTCGTCGAACGCACCGCCGATCAGGTCTTCATGCCGCTCACGGTCGGTGGCGGCTTACGTTCCGTGGAGGACATCCGGACCATGCTTAACGCCGGCGCGGATAAGGTCTCTCTCAACACTTCGGCCATCAAGGATCCCGCGCTCGTCAAGGAAGCCGCCCGCAAGTTCGGCAGCCAGTGCATCGTGGTCGCGATCGACGCCAAGAACGTCGGTCCAGGCAAGTGGGAGGTCTTCACGCACGGTGGCCGCAACCCGACGGGCCTCGACGCCATCGCCTGGGCCAAGCAGGCCCACTCCCTCGGAGCCGGCGAGATCCTGCTCACCAGCATGGATCGCGACGGCACGGCCGCCGGATACGACATCCCTCTGAACCACGCCGTCTCCTCCGCCGTCGAAGTTCCGGTCATCGCCTCAGGCGGTGCGGGCAACTTGGATCATATGGCCGACGTCCTGAAGCAAGGCGGCGCCAGCGCGGTGCTCGCCGCGAGCATCTTCCATTTCGGCACCTACACCGTCCGCCAGGCCAAGGAGCACCT